>NZ_AUFX01000009.1:300000-430424 GCF_000426725.1 Sporocytophaga myxococcoides DSM 11118 | reverse complement strand
TAGGAACTTGTTCAGATATTCAGCCTGTAACAGTGACTGTTAATCCTAGTGCAACAGTAGTAACCAATCCGATAGCAGTGTGTGCACCGGCTAATGGAAACCTGACACTTGCTTCTGTAACCACAGGTTCAACGGCAGGTTTAACATTCAGCTACTTCAGTGATGCAGCTGCAACGACAGTAGTTGCTACTCCAGCCTCCGTAGGAGCAGGAACTTACTATATTAAAGGTGATTTAGGAACTTGTTCAGATGTTCAGCCTGTAACAGTGACTGTTAATCCAGCTCCAGTATTTACAGTGAATGGTAATTTAATGGCATGTGAGCCCGAGTTAGTCGATTTAACTGCTCCTGGAGTTATAAGTGGGGCATCTCCAAATTTAATTATTACTTATTGGAGCGATCAATTAGGGACTAGTGTTGTTTCTGATCCTAAATCAGTATCTGCAGGAACTTATTATTTGCAGGGTAATGAGAATGGTTGCTTCTCTCCAGTTTATACTGTAAAGGTTAGTATAAATAAACTTCCGGTAATCAATATGCCTTCAGAATTTACCTTCTGTCCTTTAACAGATCCTTCCTTTGCCATTGAAGGAAAAGGCACTGGTGGCGACACTTATCTGTGGACACCGGGTAATATAGCTTCAAAGATTTTGACTATTACAGCACCAGGCATTTATCAGTTAACTTTAACAAATTCATTTACTACCTGTAGTGTTCAAAAAGATGTAAAAGTTATTGAAGAATGTGCTCCTGAAGTTTTCTTCCCTAACGTCTTTACTCCAGATGGTGATGGTAAGGATGATGTATATCAGATATTTGGTCACCACGTTGAAAATTTCAACATCACAATCTTTAACAGATGGGGTGAGATCATCTTCCAAAGCAATGATTTAGAAAAGTCATGGGATGGCTTCTATCTGGATAAAATAATGGAGCAGGGGGTATATCCATGGACAGTTACCTATGAAGGGGCAGGCAAGTACAAAGTACCTTATGTTAAACAAGGTTCTGTCTTACTTAAGCGTTAATTAATATAGAAGAGGATTAAAATAAAAAAGGCTGTTTATATAAACAGCCTTTTTTATTTTAAAAGGAGTAAATAATAAGTAATTATTTACTAGGAAAAATTACCTGAAGATTTCCCCATAATATTTTTTTCTTATCGGTATCAGTAATTAGTTCTTTCAGGCTAAAAGTCTGGAATAGCTTTGTATCCTTTGAGAATACTGTTTCTTTGTTAAGTTCTGCTTTATGTTCAGCTGAAAACTGAGTTCCGAATGAAAGTACTTTTTGTGTAGAATAATCCTTTAAAATCGCATTCAGGTCAACTGAACTGCCATCTGAAAGAACGTGCAAATGTATTTCAGATTCCGAAAGTTTTACAGCCTGAAGAATTTTGAAAAGAAATGTCTTTAATTCGTTAATTGCATCCTCTTCTTTGATAATGATAATGGCTCTTTTGGAAATCTTTGATGATGTAAGCTCTTTCTTTAATTCTTTTAAATTAAATGAATCATCCTTTTTAATTTCTTTAAGTGGTTTTGTTTCTTCTTTTTTTACCTCAATATGCTCTGGGTTTATTTTTGGGATTGAGGGAGCAGAAGGCAAATCCGAATGCTTTTTTATGATCAGGTCTGAGGATTTCTCCGGAATGATATAAACAAAGTCGTTGAATAGGTTCTGAACAGCTTCCGGATTAAGTTGATAATTATTAAGACTCATGACACCAATTTACTCAAAAATGACCTGAAGTGAATAACCTATCACCAAGTTTCTTTTTAAAGGAGAAACGAATGGTTATCTTTGCGCAAAATTCTAGAAAGAAAATAATAACGAGCATAAATATAAAATTAAATGAAAGGTCCTATCTCTCAATTTATTGAAAAGCATTACCTGCACTTCAATTCGGCAGCTCTTGTTGATGCAGCAAAAGGTTATGAAACGCACCTGTTGGAAGGCGGGAAGATGATGATTACTCTGGCTGGTGCTATGAGTACAGCAGAATTAGGAAAATCTCTGGCAGAAATGATAAGAAATGATAAGGTTCAGATAATTTCCTGCACTGGAGCCAATCTGGAAGAAGATATCATGAACCTCGTTGCACATAATTCTTATAAAAGAGTGCCTCATTACAGAGATTTAAGTCCTCAGGATGAGTGGGATTTGCTTGAAAATCATTACAACAGAGTTACAGATACCTGTATTCCTGAAGAAGAAGCATTCAGAAGGCTTCAGAAACATATATATAATATCTGGAAAAGTGCCAATGATAAGGGAGAGCGTTATTTTCCACATGAGTTTATGTATAAAATTCTTCTGTCTGGTGAGTTGGAGCAGTATTATGAAATTGACCCAAAGGATAGCTGGATGTTAGCCGCAGCTGAAAAAAATCTTCCGATTATTGTACCAGGATGGGAAGATTCAACTATGGGAAATATTTTCGCATCTTATTGTATAAAAGGAGAATTCAAAGCGACTACAATGAAGTCTGGAATTGAATATATGATGTGGTTGTCTGATTGGTACGTAAATAACTCTTCGGGCAAAGGAGTAGGCTTCTTTCAAATAGGTGGAGGAATTGCAGGCGACTTTCCTATTTGTGTAGTTCCGATGCTGTATCAGGATATGGAAATGGAAAATATTCCTTTCTGGAGTTATTTCTGTCAGATTTCTGATTCTACAACTAGTTACGGTTCATATTCAGGTGCGGTTCCGAATGAAAAGATTACCTGGGGTAAACTAGATATAACCACTCCGAAATTTATAGTTGAGTCTGATGCTACAATAGTTGCACCTCTTATATTTGCCTGGATACTAGGTTGGTAAAGTAAAAGATAGTGGACAATTTTATTTAAAATGTTATGGAGATTGAAACTCTCCATAACATTTTTTTTTATATAGAGGTTAATAAAATATGTCTATTTATTTCAAATAATAACATATAAAAATTTATGGGAAATCTCTTATATATCATCGCTGTGGTTCTAGTTGTTTTGTGGTTAATAGGCTTTCTCGGATTTGGAGACGCAGTAGGAGGGATCATTCATGTACTTTTAGTATTGGCTGTTGTAGCATTTCTCCTGAGAATCATTAGAGGAGCCTGATTTTAGAATTAAATCAAGATAAAAAAACAGAGGGGTTCATATTGAACATCCTCTGTTTAGTTTTCCTATTCTTTAAAAAGTGAGCGAAGTTCAGTAGCATCTTGTGCTTTTAATCTGCCCGCCAGAACTAGCCTCAGTTCTCTTCTTCTCATAGCGCTTTCATAAAAACTTTTTTCTTTTTCCGTTTCAGGGACAAGCTCCGGAACTCTTCTCGGATTTCCATTTCCATCCATTGCCACGAAAGTAAAGAAAGCTTCATTGCTCTTAATTTTAGTCCCTGAAGGAATGTCTTCTGCCCACACTTCTATATGCACTTCCATAGAAGTTGAAAATGATCTTGTGACTTTCGCAGTTAAAGTTACTACATTCCCAAGTTTAATCGGACTGGAAAATGATACATTGTCAACAGAGGCAGTCACAACCACGCTGTTCGAATGTTTTTGTGCACTAATTGCAGATACAATATCCATCCAGTGCATCATTTTTCCTCCCATCAGATTGTGTAGGGGATTTGTATCGTTAGGTAAAACCAATTCTGTCATGGTTACCAGAGATTCAGAGGCGAATTTTTTCAAATTTGATAAATGTTTTGATTACCAACCGTCTTTTCCGGTTAAAGGAACAAAGCGGAAAATACCATGCCGTTCCTGTTTTATTTGATTGTCTGAAGTTTTAATGATCTTGATCATATGTTGGGTTTCTTCATCACCTACAGGAATTACAAGTATTCCCCCTGGAGCAAGCTGTTCAACGAGCTTCTCAGGTACATGCGGAGCACCGGCAGTTACCAGAATTTTATTGTAAGGGGCGAATTGCGGCAAACCCAATGTTCCATCGCCACAAAAGACGTTAACTTTGTATTTTTGAGAGTGTAAAAAAGCTTTAGCCTTTTCATACAGAGGTTTTAGGTACTCAATAGTATAAAGCTTAGCACCCATTTCAAGAAGTATACTGCTTTGATATCCTGACCCAGTTCCGATTTCAAGGACTTTATCCCCCTTTTTTATTTCCAGAAGTGAAGTTTGAAAAGCCACCGTATAAGGTTGGGAAATTGTCTGTCCTTCTCCTATTGGAAATGCCTTATCTTCGTATGCATGTTCGAGAAAAGCTTTCTCAAAGAAAAAATGACGAGGTACTTTTTCAACTGCTTTTAATACTTCCTCATCGTTTATTCCTTTGTCTTTCAGTTTTTTAATCAATTGCCTTCTTAGCCCTTGCGTTTTATAATTATCCTCCATGATTAAACACTTATAATTTTATATTTTAACCTTTATAAAAAAAACTATATTTTTGAGTAAATTATTCCAAAGAGAATATTTTTTAACTCCGCTTACTTTAAAAAGAAGAACAATATTCAGGAATTTAAAATAGTTTGTAAAATAAAAGGCTTTTTAAAGTTGAAAAAAAAATACCATATCTTTAGCTATATCACGTTAGATTTTTTAGCCGCTGTAATAGCGTGGTTATTTTTTTTCTTTTTAAGAAAATACATATTGGAAGAAAATGGCAGGCAGTTTAGTATGCTATTGATCAGAAACGCCTTGGTTATAGGTACCTATTGGGTTGTATTTTATGCTTTTTTTGGATTCTACAGAGACATATATCAGAAGTCAAGAGTAAAAGAAGTTATGCTTTTGCTTACCACAACTTTTCTGGGATGTGTTATAGTCTTTTTTATTTTATTTCTTGATGACGCCGGCGTTAACCGGTACACAGCTTATTATAAAACTTTTATATCATACTTCTTAACTCAGTTTACGCTCACCACTATTTTGAGAGTTGCTTTAATTTCAAGAATTAAAAAACTTATAAAAAATAAAAAGCTGAGTTTTAAAGGTATTATTATTGGTTCAGACAAACGGGCCAAAGATATACTCCTTGAAATACAGAAAAATGCATCTATAATCGGTGTTGATGTAGTCGGTTTTGTAAGAGTTCATCAAGAGAATGGGAGGGAAATGGAACAGGAACTGGAATGTCTGGGGGGCTATACAAGTCTCAGTTCTATAATTTCCGAAAATAAAATTGAGCATGTGATTATAGCTGTAGAACCTAATGAACATGATAGAATTTCTGAGATACTGGGTCTGTTAACAGGCAAAAAAATCAGAATAAGCATTATTCCGGATGTATATCATTTGTTATTAGGTTCTGTAAAAATACATCAGGTATTTGGAGTCCCACTAATTGAGATCAATCAGGATCTTATTCCTTTATGGCAGAAAATTGTGAAGCGGGGTGTGGATATTGTGGCTGCAATTTTGGTGCTGACCTTAGGTTTTCCATTTTTGTTGTTTGTTTCTCTTATGACAAAATATACATCCAAAGGTCCAATATTTTATTTGCAGGAAAGGATTGGTAAAGATGGGAAGCCTTTTAAGATTATTAAATTCAGAAGTATGTATGTGAATTCTGAGATGATGGGGCCAGCCTTGTCTTCTACAGATGATGTAAGAATTACTCCTTGGGGAAAATTTATGAGGAAAACCAGGATAGATGAATTTCCTCAATTTTTTAATGTGTTGATTGGTGAAATGTCTTTGGTTGGACCAAGGCCCGAAAGGCACTATTTTATCGACCAGATTGTAAAGCATGCACCGCATTATATTCATTTGCATAGAGTTCGTCCGGGAATTACTTCTTTAGGGCAGGTGAAATTTGGTTATGCTGAAAACGTAGATCAAATGGTGAAAAGACTTAAATATGATATTTTGTATATAGAAAATATGTCCCTGGCAATGGATTTCAGAATTATACTTTACACTGTTCTCATTATGATTCAGGGCAGAGGAAAATAAATTTTTATATGTTTACTGGAATTATTGAAACGTTGGGACGGGTTGTTTCCGTAGAAGCCTTACAAGGAAATCTCAGGTTCAAAATTGAAGCTTCTTTTGCAAATGAGCTAAGACCTGATGAAAGTGTCTCTCATAACGGTGTTTGTCTTACCGTGACGAATGTCAATAGACAAGATAATACTTTTGACGTAACAGCTATTGAGGAAACCTTGAATAAAACTAATCTGGGAACTCTTAAGCAGGGAGATTTTGTAAATCTGGAAAGGGCAATGCCTGCCTCTGGCCGTTTTGACGGTCATGTGGTTCAGGGCCATGTAGATCAGATAGGTATTTGCCAAGAAGTTGTCAATAGTAATGGGAGCTGGGTATTTACATTTGAATTTGATCCTTCAAAAAATGGAATCGTTGTTGAAAAAGGTTCTATTTGTGTAAATGGAATAAGTTTAACTGTTGTAAATGCTGGGAAAAATTCTTTTTCAGTTGCTATAATTCCTTATACTTACGAACATACAAATATTAAATTTGTTGAAAAAGGGACGATAGTAAATCTGGAATTTGATATTTTAGGAAAATATATTCAGAAAATACTTGCAGACAGGTTTTCTTAGTTTTAAATTAATCATAATTAAAGTTATAACACAAATTCCCAAGAACTAATGGATTGCTTAATTGTCGATGATGAAGAAATGTCCAGAAATATGGTTCAGCATTTCGTTCAGCAAACGGATTCCTTAAAGCTCGTTGGTGTTTGCACTAGTGGAATTGAAGCTGCGAATGTTTTGAGTAAAACAAAAGTAGATATTCTGTTCCTGGATGTGGAAATGCCCGAGATGTCTGGGTATGAACTTATCAAATCCCTTGATGATCCTCCGTTGGTTGTGCTTATTACTTCAAAGAGAGAGCATGCTGCAGAAGCATTTGAATATAAAGTTGTGGATTATTTACTTAAGCCGCTTACTTATGCAAGGTTTCTAATTGCAGTCGGAAAGGTGAAAGAGATGCTGGAAATGCAGCAAATTCGTCTTACTAATAGAAATGAACTTTATGTTCGAAGCGAACAAAGGTTTGTGAAAATTAACCTGACGGATATATTGTATATTGAAGCTTTGGCTGATTATATCATGATCTTCACTTCAAATAACAATAAATATATTGTACATTCCACCATGAAAGGTTTCCAGGCAAGGTTGCCTAAAGAAAACTTTGCAAGGGTGCACAGATCATATATTGTTAATACAGATAAAATCGAGGCTATTGAAAATCTTTTCATTCTCATCAATAATAAGCAGATACCTATTGGTGCTTCTTATAAAGATGAATTTATGGGAAGACTCAATTTATTGTAGACGTTGAATCGCTGCTTTTGTATTAAGGTTTTTATAAATCAGGTAAAATACAAAGGCAAGGATAATACCGATTACAGCGCCGCAAATAATATCTCCAGGGTAATGAACCCCCAGGTAGATACGACTGTAAGCAACTGAAAATGCCCATAAATAGAGCAGACACCAGATTTTTTTTCTGGAAATAAGCAATAGAATGGTTGCCAAGGCAAATGTATTGGCAGAGTGGGATGAGACAAATCCATATGCTCCTCCGCAACCAATCGGTATATAAAGCTTTGGGTTAATTTCCTTATTATGACACGGCCTTTCCCTTTTGACAAGAGGTTTTATTATGGAGGAAGTAATAAAATCCGATGCGCCGATTAGTGAAATAATGACTAAAATAACTACTACGGATTTTTTTCTGTAGATCTTAATTATTATTCCGATAATAAGTAAGTATAAGGGTATCCAGACCGCTTTAGCTGAGAGGAAAATCATTGTACCATCAAGTGCGGGAGAATGAAGGGCATTGAGATAAAGCATTAAAACTTTATCCCATTTGTCTAATGTTTCCAGCATTTGTTATTTATTATTAACCCAATTGATACCTTTTCTTAGCAGGGAAGTTGTTTCAGCTTCTCTGCTTCCTTCTGGTGCTGAATAGTTATATTCCCAATTGGCAGAGGGTGGCATACTCATAAGTATTGATTCTGTACGGCCATTGGTGTCAAGCCCAAATTTTGTTCCTTTGTCATAAACAAGGTTAAATTCTACATATCTGCTACGTCTCAAACTTTGCCATTTCTTCTCAGCTTCAGAGTAGGGCTTCTCTTTATTTCTGTTTACTATTTCTATATAAAGAGGCGCAAAAAGATTTCCAACATCCTGCACAAATGCAAACCTGTCTTCTTTTGAAATTCCTTTTTCCCTGTCTTCTGAAAGGCGATCAAAAAATATGCCTCCTATACCTCTAGTTTCATTTCTGTGAGGAATGAAAAAATAGTTGTCCGCCCACTCTTTGAATTGACTATAGTATGAAGAATGGTAGCGGTCGCAAACCTCTTTAAGATTGTTGTGAAAATAAACTGCATCTTCAGAGTTAATATAATGGGGGGTAAGATCTATTCCTCCTCCAAACCACCAAGTGCCGTCATTCATTTCAAAGTACCTAACATTCATATGAATAATTGGTACCATAGGAGATTGAGGGTGGATTACAATAGAAACTCCAGTAGCATAGAATTCATTTCCATTTACTTGCAGAGCCTTGGTAATCTTCTCAGGAGCTGGCCCCCATATTGCGGAAAAATTAACACCTCCTTTAGCAAAAACATTACCATTTTGAATTACTCTGCTTCTACCTCCTCCGCCTTCTGCTCTTGTCCAATTATCTTCTTCAAAGGATGCTTTACCGTCACATTTTTCCAATGCTTTGGTGATTCTGTCCTGCAGCCCTTTGAAAAAGTTTTCTATCTCTATTCTATTCATTAATATTAGTGTATTGCGGATTTTTGAAACAATCATTTATCCTGCATATATCTATGCAATTTCTTTTAAAATTTGATTAGTGTCAAGAATAAGAAGTTTTATTCGATACTAGAATGGATACCCGATACCAATATTAAGAGCTGTTTGGTTGGAAATTCCAAATGGCGGATATTTTATTAATTTCGGACCTATAAATCTTTTTCCTTCAGGTTCTCCCGGATCATAAATTTTGGATCCGATATCGAATCTGAGAATCAGGAAAGAAAAGTTGAGTCTTATGCCATAGCCTATGCCTAAGGCAATTTGTTTGTAAAAAGAATCAAGTTTGAACTGGCTTCCCGGCCTTGTTTCGTCATAGTTAAATGTCCATGTGTTTCCGGCATCAGCAAATACTGCACCATCAAAGAAACTGAAAATATTAAACCTGTATTCTAAACTCGCTTCAAGTAAAATTTCTCCTGGTTGTTCAAATTTGTAACCGTTTATAGGATCTTTCCATGAACCGGGGCCTAATCTCCGAGGTCTCCAGGCTCTGATACTATTACTTCCTCCGGCAAAGAAGTATTTTTCATAAGGTAAAACAAAATTTCCATTTTTTGCGGAATTTCCGAAAGGCCGGGCAATACCAGCGTTTATTCGTGTGGCAATTACGTTAAATTTGCCTACAGGACGATAAAACCTCAAATCGGAATTTAGGCGTATAAATTCGAAATACTGCAAACCAAAGAGTGTAGAGTCTGTTTGCCTTAAAAGAGCAGGAATTAATCCTCCGATTTCAACAAAAGGCTTAAAGTATTTTGATTTTTTGATTTTGCCAAATTCACTGTTATTATAGACGAAATAGGCATTGAAGCTTGTAACAAAAGCAGGTCTAAAGCTGACACTTAATTTATTTCCGGAACTGTCTAACTTAGCAAGGTAATTCGTAAAATTAGTACTCTTTACAGAATTGATTATATTGATGTCTATAGGTGAGACATTGTATTGTTTAAAAATACTTGGCATCCAGCTATAGGTCAAAGCACCTCTGATAGTTTGTCTTGTATATTCAGGGCGCATTACAAAATTATATCCGGTAAGTAGTTTTGTTCTCGGAGCATATTCTTTGAATTTAAACCTCAATTGTGTAGGAATGAAAATCTGAGGAAATGCAACACTTGTATTGACTCCATATTCCTGCGTTCTGAAAACTCCAGTTGAGTCTGAAAATCCATATTGTGCATCAATAGAATATCTGAATGAGGTTTCATATACTTCATATCCTTTCAGGAAATTTCTAGCCCTGATGGTGATGTTTCCGAAAGGGCCCGGGTAAAATGCCTGTCCGACATTGACACCATATTCCTGAGTCAATTGATATTTTTGCAAAGGACTGGTGTTAATAAAAGCAGTAAGTGTTTGAGCCGAATCTTTATTTTTTTCAAAATTTATATTGACAAACCTATACATATCCATACTCCCAAGCTGCCTTTGGGTTATCTGAATTTTACTCTGGTTGTAAAGATCACCTGGGTGAAAACTCATCTTGGAGTTTAACAGTTTTTTGGAAAAACGCTTGTCATAGAATATATAATGAATTCCTCTATATTCCAGCGTGTCTCTTGTTTTCTCTTTCCTGGGAGAGAGGTCTGTGTTAAAATAAATCTGAGAGATAGTATACTGATTATGGGAATCCTGACCTGAAGGGTTTTGAATCAAGATTTCCATGGTTATCCATTTGTTGCCAATAGTGCTATCCAATTTAAAGAATATATATTGTCGGCTGAAATCGAAATACCCCTTATCCTTAAGTAATTTTGTTAGTCTTTCCCTTTCATCTGAGACATCGCTTTCTTTATATCTGTTGTTGATTTTTAATGGAGAGTCCTTAAGATTAGCGTTAACCAGGCTGTCTATCTTTTTATCTTTAATAGAATATTTAATAGATTTTATCTTATAGTAATCACCTTCATGTATTTTATATACAACAGAAATTTTTTTACCTGAAGTATCTGCATCAGAAGTTACATCCGAAAGAAAATAGCCCTGAGAATGAAGGTAGTATTTCATTTGTTTTTCTGTCAGATTCATCTGGGCTGAATCGTAAATAACCGGTTTCTCACCGGGAACCCTCATCAGCCAGTTGCCATCTTTGAGGTTTTTGTTTAAAACCTCAAGCCGCTTCTCTTTCCGGTCTTCAAGTCTTCGACGTTTTTTAGGTTTTTGGGCAGCTTCTATTTTCTGATCATATTTTTTCGCAATAGAATCTCTTTTATTGGCAGTTTTCAGTGAATCATAATTCCTTTTACCAAGATAGTATATAGCAACATATGGTGTTGTACCTAAAAATTTCCTGTTAGGAATCTGTTTATAATAGACAGAGAGATCATCATAAGGAATTTTTCTGTTTCCCTTAATAGTCTGTCTATACAGAAGGTACTCGTTTTCTTTAAGTTGCTTTGTTGGTGAGCAGGCGAAGGTAAAAAAAAGCGTACTTCCTATGAATAAAATATAATATATTGACTTAAAATTCGACACTGGGTATGATTTCCAGAAATAAACAAAAACTTATCAAATCTTTACAAATTAAGAAATACCGTAAACTGCACCAAATGTTTTTAGTTGAAGGTGCTATAAATGTTAAGGAATTATTAGAGTCAGACTTTAAGATTGAACATCTTTTCGTTACTTCTCAATTTTTTGAAGAAAATGAAGCTCTGATAAAATCCTCTTTAGTCACTTTTGAATATACTGATGAGAAAGAATTGACCGAAGTCGGTACATTGGAAAGTAATAATGCGGCACTGGCTGTTGTGAGAATGAAAGAGGAACAAGCTTTGAAGGTGAATAAAGGAGAGTTTGTTCTTATACTTGACGAAGTAAGGGATCCGGGAAATCTTGGTACATTAATTCGAATCGCAGACTGGTATGGGATTTCAAAGGTAATTTGCAGTGAACAGTGTGCGGAACACTATAATCCTAAAGTTATTTCGGCTACCAAGGGCTCTTTTATTCGTGTAAAAATGCACTACTGTGATCTGAAAATTTATCTTAAAGATTTGAATCTTGCCGGAGTAAAAGTTTTTGGTGCATTTCTCAACGGAGAAAATATTCATAAAGTAAGTTTTCCTGAAACAGGGGCAATATTGCTAGGGAATGAAGCTTCCGGAATAAATGAGGACTTGGAAAGTTTTGTAACAGATAAAATTACAATACCTCGTTTTGGAGGTGCAGAATCTTTAAATGTAGCTGTAGCAAGCGCAGTTATTCTTGATAATGTGAGAAGAAGTTAATCTTTAGTCCAGAGCCAATGCATTTTCTGTATTAGAATCTTTCAGGTAAATATCTATCAGGTAATGGGCAACATAAAGTAATGGAGTGAGGATTATTGCCACTCCGAATTTATAGATATAGTTAATGATTCCCACGGAAAAGACTTGTGATAAGGACCATTGTGACTCTCCTCCGAAGATATAAAAGGCTATATAAAGTACCAGGAAGCTGTCAATGAGTTGGGACACAAGTGTTGAAAGGGTTGCTCTCAACCAGATTCCTTTACCTCCGGTTTTATTTTTAATAGTATGAAATACGTATGCATCCAGCAGCTGGCTAATCAGGAAGGCTAGAATAGAGCCAATCATAATTCCAAAGCCTTGTCTGAAGATTTTGCCATATGCGTAGTCAATATTAAATGGAGTGCCTGAATGATCTGTATTATTGATCTTGATCCAAAATTCAGCAGGGGGGAGGTCGGTAGCAAGATAGATGACACCAAACCCATAAGCGATTAGAGCTGCTGCAAGGTAGCTGATTTTTTTTACTCCATCTTTTCCGAAATATTCATTGATAATGTCTGTAGTTATAAATACTACAGGCCAAATGATGGCGCCAGCTGTGAGGTTAAAATCAAGTTTTATATTATTCCAAAAAGGAATCTGAGCTGGTTTGAAGCCTAATAGTGCTTCAAGTGAAAATATTTTTGGCCCGATGATTTCAGCAGTAAGAGCATTAACCAGGAAAATTCCTGTCAGGAAGATGAATAGATTCATCTTTTTCCCGGAAATGGTGTTTTTCATAGCGGTTCATCATCTATTGTGAATAATAATCCTTCTTCGGCAAGAAAGGAATTTTGGAAGATGGTTTTTGCTTCTACTAGGTGAGGTTCAATATCCTTGTATCTTGCAGAAAAGTGACCTAACAATAAAGTCTTAGCTTTTACTTCTCTGGCAGTCCATGCAGCCTGAAGAGCTGTAGTATGGTGGGTTTCTTTTGCCCGGCTTTCCATATCATGAAGGAAGGTAGCCTCATGGTATAACATGTCCACACCTTCGATTTGTCCGAACATAGCCGGATTGTATGCAGTGTCAGAACAATAAGCATAGCTTCTGCTTTTTCTGGCAGGGAATGTATATAGTTCGCTTTTTAACAAATGTCCTTCTTTGTCCACTACATCTTCTCCTTCTTTTAAAGCAATTATCTGAAGAGGAGTTAAGTGGTCAGGAACTTTGGTTTTATCAATTTTTCTTTTCTTGGGCTTTTCTTTGATAAGAAAACCACAGCATTTTATTCTGTGTATCAGAGGTATGGTCTCTATCGTCAGATTATCCAAATCCAGAATGACTTTTTGAGCCGTTGTATCTAGTTCGGTAAAAATGATTTTAAAGTTTAGGAAAGTCTCTGAATATTTCAGCTGGATTGTAATGATTTCGTCCAGCCCGGGAGGACCGAAAAGATATAAGTCTTTTGTCCTCCCATTTAAGTGCATGGTACTCAGCAAGCCAACGAGACCAAGGTAATGATCTCCGTGCAGGTGAGATATGAATATATAGTTAATCTTTGTAAACCTGATCTTGTATTTGATCAGCTGAAGTTGTGTCCCTTCTCCACAATCAATTAGAAATAGCTGGTTGTTGATTGTAAGTAACTGCGAAGAATGATGTCTGTTAAAGACAGGAGTGGCTGAATTAGAGCCTAGTATTTTAATCTCAAAAGGCAATGCGATTATTCTTCTTTGTTTTCAGCCCTAAGATTTTTCTCCAGTTCATTCATGAATATCGCATCCACAGACTCTTCTACAGTGGGGATTAAATTCAGAATATTGTCAAGATGAGAAATTTTAATCAGTTTCATTACATGATCGCTAATTCCGGTCAAAACAAACATTCCTTGTTCGTTATCGCAAAGGCGATTTCCCACAAGAATAGAGCTTAGTCCTGAAGAATCGACATATTTCACGTCATTCATGTCAAGAATGATATTTTTTGAACCTTCTGCATTTAATTTAACTAATTCTGATTTTAACTCAGGTGCAGTAGCAGAAGTCAGTTTTTCTTCGTGAAGTTGAACAAGACTGTATTTCTCTGTTTTTTCAATCGTATATTTCATATAATTCCCCTTAGGTATATAAATTTATAAAAAATCTTTTAAAAATCAATTACTAGCATTTATTGCATTAAGTATGTTTTTCTTTATTCTTTCCTGAATATCTTCAGCAGAATTGGGCTTTTTGAAATTTTCTCCCGTTACTTTTTCAAAAAGTTCAATGTACCTTTCTGATATATTTTTCACTATTTCAGGTGTCATTTGTGGAATTTTTTGTCCTTCCTTACCTTGAAATCCGTTTTCAATGAGCCATTGTCTTACAAATTCCTTTGATAACTGCTTTTGAACTTCACCCTTTTTCTGTCTTTCTTCGTATCCCTCTGCATAAAAATATCTTGAAGAATCAGGTGTGTGCACCTCATCAATAAGATAAATTTTTCCATCAGAATGCCCAAATTCATACTTAGTATCAACGAGTATTAGGCCTCTTGTTTTAGCGATTTCTGTACCTCTTTGAAATAAAGCTCTGGTATATTTTTCAAGTACTATATAGTCTGCCTCTGATACAAGACCTTGTTTTAATATTTCTTCTCTGGAAATATCTTCATCGTGCCCTTCGCTTGCTTTTGTAGTTGGGGTTATAATAGGTGAAGGAAGAGGATCGTTTTCCTTAAGTCCTTCGGGTAGGGCTACTCCGCAAAGAGTTCTTTTTCCTGCTTTATATTCCCTCCAGGCATGACCGGCAAGATAGCCTCTGATTACCATTTCAACAGGAAATGTAGAGCATTTGATTCCAATCGTCACCGATGGATCCGGGACTGATTTAACCCAGTTGGGGACTATATCAGAAGTTGCTTTAAGGAAAATGGATGCTATTTGGTTAAGTACCTGTCCTTTGTAGGGGATGGGCTCTGGGAGTACCACATCAAATGCTGATATTCTGTCTGATGCTACCATTACAATTTTATCTGCAAATGAATAGACATCTCTTACTTTTCCCCTGTAAAATGCCGTCTGTCCGGGAAAGGAGAAGTTGGTTTCTTTTATTGCGTTCATGCTTTATTTCAGGAACGCAAAAATATAAAAAAAAATAACCTTATGATGTCACAAGGTTATTTTTAGTAATTTACTTATGATTTTTTTCAGAAACTTTTATGTCATTTTTATACTGTTCGCTTCGAACCTGTTTACCTTCAGCATTATAGTAATTCCAGGAACCAGTTTTCTTACCATTTATATAGCTCCCTGTATATTCGACCTGACCGTTTTCATAAAAGTTTTTATGATTGCCATATGGAGTGCTGTTTTTGTAGGTTGTCTGGCTTTTTATTTTTCCAGAAGGGTAAAAGGTCTGCCACACACCGGTTTTTATACCATTGGAATAGTATTGTTTTTCAATCAACTGTTCATCAGAATCATAAACTAAGCGTTCTCCATGAATGGCATCATTGACATAAGTTTCTTTTGATTTAAGCTTGCCATTGTCCCAATAAGAAATCCACTCCCCGGTTTTGGTCTTGTCAAGATCTCCGGTAATGCTTTTGTTTTTCTCGGAATTACGTTTGCTGTTAGAGGTTTTTTCAGATTTGGTAATGTAACTCTGTTGCTCAATAAGTTTGCCTTCTTTATTATATAATCTGGTGTTTTGTATAACTCCTTCTTCGCCGTTTTTAATAATGCTTTCTTCTGCAATATTGCCATTTTCATGGTAGGAGATATTTTTTCCGGTTTTAACTCCTGCTTTGTAATTAAAAACACTTTTGGGGGTGCCATTATCATAGAATGAATTGATGGTTCCTTCAGGCTGACCATTTACCATGGTGCCTTCTGAAAGAACAGTACCTGTTTTGCCGTATCTTTTAAATTTGATCTGGTTTTTATTGCCATCTTTAAAAGATTCTGTTTCTATTCCGCCTTCAGGATAATAGGTCTTGAAGTATCCGGAAGGAAATCCGCCTTTATAATTTTCTTCTGTTTCCGGATTTCCGTTTTCGAAAAAGGTTTTGGCTGGCCCATTTTTCTTGTTGTCCTGATAAGTTATCTCAGAGCGAACTTTGCCAGACTGATAATATTCCTCAACAATTCCATCTACCGATCCTTTCTTATACATAGCAGTGCTCTTGATCTTTCCACTATTGAAATAAGAGGTGATCATGCCGTTGAGGCTGTCATTTTCATAGAATCCCTTTTGTAAAAGAGTTCCCTTTGGGTCAAAGACAGAAAAAGGCCCTTTCCTTTTACCCTGTCTGAATGCCATTTTGGTCTTTACAGCTCCATTTTCATAGTATTCTGTAAGGGTGCTGTCATACAATCCATTTTTGACAAAGCCTTCTCCTGTAAGCTTCCCGGAAGGAGCATATTTTTTATAAAGTTGAAGATCGGAAGTTGAAGTTTTTTCATAGACCTCTTTTGAAAGAAGGTTTCCTTGAATAGAGTAATTCACTTGTTCTCCGACCTTTTTTCCCTTGGAGTATGTGGCTTTTACCTTAGGGTTGTCGTTTTCATAGAATTCCGCATATGGCCCATCAAGGAGATTGTCTTTGTAAGTTGATTTTATTAGTATATCTCCTTCAGGGGAAAATAAAGTATAACTTCCGTTTTTTATTGTTGTGTCTTCTTCATTTACATAATATTGTTCTCTGACAGGAATTTTCATCCCTGCACTATCATATTTCGGATAATAAGTAGAGATCAACTTCTGACTCTGGCTTAGAGCTGGAATAGCAGCCAATACCATAAGCAGAAGAATTGCATTTCTGTATAAAAAGGACATAATAGGAAAAGTTTTAAACAGAACGTTTACTTGGAAATTCTATTAAAATTCTGTCGGTTTTAATTTTTTCTGATAACTAAAGCAGAGGCCCCGCCACCTCCATTGCAAATACCACTAACTCCTATAGCTCCATTTTTATTGTTTAATACGCTAGTCAATGTAGTGATGATTCTGGCTCCGGAACAACCAATCGGATGGCCTAATGCTACGGCACCTCCGTAAATATTAACTTTTGAAGAATCCAGGCCAAGTTTAATATTGTTTGCGATGGATACAACAGAAAATGCCTCATTGATTTCGTAGTAATCTACCTCAGAGGCTGCTATACCAGCAAGTTTGATCGCCTTTGGTATAGCAAGGGATGGAGTTGTAGTAAACCATTCAGGATCTTGTTCGGCATCTGCAAATCCTATAATAGAAGCAAGAGGTTTGATGCCAAGACTCTCTGCTTTTTCCTTGCTCATTAGAAGTAGGGCAGAGGCTCCATCGTTAAGAGTGCTGGCATTTGCTGCAGTGACGCTTCCTTCTTTGTCAAACACCGGTTTCAGACCGGGTATTTTTTCAAAATTTACTTTTGTATACTCTTCATCTTCCGATATTACCAAAGGATCTTTACCTCTCTGCTCAATTTTCACAGGAATTATTTCTTCTTTAAATGCTCCTGATTTCACGGCTTCTGCAGCTCTTTTGTAACTTTCAATTGCAAAGTTATCCTGCATCTCACGTGTAATATTCATTTGTCTGGCGGTGTTTTCAGCAGCGTTGCCCATGTGATAATCTTTATAGACATCCCACAAGCCATCTTTAATAATACCATCTATCATAGTTCCATGACCAAGGCGAAGTCCGAATCTTGCTCTGTCTGCATAGTAAGGTACATTAGACATACTTTCCATGCCTCCGGCAATAACTATATCGGCATTACCAAGCATTATGGATTGAGCACCCAGCATCACCGCTTTCATACCAGAAGCGCAAACTTTGTTGATAGTCGTACATACAACAGAAGTGGGTAGTCCTGCAAATATTGCCGCCTGACGTGCTGGAGCTTGCCCTAGATTTGCGGTAAGTACATTGCCCATGATTACTTCTTCTACATCCGAAGGCTTGATTTTTGATTTTTCCAATACACCTTTAATAGCAATACTGCCTAGTTGAGTAGCTGAAAAATTAGCTAATGAGCCTCCAAAGCTGCCTATTGGTGTTCTTACTGCGGATATGATATAAACTTCTTTCATGATCTGTGTTAGGGTTTAAATTCAACGCTAGTTTGTACGCTCTAAATACAATTCGGTTGAACTTTGTTGTGAACTGCTGATTATGTTTATCTTGCTACCAATCTGGTAAATCCTGTTCGTCCTCAGGTTTTGCCGTTTGTTTTTGCTGAAGATATTGAATTTCATTTTGCTTCATTGCATCAAGAATTGCTCTTGCTCTTTGAAGACTCAGGTTAGCAGCTTTTAATTTGTTAGTAATTAAGTCTTCATTCTCCTTATTACCGTTTTTTTGATTTCTCAGTTCATTTTTATCATTTTCAGTATCAGATTGGCTTCCCTGATAATTTCCGCCTTCATTAGAAGCAGACCTTTGTGTATTATTGTCTCCTTTGTTTCCTGAGCGATTGATAGAGTTACCGCTTCCTTCCTTAGTCTTATTTGAAGATTTCCCGGTATTTCCCTGACCTGAGGCTTGTTTTTCTTTTTTATATCGAACACTTGTCTGATATTGCTCTTCAGATTTTATTAATTTCTGAATGAGCTCAAAGTTGATTCTGGCGGTTTCATTAGAAGTATTTGCTTTCAGAGATTCGGTGTAATGGTAAACGGCTTTGTTTTTTTTGCCAGTCATCCAGAATACGTTGCCTAGTTGCTGATGTGCTATAGATCTTGTAATGCTGTCATCTGAGTTCAGTAAGTTGTGATATATTTTTTTTGAGTTGGAAGTGTCTTGGATGTTATAATAGCTGTGCGCAAGATTTAGTAGAATGTCTTCATCTTTGATCTTATAATGGTTGATCAGGATTGTATAGTCTTTTATCGCAAGTTCATATTCCCCCTTCTGAAAGTTTTGCTCTGCGGAATCAATATAATTATTGATCTCTGAAAACCTGTTTAGGAAGCTCCAGATTGCAAAAAATATATTGGCAAGAAGTATCAATCTCATAAACTAATAGTTTTAACAGTGATTAAAACGTCCAGAAGAATAAGAAATAAACCAAAGAGGAGAAAATAAATGTATTTATTGGCAGTGGCATCTACTTTCTGATACCCGGTGGTAACACCCTCGATTCGGTTTATGCGGTCAGAAAGGTAAGCCAGATCATTCCTGTTGTCGTTTGTTTCAAAATAAGTTCCTCCAGCTAATGCAGCAAGTTTTTTTAATTCGGCAGATCTTAGAGAAGTGATTATTTCCTGACCTTCTTTGTCTTTTTTAGGTCCATAAGTTTCTGGTATGGTGCCTCCGGAAGTGGTACCAATGCCGACAGTCATGAGGGTTATTTTCTTTTGTTTGAATAGTTTTAATACTTTGTCAGGATCTTCTCCGAAATTTTCCCCATCCGAAATCAGGATGACAAACTTTCCTACATCGTGAATTTGCGTTTTATAAGAAGAAAGCTTTTGCATTGCAAGTTGCAAGCCGGAACTCATGTTAGACGTGCCGTTTACCTGCTGATTAGTAATGGACTGAATGAACATTTTAAAAGCGTCTTTGTCGTAGGTGAGGGGACAGATAAGATTTGCGCTTGAAGAAAAAGTGATCAGTCCAATTCGAGCAGAATTTAGCCTGTCTGCAATGCGTGAAAGTTCCTTTTGAGCTTTTTCAATTCTGGAAGGCAGTACATCATTGCTATCCATAGAACCTGAAATGTCAAGCACAAAGAATATATCTTTTCTGGTGGTTTTAATTTCCTTTTTGGTATCACCGAAAGAAGGTCCGAGGAAAGCTATAATAAAAGCGCCGAAGTATGCAGAGCGAAGAAAGAATTTATAGAAAGACCTTCTCATGTTGCTTCTTACTTTGGAGGAAACAAGTATCATCCTGATAAAATACATGAGATAAAACAGGAGAAAAATTCCGATAAGTGTATATTCAAGAATACCGATAGGTTTACTCCAGATCATTTGTTTAGAACAAAAATTGAGATTAACAGGATGGAAAAATAGGCTTTTTTGAACAATTAATTAAAAAAATATAAGTAAAGATGTTGGTGTGGAAGGTGTAAAGTATTGTAGTATAGAGTTGTAGTGAATATGTTAGAAAAAAAACCAATTATTTTCAGGAAATAGTTGCACAATTAAAATGAATTCCGTTATCTTTGCATCGCTTTTTTGAAAAAGGGAGAGGTGCCTGAGAGGCCGAAAGGAGCGGTTTGCTAAACCGTCGTACGGGTCAAACCGTACCGGGGGTTCGAATCCCCCCCTCTCCGCTGGATTTCTAAGGAAAAGTATGGGAGGCAAAACCTATAAAAGATAGCAAAAGTTCTTTAAAGTTTCGGGGTGTAGCGTAGCCCGGTTATCGCGCCTGGTTTGGGACCAGGAGGTCGCAAGTTCGAATCTTGCCACCCCGACTTCATTCTTTCTTAGGAAAGAGCTGTGATTAAAAGACTGCTTTGTTCAATTGAACGGGTCCCGTAGCTCAGCTGGATAGAGCAACTGCCTTCTAAGCAGTAGGTCTTTGGTTCGAATCCAAACGGGATCACAAGAGATCTTATATATAGCCTGCAATACGATGTGTTGCAGGCTATGTTGTTTAAGTAGGAGGAAGCATCTCTTTCTTCGGATACCTTAATAAAAAGTGTGGGAGGCAAAACCCCTAAAAAGAGAAGCAAAAGTTCTTTAAAGTTTCGGGGTGTAGCGTAGCCCGGTTATCGCGCCTGGTTTGGGACCAGGAGGTCGCAAGTTCGAATCTTGCCACCCCGACATCATTTTCCTCGGAAAGAGCTGTGATAAAAGACTGCTTTGTTACATTGAATGGGTTCCGTAGCTCAGCTGGATAGAGCAACTGCCTTCTAAGCAGTAGGTCTTTGGTTCGAATCCAAACGGAATCACACAAGAGTTTTTAAAAGCCTGCAATACCAATGTGTTGCAGGCTTTTTTGTTTTTATGCCATTGAAAAGTCAATATTTCCCTAATATATTATTTAAAAATTCTTATGTAGGTAAATTGATAGTAATTAGAAAAAGGTTACCAAACCCTCTTGATTGATATATAGTACTTTAAACCTAAATTTTTATTACTATGAACAAAATTATACTCACAATCCTTCTGCTTTTTTTTAGTTTCAGAGTTTTTCCTAGTTCTATTGTTCTGAATAGTTTTAACGGATCAGTATTATGTGATACACTTTCCACAACTTACAAGATCCCTCGGGAACTTCAAGGGAAATATAATTATAAAGTGGAAGTTCTAAAAAATGACACGACTCAGTATTTAACAATCAACTATCATCTGCAAAGCGCAAAAACTGATGTTCTGAAGCAAATTACTGTAGATTTAAATAAATACTTTTCTCCTTCAATAACATCTTCTGCTGCTAATGTCGACCTTAAATGGACTGTCGTCCATAATATTTACATAGAGGGTCAGTTGAAATCAACCAGTTTAGCATTTGGCTGGCCATACAGACCTTGCTATACTTCAAAATATGATTGCAGGGAGGTTACCATCTACAGAAGAAGGCTGGAAGATATATGCCCTGCTGCTGATGTTTATACAACACCACAAGTAAAGATAATTGAAGACAGCCTTTTGGTTAATTTTAAAGATGTAATAAAGCCCCGTGATATTACTTGCAATGCTGTGGGAACAAGGGTGGTCATTGATAGTCTTGTATTAAGCAATCTTTCACCACGTGACTTCACAATATTCCATGCAGACACTCAAATTGTCTATTGTGTTAATGCACCATGTCCTCCACTAATCCAGTTGACAAGGATAGGAAATGCAAATCTCCTGAACTGTCCACCTTTGGAAAATATAAATGTTTTTGAGGGCTCTTTTCTTTGCAGAAACCTTAGCGTGAACCTCAACCTTCCTAAAAACCTTCAGGGAAATTACAGTTACACCTATAAAGCGGAATTTGTCCAAAATACGCTGATCATACATTATTACCTGAAACAAGATCGAGTAGAGTGGCTGGAAAAGATTAACATTCCAGTGAATGATATATTACCCGCTGAAAATGTGATTCAGGACTTTAATCTGATAAATATTCCTGTAATTCAGAATATCCATATGGATGGAAGCTTATATGTAATAAAGGGCTATGGGCAACCAGCTACAAGATGTTTTGAATACAAAACAGAGTGTGATAAAATTACTTTATACAGAAGATATCTACAGCCAATTTGTCCAAGCTGGCGCATTTATTCTAAGATAGGTTATAGGGTTGATGAAGAAGTGGAAACTATTTTTGCCAATTTTAACGACTCTTTGAATTTCTCAGAAGTGACGTGCCTTGCAGTAGGTAATTTTATAAAAAGTGACAGCATAGAAATTACCAATCTAAAACAATTGAAGTATGAGTTACTTGTAAACGAAATCCGGACTTATTATAGTCCCCTTATATTCAAAGCTCCGGATCGTTATTCATGTTCATCAACTGTTAAACTTAATGATTGCGTTGTAGCAGGAACGATTAATGCAGAAGTAGAAAATAACATGCCTTGGCCGAATCCTTGTACTAACGAAATTCATCTGAAAGGTCATGTAGGTAAGATTACATTTACCAATCAACTCGGACAATTATTTGTTGTTGAAGGAGGTGATGTCTTTAATGTTTCCGATCTTCCAAGAGGTTTATATATAGTTACATTTGAGAAAGATGGACTCACTAGAAGAGAGAAGGTAATTCTCAAATAAAATAAGAACTCCGGTTTTGAAAAAAGCCGGAGTTTTTTATTTCAATTAATTAATGTCTTTTAGATGCTTTAAACCCAATGTTTTCATCTGAATATATAGAAAATGCATCTAAGTAATGTGAATCATATTGATTATACAGTTATCCCTTTGATAGAATAAGCTCTCTGCTTTTGTGAAAATTGATGATTCCTCCATGTATAAGTATTTCAGTCTGGCGCTCGCTCAAACCATGGGTTAATCTGTATTTAAGATTTTTAGTCATGTTTAAAGCGATATGTTCTTTGTTATTTGAAAAGCCTTCTATTATCCCAGATATTCTTATCTCATCATTAGGATCGATGGTGTCATAATCTGATTCATGGATGAATTCAAATGGAATAATTCCAAAGTTGATCAGGTTTTGCCAGCCAAGACGGGCATAGCTTTTAGCAATGACTGCAATTTGTCCTATGTACCTTGGAGCAATTGCTGCATGTTCTCTGCTTGATCCCTGAGCATAGTTATGTCCGGCTACCACTATATGGCCTCCATGAATCTCCTGAGCCTTTATGGCTTTAATATAAAATTGACTATCTATAATATTAAAACTCCATTTACTTATTTCAGGGATATTACTACGATAAGAAAGTACTTTGACTCCAGCTTTAAGAATCTCATCCGTAGAGATATTATCGCCCATCTTTAGCAGGACTGGAGCTTCAAATGTATCCGGCAATGGCCTGAAATCCGGAAATGACTTGATGTTGGGACCTTTTTCCAGTTCCACTGGAGTGCCATCTGATGGAGCGAGGAGCATAGAGGTATTTATGATTTCTTTTTCCGGATTTTTGTAATGCGGATAGCTCATTCCATATAGATGTTCCATATCCCTGGGATCTGTAATTTTTCCTGTTAGTGCTGATGCAGCTGCAGTTTCAGGGCTGCAAAGATAGACTTTGTCATCAAGTGTTCCTGAACGTCCGGGGAAGTTTCTGGGCATTGTTCTCAAACTTATTTTTCCATAGGCAGGAGCTTGTCCCATGCCAATACAACCTAAGCACCCAGCCTGGTGAAATCTGGCTCCTGACTTTACCAGATTTGCAAGAGCCCCCATAGGGATAAGATTTTCTATAACTTGTCTGGATGTAGGATTGACGTCAAATGATACGGAAGGATTTACTGTCTTATCTTTAACTATTTCTCCTGCAATCCAGAAGTCACGAATACCGGGGTTGGCAGATGACCCGATAACTACCTGAGATATAGGAGTGCCTGCAACCTCTTTTACCTTTACAACATTGCCCGGACTGCTAGGACAAGCAATCAATGGTTCAAGTTCTGACAAATTGATCTCGTCAGTAAGATCATAACTAGCGCCCTCATCCGCAATAATCTCAGTCCAGTCATTTTCTCTTTCCTGAGCTTTTAGAAATCTTTTTACCTCTTGATCCGATGGGAAAATTGTAGTAGTAGCACCGAGTTCCGTACCCATATTGGCGATGACATGTCTGTCCATAGCTGATAGTTGTTCTAAGCCTGGGCCGTAATATTCAAAGATTATTCCTCTTCCACCATGAACTCCATATCTTCTGAGCATTTCAAGGATCACATCTTTTGCACTTACCCAGTCGGGCAATTTACCAACTAACTTAACACCCATGATTCTGGGCATTTTGAAGTGTAATGGTTCACCTACCATTGAAAATGCTACATCCAGTCCTCCGGCACCAAGTGCGAGCATTCCAAGGGCTCCTGCTGCGGGGGTATGACTGTCTGAACCAGCCATTGATTTTCCTGGGATTCCAAATCTTTCCATATGGACCGGATGACTTACTCCATTACCTGCTCTGCTGTACCAAAGGCCGAATTTCTGTGCTGCTGATCTTAAGAATAAATGATCATCAGCGTTTTTAAAGTCTTCTTGAAGCAGATTATGGTCTACGTATTGAACTGATAGTTCTGTTTTTATTTTTGATACTCCCATCGCTTCCAGTTCCAGCATCACCATTGTACCTGTGGCATCCTGAGTAAGAGTCTGATCGATCCGGATGCCAATTTCTGTTCCGGGTATCATTTCACCCTTTACGAGATGTAACTGAATTAATTTCTGGGTAACGTTTAGGGGTTTTTTCATTGGATTTTCTTTGATATGTATAAAACATGTGTATGAGAACAAATGTTAGCTAAGGGAAAGCCTGTTGATTATAGAGCTTAGGGGATATGAGTGAAAAGGTAAAACCAGATAGTTCTTAACTTGGATTGTATTGTTCAAGAAGAAATATTTAGGAGTTATTCTTTTTGACTTCGTTCATTTTTTCCATAGCTCAATATCCTGATCAAAGTGTTCTTCATCATCGAAAGGAGAATACTCGAAGTGTAAAAAAAGTAAATTATACGTAGCTCTTTACCCCAACTGATAAATCGCAAAGAAAATAACAATTCCTAAAAACCTAATAGTTGTAATAGTAATATAGGATCTGATATAAGAATCAGGGAAATTATTTTTCTTCAATTTCTTAAATGACAAAAATGTTGATACGGTCAAAAAAGTTAAAATAGATCCTATATAAATTCCATAATTAAGAATAGGGTCAATTAAATTAAGTTTTATGTTAATGAAAAAAATAAGCACTATAATGATTAAAATTCCAAAATTGAAGATTCGATCTTTGGAGAATAAATCAACCAATTCTGCTTTTTTATCCTGGTCTAATTTTTTGTTGGCATTTTCATTTAAAGTTCTTGAGAGAAACATAATTCCTAAAATCACAAGAATTGCAATCATTCCATAATCCATATTGTTCAATTTTATTTTATGATGTTAATGAACAAGTTACGAAGAAAAATGCTCCTTGTTAGCCTTTTTGAAGCTTTTTATGCAAAATGACTCTTAGGTGTTAGAGTTGATTTATCTTTCATTTAAGAACTTAAATATCGATTGTGCTACTTTTTCAGGTTGTTCTTCCTGCGGGAAATGGCCGCTTTTCTCTAACCTGACTATCTTTGAGTTGGTAAATCCAATAGAGAATTTATCCAGATATTTCATAGTGATTATAGGGTCTTTCATTCCCCAGATAAGCAGGGTAGGTTTATTAGTAATAGTTTGTCTTTTATTCCATAATTCCTGAAACCAGTTTTGATCTTGAAGCAATGATCTGGCAAAAGCCAATGTTCCATTACGTTGTGTTCTGTTAGCAAAGGGTTTGGTATATTGCTTTATTAACTGTTTAGGAATTTTATGATCACCAAATGATTTTGGTAAAATATATCGAGGTGAAAAATTAAGATAACGATATAATATGGGTAGTAGAGGACTTTTAAGAATTTTGCTCAGCTTAATAAATTCGGGCTCATCTTCGCTGTTCCATAACCATGAGTTGAGGATAATTATATCCTTTACTTGATCAGGATGTTTGATTGCGAAGTTCAACCCAATTGGACCACCAAAGTCATGCACGACTAAAGTGAATTTTTGAAGGCCTTTATGAATCACAAAACTTTCAAGAGTTTTGCTGTGATTTTGCGTTGAATAATCGTAGTGTTCTGGCTTGTCAGAAAGGCCAAAGCCAATGTGGTCGATGGCAATACAGCGAAAACTGGATTTCAGCTTTTTGATTACATTACGGAAATCAAAGCTCCAGGAAGGCGTTCCGTGAATGAATAAAATTGTTTCCCCTTGCCCCTCGTCAATGTAATGAAGTTTGTGTCCATTAATATCAATGTAATTTGAAGTAAATGGATATTCCGTTGTGTCAAGCCAGTGCTTTGTCATACTTTTTTATCAAAGGTAATAAAAGCCAAATAGACAAATCTTGGTATATACCAAGATCAGAATTTTACGCGGTTATAAAGTTTGCTGAAATTGGTAGGATCAATACCCAGGTACGATGCGATGTATTTATGAGGCACCAACTGAAGTAAATGAGGACTCCTTTGACAAAAGGTTTTATAGCGTTCTTCAATGCTCATGCTGTGCAACTCAATATGACGGTTGATCATCCCAGCTAAGATAGCTTCTGTCATTTTTCTGAAGAGACGCTCTATTTGGTGAGATTGTTCAAATAATTGTTGAAGTTCGTCATAAGTAAGATACTCCAGTTCGCTGTCTGTGAGGCAAGTCAGAAAGTACTTTGAAGGAATCTGAAATGAAAAGGAATCAGGTATGGCGCAGAGATTGGGTGGGTATGTGAAAGCCATTACATGGGATTTATTAGGTGTGTCGAAATAAGACATCTGAATACCGCTCTTTACAAAATATAGTTCTCTTTGTATTAGTCCCGGAACCGTTAACAGATCTCCTTTTCGGAATATTTTGGTTTTAATTTTTTGAGTCAGCAACTCGTAGTCAGCAAGGCTGATGTTGTGAAAGAGTTTGAAGTATTCAAGTCGTTGCATAATTGGATTATACCTTTTGTTATTGAAATGGCGGAGCTTTACAGATGCACAGGAGCCTTATTATTTAAATCTTTCATAAAATTTCTTTTCCAACGATTCTCTATGGTCAGGGTGGGCGATACTGGTTAATAATTTTGCCCTTTCTTTCATTGATTTTCCAAAAAGATCTACTACTCCGTATTCTGTTGCAATATAATGAACATTGGCTCTTGTGGATACCACACCTGCTCCGGTTTTAAGGTAAGCGACAATTTTACTTTCTCCTTTAGAGGTTACTGATGGCAAGGCAATAATGGGTTTTCCTCCTTCAGAATAGGATGCACCCCTTATGAAATCTATCTGACCTCCTACACCTGAGTAATGCTTAGTGCCTATTGAGTCTGCACAAACTTGCCCTGTCAAATCAATTTCTATTGCGCTATTGATTGCAGATACTTTTTTGTTTTTTCTTATATTGGCAACATCATTAGTATAACTCACTTCCTTCATTTTGATCACTGGATTGTTATCCATAAAATCATAAGTTCTTCTGCAGCCTATAGCAAAAGTAGCCACCACTTTTCCTCTGTCTATAATTTTATCTTCACCGGTTACTACTCCTTTTTCTATTAAAGGAATTAATCCGTCAGAGAACATCTCTGAATGCACCCCGAGTCTTTTATGATTGGTAAGGGACGCCAGAACTGCATTAGGGATGTTACCAATGCCCATTTGAAGGGTAGCTCCATCTTCAATCAGCGATGCTACATGATATCCTATTTTTTTATCAATTTCAGTAGAAGGACAAATTTTGGCTTCATAAATCGGAGATTCATGTTCGATTAATAAATTAAAGTTACTGAAATGTATCAGGCCATCACCAAATGTTCTTGGCATATTGGGATTAATCTGGGCTATCACAGTTTCAGCGGTTTCTATTACTGCTTTGGTTGTGTCTACAGAAACTCCAAGGGAGCAATATCCAAATCTGTCCGGGGGAGATACCTGTATAAGAGCAATATTTACAGGCAGGAGTTTTCTTCTGAATAGAATTGGGATTTCGCTTAGAAAAATAGGGATGTAATCGGCTCTTCCACTTTGTGTTGCTTCCCTTACGTTGGCTCCGACAAAAAGGGACTTTAGATGGAAACTGTTCTGATATTCAGGTTTAACATAATCCGCTTGTCCTTCAGTATGCATGTGAATTATTTCAACATTCTTCAGCTCTCCAGCTCTTTTAACCATAGCATCAATTAAAATCTTAGGTGCAGCAGCAACGCTATGAATAAAAACACGGTCATTGCTTTTAAGTATTTTTATTGCTTCTTCAGCTGTTGTATAATTCATTGTTCAGAAGTTTAAGATCCTATTACAATTATTACATTTAATGTAAAGATGTTTAATTCTCTTTTAAACGCCAATCAAGATCATATTAGGTGGAACATCATTTTAACACTTTCATCGTAGAGTAGATTTAGGATTGTATTTAAATCTTATGGAGATTTGTCGGGGAGGGATGAAATTGCTTTGCTCGATTTTTCTGTTGTTTATAAAAATAGATTAAGTCAAGCAATTAGTATAAACATTATAAATCTATAGTAGTATTCTTGGTTCTATCTAATTTGTTTTTGAGTGGCCAAATGAAGGTAATAAATTTAACCTTCTTTGAGCTTAAGATAGATATGTCTGATGTTGTTAACTCCGGTATCTCTTTCGTCAATATGAAATTTGTTTATATTTTTAATTAATGGTAGTAACTTCGGAAAGCCATAATTCCTTGGGTCGAAATCGGGTTTCTTTTTAATGATAAAATTACCTAAGTTGGCAAGAAAAGTCCAGCCACTTTCATCTGCCAGATCATTAACACTTTCTATAATCATTTTTATAGTTTCAGCATCAACTTTACTTAGAGGTTCTCCTTTTGACTTGGGTTTTGAAGCCTTTTGGGTAATATTAAAAGTATCTTGTTTCGAACTTTTTAAAATTTCTAAATATATAAACTTATCGCAAGCAGATATGAAAGGTTGGGGTGTTTTCTTCTCTCCAAATCCAATAACAGTCATTCCTGCTTCTCTTAGCCTTGTTGCTAATCTTGTAAAATCACTATCACTTGAAACAATGCAAAAACCGTTGACTTTTCCTGAATATAAAATATCCATCGCATCAATTATTAAAGCGCTGTCACTTGAGTTTTTCCCTGTTGTATAGCTGTATTGTTGAACAGGCGTTATGGCATTTTCTAAAAGAATATTTTTCCATCCGGATACTGTTGGTTTTGTCCAGTCTGCATAAATTCTCTTAATAGTTGGTGTCCCATACTTGGAAATCTCTTCCAACATTTTCTTTACGTTTGCATACGGTACGTTGTCTGCATCGATTAATACTGCAAGTTTATCGTCTGTCATTTTCAAATAATTTTATTAGCAGTGAGGCCTGATTGAATTTTCTTCAAGGATTCTATTGAAATTAGGTGTATATCTTTCTTTATGCTAAAGTATTCATTCGTATAGTATTATCCAAAGAAGCAGGTAGGAGTATTATGGTTATAAGCTTCATCTTTCTGATTTGTTTTTCTTACAGAAGAGTTTTGAGTCTTTAAAAATGGAATTGGGTTAAAGGTGTTGCTGAATAGGGGGGGCAATGAAGGAGTATTAGATTTGCATTTTGAGGAGATGGAATCCTGTTTACATTCGTTCTTTGCTAAGAAGTTCTATTGCAAATAACTTTCCTGAAGGCAAAGATTTAGTAGTATCTTATATTTATTCCAGCCATTAAATAATATTGATTAAACTTACCATAGTAATTTTGATAAGTCAAGCCCAAAGATGGACATATCCTGAAGCTTCCTTTATTTCTTAACTGTTTGTTTCCGATTTCATAATCACAAGTGATTTTGAATTCTTTTCGGAAAGAAGTTCTTTCGCCATCAGCTGATCTATAGACAGCTTCTGTATATAAACGTTTCTTTAAGAACCTTGACTGGGCTCCTAAAGTGTATTCAAAAAACGTCCGGTCCGCAATATCTAAATGGGAAAAGCCCATTCCTCCATTTAACATTACCGGATAAATTGGAATATTAAGTTTTATTATCTGCCAGTCCAGAGTGCTTAGATATCCTGTATTATCATTTATACTTTGTTGTCTGAACTCTGTAGAGAATGCACCCCAATTGGCTCTGATCTTAGGATTGAGAAGTATGGCGTTATATTTTCCATAATAACCACCCTGAAGAAAACCTTCCAATGAAACGATTTCAGGATGTTCACCTCTGGTAGACAATACATACGTCTGAAGACTATAAATTCCAATTCCAATGAGTCTGAAGCCTTCCAATATAATCCATTCAGAACTAAAGCCATCTCCTGAACCAGAGCTTGAATATCGATCCCTTTTTGGAATTTCTAATTCTTTAATGATATTACCTACTTGTCCAAAAGTGTTGGACGAGATCGTAAAGGTTAAAATAAAAGCCAGTATTATTTTATTCATCCTTATAAAAATTTCATAACAGTTTATGAACCTGTTATTGATTAAGATAAAAATAAATAAAAAGTGCGGCAGTTAAAACTCCGCACTCAAAATTTTTAACAACCTTTTTATGACTTTAATTAAACATCGGAGGATGTTTTTTAAATAAATTCAAATGATTAGGATATATTGTCAATTGACATATGAAATCCTTATAAGTCAGCTTTTTATTCTAATGAGGAATTTCTTCAATTAACACTTCTTTGCCTTTTTTGTCGAAATATGTGCATGTCATTTTATCCATACAAACTGCCCATTTTTCAATGCCCAGTTTCGCACTCATGGAGATAAACGTAGGATAGTCTGTTTTTCCATTTTGATGAGCTTTAAGGGCTGCTTTAAACTCTTCAGCCTCACAATCTTCTTTAATGATTAAAGCTTCATATCTCGCACCAGAGGAGGTTTTATAGTCCTTGGAGCCAAAATAATCAGTATGACCGTCTCTTACATAGGTTTCATAAAAAGTAACACCTAGATTTTTAATTTCTCTGATAAAGGAAGGAAAGTCTGCTCCTGATTTTACTTTGCTATGAGCTGCTTTGATTTCTTCAACTGTAAACATCTTATTAGATTTTTCGGGTTAAATGATTGTTAGAAAGATACAAATCCATAATGCTTATAATCTGTGAATTGAAAGATATTGCAGAATGAATATAATGCAAAGATGTTTTTAGAAAGATTTATGTAATTGTAAAAAGTCGTTTTTTAAAGTAACCGCCTAAAGGTCTCAGGTGTATCGCCAGTGAATTCTTTGAAGTCTTTTATGAAATGAGCCTGATCAAAGAAGTTATTTTCGTAACAAATTTCGGTTAGTGGTTTATTGCTGTTGAGGTGATTAAGAACTGAGTTAAAGCGAATAATAGAAGCAAATTTTTTGGGTGTAGTGCCTATAATTTTTCTAAAGCGTTTCTCAAATGGACTTTGACTGATGTTGAGTTTTTCGTTGAGTTCTTTTATGCGGATAGTGCCTTTACTTTTATGTATAAGCTTTATAGCTTCAATGATCAGTTTGTCTGTCTGAATGTCTTTTAGCTGAGATAGAAAAAATAATTCAACAAGGTTTATTCGTTGCTGATCTGTTGTGGCAAAGGCTAGTTTTTCTTCTACTTTTTTTACTTCATTTTTATTAAATATGTCTTCAAGAGAAATGCTTAAATTGAATAACTCATTTGCAGGATTAGAAGAGAAATGAGTGAATCCTATTTCAGTAAAGTAAACTAATATGGTTCCAATATCGGCTGAATTTCTGAACATTTTATAACTGTCGGAAATACCTGTTATTCCTGCAGATGCCAGTTTGCTTTCAGTATTGTTATGAATGGTTGAAAGTAGTCCTTTGTATTGAAATCCGATGACAAGTCCTGAAGAAGGAAAAACCTTATATTCATTTTCGACAAGGCTCTCTGACACTACAAAATGTTTGATGTAGGGTTTTAGTTTTTCAGAAGGAAGGTGCTTGTCGAACTTCATTTATACTAAAATACTCAATCGTCGAGGAATAACCAAAAGTTGGGAAGAAGTTGAGAATACATGTAAGGCTTAAGTTCTATTGAGGTGGGTTAATGCTTAGTATAAGTTTTAAATTATATGTTGATATTAAATCCAATGATAATATCAGATGCAATTTGTCCACCTCGAAGCCCCCAATTCTCCAGTGGCTGCTCATTAAGTATTATAAATACAGTGTTTTTGTCAATTGAGAGTTTTTTGTCAAGTTCTTGAACTATGTTTTGATAAAGTAACTTCTTGGTTTCTGTTGTTCTTCCTTTGAAAAGTGTTATCTGCATAAATATTTCATATGGCTTTTTAGAATAAAATAAAGCCGGATCAAATTCAATTAATCTTAAGTTTTTATCTTCTTCAGGTATTTGCAATGTCTGAACCAGAACTGAATGGATACATTCAATTAATTGAAGTAAAAAATCTTTGTCTTTACCTTTGGCAATGCTGATTTCTGTTACTGGCATAGTTTTTATTTTAAGAAAAAGTTTAAGTATAAAGTGTCAAAAGGTTTAGTATAAAATTCAGTGTATGTAGAGTCCTTATATTCGTTGTTCTTATGTATCCATAAAGCTCTGTAGCGGATATTACTCTCCAGATTAAAGTATTCAGATTGTACCTTCCTTCTTTTGAAATATGATTCCGTAAAGTAATTCCAATCTCTAACCTCCTTATTATCCTCTCTTTCAAAATAGAGAAAGACAGTGTCTTTATTAAACTTTTTTAATTCGCTCTTCAGTATTATATTAACTTTAGTTGCTGGTTTGAGATAAATTGTCGATTCATTGGTAGCCCCTTTTTTCAAACCTGCATCCTTACTTGAGTCAGCAAAATATATCTCGTCGTAGTATAGCTTATTCGATACTTCAAAGCAGTAGCTCTCGCAATCATCCATTTCTGGAATTGTAAAGTTATACACTAATCCGTTCTCTTGCTTAAAAACAGAGTCTATGAATTTATGCATTGATATTCCATTATATATAATCAATCGAATAGAATCAATTGACTTTTTACTATGGAAATCCAATACTTTTAGTTTGATTGTAGTAGTGCCGAAACCTTTTTCACAGTAGTAGTCATCCGCTTTCTCATAAGATTTATAAAAATATCCTAATACTGTTAATGTGATTATTATAAAACAAATTACAAGTATGATGAACCACTTCTTCATGGTTAAATTTAAAAGTTAAAATGAAACAGCACTCATCTCTTATAAAAAAATCAAGGGGAACAGTCAATTCTATTGCTAGCGGACTTTTGGTTATTTGATTTTTTCTAAATATACCAAAATTAAATTATTATTTATTGGCTGTCTTTTAAATTCACTATATCCTAATTTCTGATAAAGATTTAAGTTTTTTGCACTCTTGAATCCTGTGAATAATTCATAACGACTACAGTTACTGAATTGAGTTTCTATTTCTTTCATTAATGTCTGTCCGATTTTCTGGTTTTGGAATTCTTTATCTACAATTAGTCGTCCTATGTACACGGTGCCGTTATTGCTGCATGCACGAACAGATCCAACTATTTGTCCACTTAAGGTGGCTTTTAAAAACAGTGTTCCTTTGTCCATTTCTGTTTTAATTTCGATTATGGTCTGGTTCAGAGGTGGAATATTATATTCATTATGAAGTTCTGCTTCAGTTTGATAACATTCCTTTTGAAGCCTAAGTATTGCTTCCAAATCACCTTCATTCGCATGCAAAATTTGTAGATTCATTTATCTTTCTATTGGTCAAATAAAGTAAATAATATGTCTAATCTCCACCTAGTTTCAAGATGTTGAACTTAAGACTTTGTATTTAATTCTTTCTAAAATACTTATTTGCCGGCCAATAACCAAAGATGAGGATTTAGAGTAAGGTGATGCGTTGGTCTGCGAAATGGCTAACTATAGTGAAGCCTTAAATTCATTCGTGAAATCGCGAGTTTGATGGGATATAAATTGTAAATTCTGTATATTTAGGGACATTGAAGAGCTTGTATAAGCTAGGATTGCTTTCTATTCAAATAAAATATTTTGATTTTTATTATAAATTTATTTTTAGTGTATGTTGAAAATTTATTTACTGATTTGGGGATTATTAATTTCATTGTTTTCACAGGCTCAGCAAATTTCTGACTTAGAGTTTTGGGGAAGGCCTTATTATATTACTTCTGATGGAACCTTGAAAGATTTGGAGAGATCAGAAATTTCTGTAACTGCTAAATTTAAAGGAGGTGGTTGGAAAGATACAGATACTTATTTAAAGGCTGCAGGAGACAAGTCTTCGATGCGTATTGATTCGAATAGTTTATTGAAGTTTTATATTAAATTTACTATACATTCAGATCCTGCAGAATCTTTGAAAATAGTCAGAGGAGAAGCTTCAAAACGAAGCCGGCTGTTCCTTTATTCAAGAACAAGCAGAAGGGGAGAAAGAAGAATTATTCCTAATGATATTAAATTAAAATTTAAGAAGATTTCCGAAGGTTTTTTTGAAATAACGGTTGATGGAAATCTTGCACCGGGAGAATACTTTTTTATGCCTGTTACTGAGTTAGGACTCCCTTGTCCTGCGTCTCAGATTCATATGATTTCTTATTTTGGGATTGATTAAGGATAGTTTGGATAAAGAGTGCTCCAAACATCCTCTCTTTGATTTTAATAAACCACAACTTTCTTTATTTCCGACAAGCCAGACACTGACATAATCTATACTAGGTAAGTTCCTGCTTCAGTGAATTCGATAGTTTTTTCACTATATGCACCAACTGTTTCTTCTATTAGCACACGTCCGTTTATATCCATAATCATACAAGTTGCATCAGAGCTATTTTGGTTCCTGAAAGTGCTGATTTTGTTATGAGCTGGATTAGGGTATATAGCAAGTTGTGTTTCTACTGATTTAGATGTCCTCCCTTTAAATTTTAGTCGGACAACAATGATACCTTATACTACCTTACTGAACATTAAATATTCTTATAACAAAATTCTTCATGACATTCTATAACGTTAGCTTTAATATTTGAGAAGCAATAAGCTCAAGTGAAAGTACTTTATCCGCGGCATCTAATTTTATAGCTTCTTTAGGCATTCCAAACACCACACTGCTTTTCTCATCCTGAGCAATGGTTTTTGCCCCTGATTGTTTCATTTCCAATAACCCTTTTGCACCGTCATCACCCATTCCTGTAAGTAATACTCCGATACTGTTAGCGCCAGCGTAACGGGCAGTAGATCTGAACAGCACATCTACCGCAGGTTTGTGTCTGTTTACCAATGGGCCATCTTTCACTTCTACATAATATCTTGCACCACTTCTTTTAAGCAGCATATGTTTGTTCCCTGGGGCAATTAATGCTCTTCCCCTTAAAACACTATCCCCATTCTCCGCTTCTTTCACTGTGATCCTGCAAAGCTCGTTGAGTCTCAAGGCAAATGATTTGGTAAACAATTCGGGCATATGTTGCACAATGACAATACCCGGAGCATCCAGGGGCATCGCTTCGAGCAGCACACGGATCGCTTCAGTTCCACCAGTAGAAGCACCGACAGCAACTACCTTCTCCGTTGTCTTGATCATACTGGTAGGACTGAAAGAACTAATCATGGCATCCGCAGATAATTTTGGCGCCACCTTCTCGAACTGGGTTTTACGTCCTGGTTTTGATAGTGAAGCCGCTTTAATAATATCGATGATCCTCATTTTCGAATCTTCCCACGACTCGTCAGATTCCAATTTGGGTTTTGTAATTACTTCTACAGCTCCATATTCTAATGCCTTTATCGCTGTCTCTGTGCCTTTATCTGTAAGACTGGAAATAATCACTACAGGAATCGGATGCTGAGACATAATTTTTCTCAAGAATGTCAGCCCATCCATTTTGGGCATTTCAACATCGAGCGTAATCACATCAGGGACTTCATGCTGTATTTTCGTCGCCGCAAAATAAGGATCAGAAGCCGTGGCCATCACCTCGATGGTAGAATCAGAATTCAGAATTTCTGTTAACATTTTCCTCACCACCGCAGAATCATCAACAATCAAAACTTTTATTTTATTTTTCACGGGTTACAATTTAAAAGGTCAGACAATATCATCAGACTTAACAAATTTCATATGAACTTCGCCCGTATGAGTATAGAATTTCAACTTACGGGCTAAACCTCCTCCTAAATGACTTGCTACAATTGGTATCTGCATCTGTTTCAACATTACTTTAGCAAGTTTACAGTTCCGCTGCCCGATATTGAGAACATTGGCAGTGGTAGACTTTCCTAAACCACCAAAAATTTTAGCTTGCAGATCTTTCTTTTGGCTGCCAAGACCAATCATTTTTTCCTGCAACTTTTCAATCGCAATATTTCCATATTTTGGGGAAGGTAATCCTTCGCCGTTCCATAATGGAAGCATATAATGATTGATACCTCCTATTTTAAGTACCGGATCATAAAGACAAACTGCCACGCACGTTCCTAAGACAGTAATTACTTCATGAGGACGATTATCTGCAAATAACGCAGATGGATAAAGGTAATATGTTAAAATTTTATTCATTCACATCCCTGTTGAAACTTTCCCCCGTTAGTGAATGGATTAATGATCTCGTTGCGAATATTAGAAAGAAGATTGCTCTTCATAGTTTCCGGCTGCTCCAGCTTCTTATTCAATTGCTGAATTTGCCCCATAAGATCATTCATCTCCTTTAAGGAGGGCTGTTTTTCTGACAATCTCAATTGCAATTCCTGAATTAATTCTTCTATTGCATAATTTCATATTCACTACTTGATCAGTTAAAAACAATACACTTAAATTCTTCTGAATATGGTAGGTTTAATCTGTTGCAGAGGTACATTCATATCCGTAATAGATTCAGAATGTCCCAAAAAGAAAATACCTCCTTTATTAAGCTTATCGCATAAACGGTTGATGACTTTTTCCTGAGTCTCTTTATCAAAATAAATCAAAACATTCCTGCAAAAGATAATATCAAAATTAAACGGAACATTATAGGAATGATCCATGAAATTCAATCTTTGGAGGTAAAGCTTCTGCCTCAATTGCGGAATTATTCTATATGTTTTGTTCTTATCGTCTTTTCCTCTTAGAAAATATTTCCTTTTTAATACCATAGGAATCACACTGGTTCTCTCTTCCGAATAGATAGCCATAGCTGCCTTCTTAAGTATCTCTGTGGAAAGGTCAGTTCCAAAGATGGAAAAATTAAAAGGTTGATTTTCTGCAAATTCACTCGCAACCATAGCGATGGTATAGGGTTCCTCTCCGCTAGAACAACCTGCACTCCAAATCCGTAATGGACGTCCGGCATCTCGGCCCTTAGTCATCGCAGGAAAGCAATGATTGCTAAGAAAATCGAAATGAATTGACTCTCTGAAAAAATCGGTTTTATTGGTAGTCACTACATCGATCATTTGAATCAGTTCCGTCCTTTGTCCTTCGGGACTGAAAACAAAATCACAGTATTCCTTAAATGAGTATAAATTAAGGGCGTTCAATCGTTTTTGAAGCCGGCATTCAAGCAATGTTTTTTTTGACGGTGGCATTTTAATTCCATAATCCGAATAAATCATAGAGCTCATTTTTCTGAACTCTTCATTAGACATTTTTACTACTGAAACCATAATCTTATTAATTTTTAGAATAACACAGCAGATAAGAAATTTTGGTATTTATAAAACCAAACAACCATAGTGGATAAAATCACTTAATTGATTAGAGGAATTATCTCCCATGTAAAATATAACTCCGGACATCCCAGTCAAATAAAGGAATTCGAAAATCAATTTTTCATAGTTGTATAATTTCACAGGTTTAAAAATTAAATAATGGTTTCAGATGTGTTTTCTTTCATCTGATGAAGTTCATTGATAGAAAAAACTTCATCAATATTAAGGACCATGATGAAATGTTCATCGTTCTTTATCATACCTTGAATAAACTCAGCTTTATATTTACTTCCTAATGCAGGAGAAGGCAGTATTTTTTCTGATGAAAGCTCAAGTACTTCCTGAACCGAATCCACCAATGCTCCAATGGTGATCTGTTCATTCTCCATCATGATAGAAAGAACTATGATGCAGGAATCGATTGTAAAATCAGTTTTAGCCAGTCCAAATTTTATGCGTGTATCAATTACAGGCAATACATTACCTCTAAGGTTAATTACTCCTGTCATAAAGTCTGGAGATTTAGGAACTTTTGTTACCGTGGGTATTTCCAATATTTCATGTACCCTTTCGACAGTTACAGCAAAAGTTTCGTTTTCCAACTTAAATGATAAGTAAGAATTACTTACATTCAGATTTTCTATGCTCATTGTAAAACTTCGTTATTTATTTGATTAAATATATATTCCTTAATGATTCTGTTGGGATCAACAACAAGAGCAACCTCTCCATTTCCTAAGATCGTCGCTCCTGAAATAACGTCCACATTTTTGTACAACCTTCCAAGTGGTTTTAATACTGCCTGATATTCTCCAATAATAGTATCGACTGATAAAGCTACCCTTCTATCGTCCTGCTTCACCACCACCACCTGATGCAGTTGAGGACAATTTTCCTTTATATCAAATTCATCTCTCAGATATATAAAAGGCACCTGCTCTCCGTCCAGAATTATAAGGTCATTGATCTTATCTACAAATTCTTCATGCTTTGCTTCAAAACATTTATCCACATTCCCTAATGGTATTACAAAATGCGTAGCATTGATTTTAACAAGCATTCCGTCAATGATTGAAAGCGTAAGTGGAAGCTTAATATTAATGGTAGTTCCTTCGTTGATCACGGACTCTACTTCCACTTCACCCCTTATTTCAGTAATCTGTCTTTTCACTACATCCATTCCTACTCCACGACCAGAAACCTCGGTAACTTTCTCCGCTGTAGAAAATCCCGGAAGAAAAATAAGATCGAAGATCTGACGCCGATCCAAATTCTGATCTGCGGTGATTAATCCTTTGCTGATGGCCTTTTGTCTGATCACTTCCGGATCAATTCCTTTTCCATCATCACGGATCTGAATAATCACATTATTCCCAGAATAAAATGCTTTTAATAAGATTTTTCCTTGGGCAGGTTTTCCTTTCTTCACTCGCTCTTCTCCCGATTCAATTCCATGATCCAGTGAATTCCGGAAGATATGCATCAGAGGATCTGCCAGGTTTTCAATAATATTCTTGTCCAGTTCTGTATCTGTACCTTCAGAAACAAACACAACGTCCTTATTCAATTGGGTTGAAAGATCTCTCACCAGTCGTTGAAATCGCACCAATAAGTTTTCTATAGGGATAAGACAAATACTAAAAGTATTATCTCTTAGCTGACGGGTGATCTTTTCAATATTTTCTGAAATACTTATTAGTTCAGAGGATGCAATCTGATCTGAAACAAGATTTAATCTTGCCTGAGTAGTTACAAGCTCACTTACAAGACTCATCAGTTCATCCAGCTTTTCAGAAGCCACTCTGATACTTGAAATCGAATTGTCTTTAGAGGTAACTATAGATTTCTCGTTGGCTTTTTCTATCTTACTTCTTACTTCCTCCATTCTATTTTTAGAAGAAGAATTATTTACCAATCCACTAAACTTTGAAATCTTTTCATCAATGCTTAAAGAAATATCGCGGGCAATAGTAGAAAAGCCATCCTGATCCAGCAAGTTTGTTTCTGAAATCTTTCTTATTTCAAGCTCGCAGTCTTCTTCCACGAACATGAAAACATCCCGGATACTGTTTTCTGTTATATTTCCTGATACATAAATTTCCCAGTGTATATATATATCCGCAGGATCAAGTTTTTTAAAATCAGGTAGTCGCTCGATATTTGAAACAGTATAAGTTACACCAAGCTGAGACAGATCATCGAGAAGGAATAATACATTAGTCCCTTTTCTCACCAAATCCTTTTCAGGAACAAATTTCAGCCAGTAAGTCGGAGTATCCGAAACTTTATCTTCTATTTTGTGGTCGGAAGAATGTGTTTTTATGCTCCCCTCGACAGAAGCTCCGTTCAGAACCTCAATGAGCCCCCGGATCAGGTTTTCATGATTGATTTTATGGACTGAATTTTCCAGCTCTACATCTGTAAGCAGCACCCTCAGATGATCGACAGAAGCAAATGTTATGTTAAGAACATTATCCGTTACAGACATTTTATCTTCTCTAATAAAATCATAGAGCGTCTCAAAGTGATGTGTAAAATCTCCGATCCGGTAAAAGCCGAACATTGTGCTATTACCCTTCAATGTGTGCATGATACGGAAGATCTGCTCTATGATCGAACTATCCGAAGGATTATTGTGCAATAAGAGGGAAACTCTTTCCAGTTCATTTATGAGTGTGGTGGCTTCCTCAAAGAACACCGCTTTAAATCTGTCCATTATCTAATGACTTTTTCAATGGTGGAAATTAGTTTTTCTGGAACGAATGGTTTTACAATCCAACCTGTTGCTCCCGCTGCTTTAGCTTCATCCTTTTTCGCTGCCTGAGACTCTGTAGTAAGGAATAAGATCGGCACATACTGGTATTCGGATTTTCCGCGGATCTCTTTAATCAAAGCAATACCGTCCTTTTTCGGCATGTGAAGATCTGTGATGACAAGATGAATCTCCTTCCCATCCAGAAACTTCATCGCATCTTCTCCGTCCACTCCTACAAGCACATTATATCCCGCATTTATCAAAGTAAAAGAAACTACTTCTCTTACGCTTTCCGAATCATCAGCTATTAGAATCGTCTTTTTCATTTATTTATTTACCTGATTTATATTAATTACTTAGCATATCGGCATTACGAAGTAATTGATTCATTTCTTCGCTTAACTCCTTTTTGAGGTTCACTTCTTTATCAATATTCCGGAGATAAATCATGAATGAGATAAGTACTTGTAAACACATAATATCTATCCGGGCAATGTCCATAAGAAGAATATTGTAAGTCTTATGTACCTTTTTTATTTCTTTCAATTCTTTGAAAAAAATTTCCGAATGTTTGATGCTAAGATCCCCGCTAACTACAATATCAATGGTCTCTTTATTGTCAGATAGCTTTTTTTGAATATTAAATTTTTCCATATTAGTTAGGTTAAAAAAAATCTAGATCTTTTTCGGCATTACTTGCGCCACTTACCTTCGCATTAGATGATGTATCGAAGTTCCTTCTGATAACTTCTTCATAATATTACTAAGAGCAATTTGTATACTTTAATAAACAAGGGATACCCTTAAAATACCTACAAGAGAATTTTTAAATGCAGGATTTGCACCAGGATTAATTATATATTGTAAGTCTGGTTGCACTATAAAGTTATTCCCAAACTTTGCCTTATAATTCAACTCAATTAAACTTCTGCTTTGAGTATAGCTGATAGGATAAGCTTGGTGAAGATGATTATTTATTGATGAATATACGAATCCCAAACCAAGTATATCATTAGAACGGGAAGGTAGTATACCTGTATAAATCAACCCTGTGCTTAAGTAAAAATCCACTAAATTGATTTTCCCAGGACTAGAGCCTGATTGTAAAAATGCAGTTACTCCCTGGTTATCTTTAGAATTTTCAGCAATGATTAGTCTGTCCATAGTAACGTAGATCCCATAACTTCCATTCACAGAATTTGAGGAATCGTAAAGGTCTCGGAAATCTCCATTATGATAATATCCTCCAATTTTATAATTTCCTTTTACTACCGAATCCTTAATTTCTTTCATCTGAATTTCAAATGTTGAGAACAATCTCTTTTTAGAGTCAATTTGCCACTTAAGGTTATTAAGATTGTCCTGAAACTTTAACGGAGATCCATCGAACACCGCTGCCTGGAATGCGAGCTTTTCAGATTGCTTCCATTTAACATATAAAGATGGTGTGGCATATGGATAGATAGATAAAGGCACATTCAATGCTACACTAGGATACATTCCGAAGGAGGTGTTTAGAAAATTGCCGGCAGTAGTATTTACTGCGAAGGTAGAATTCATGTCGAATTGACCAAAAAGCACTGAAAATTTTCCTATATCCTGTCTGTACCAAAATTCAAACAGACTTATCCGGTTTGTTGCTTCTATTCTTGATACAGGCTGTATATCTCCGACATAACGTGCAGATGGATTTCCACCGTGAGCATTAATGGCATGCAGGAACAATTTTCCTCCTTTAAACCATCCGGCTTTTTCAGTTGACAACCCCAAAGATAGATCTATTTTACCCACATAGCTGTGGCCACTTTTTCTTCCACCTTGTATATTGCTTATCAAATCACCTGTGATTTCAGTCCTGAAAGTAAAAGGAGAAGAATTTTGCGCATTACCTTTCAAGCTTGCCATTGCAAGGCTTAAAATAATTAAACATTTTTTCATCGGGTAAAATTTAAAGGGCAGGAAAGCAGATATTGAATGATTATTCAGGGCTATTCAATATCTGCTATATTATTTAAAACTTTGTAAAATCTGCGTCGGAAACCGAACCATTATCAAGTTTTATAGCTACGCCATTTACAGATTTTCCAGTTTTACCTGTAGATGCTTGTTTGGAAAAGCTCTTCTTTTTTGCATATCCATTATCCCCTGAATTGTATTTTTTACCTTTGTCATGTCCGAGATTAAAGAATGAAATGGTTTCTTCTAAAGAAGCTGCTTGGGCTTCCAGTTCTTCAGCGCTAGCCGCCATCTCTTCAGCGGTAGCAGCATTATTCTGTATAACTCTATTAAGTTGCTGAATAGAACTATTTACTTGCTCAGCTCCGGAATTCTGCTCATTGCTGGATGCGGTGATCTCTTGAATTAACCTTGAGGTTTTCTGGATATCTGGAACGATCAGCTCAAGTATTTTTCCAGACTTTTCAGCAATTGTTACACTGGTTTTTGAAAGAGCATCTATTTCGATAGCTGCCTGTTGACTTCTTTCAGCTAGTTTTCGTACTTCTGCAGCTACAACAGCAAATCCTTTACCATGCTCACCAGCTCTTGCCGCTTCCACAGCTGCATTAAGAGCCAGCAAATTCGTTTGTCTTGCAATTTCCCCTATAATTGAAATTTTCTGAGCAATTTCTTTCATTGACATCACTGTCATGCTAACTGATTTGCCTCCTTCACTTACATCCTCTGTTGCCTTAAGGGAAATTTTTTCTGTCTCCTGTGCGTTCTGAGTGCTTTGCTGAATGTTACTGGTCATCTGTTCCATAGAAGTTGAAACTTCTTCCGCAGAAGCGGCTTGTTCAGTAGCTCCTTCAGAAAGCTGCTGAGAAGAAGAACTCATTTGTTTACTGGCAGAACTAATGCTTTCGGCAGCTGTGCTAATAAAAGTTAATGTTTCATTTAATTTATTAACCATTTCCTGCAGGTGTTTAAGCATTTCCCCAACTTCGTCTTTTTTGCTTGTATCTATCTTCAAAGAAAGATCACCTTCTGCAACTGATTTGATCGCTTCATTCGCAATTTTTAAAGAGCTAGATATTGAAAGTACAATCCAGATTGCTACTCCCAGGCATATAATAAATCCTAGTGTTGCACCTATCAATGAAGCAGATATTGAAGTGGCTGCTGTTTCATCTGATTCCTGTGTTCTTTTATCCATCAACCCTTTTTCGATTTTAACAATTTCCTCAAGTTTAATCCGTAGCTGATCCATAGTTTGTTTGCCTGATTTTTTATTTATCAATACCATCAGATCGTCCATACTCGCAGTTCCTTCATTAATTTTTCTTCGGGCACTGATTTCAACATTACCGGTCTTTTCATGCCATTGAGTCTCAAGATTATCAATCACTTCAAACCTTGCCACTTGTTCAGGATTATCGTTGACAAGTTGCTTTACTTCGTTAAGCACTGTTTTAAATCTTTTCTTTCCTTCATTGTATGGTTCCAAATATTCTTCCTCACCTGTAAGCAAAAAGCCTCGCTCTCCTGTTTCCATATCGATTAATAATTTTCCTAACGAATTTGCTCTTTCGATAACTTCGTGGGTATGATCTACCCATTTTGAAGTTGTTATTAGTGAATTGATGCTATTATAAGAAACAGTAGCCAGGGCGATGATCATGATCAACACTAGACCGTTTCCAATAAAAAGTTGATGACGTATTTTCATAGATAATCAGGGTTAATAGTTATTTATAAGTGGTTTATTTAAGAATTTAGAATTCAAAGTATCGGTACTTCCTGTAAATGGTAATACCTCCTTGACATACGATTCATTTACAGCAAAAAAATCGTTTGCTAAGTTAAATGAGAGATAAGAATGAGTCGTTAAATTTTCATCATTTATAAAATTGATTTTGTATTAAAGTGAAATTTCAATCGATTGTAAGTCCTCTATACTTGCAATGTCCTTTAAGAGTGTGGTATGGATAATCATGAAGATTTCTCCTAGAATAGGTTTTTCTTCCTTATTATTGTTCAGAAGTAAAGCTATACGTTCGGTTCGTTGATTAAGCCTATCGCCTCATCAAAAAATAAAGTTTTTAATCTATACTTATCTTATTACCCTCTGAATCGTTTCTATAAGTTTCTCGGGCACAAAAGGCTTAACAATCCAACCGGTTGCACCAGCAGCTTTTGCCTCTTCTTTTTTAGAAGCATTGGATTCCGTGGTGAGAAATAGGATAGGGATAAATTTATATTCAGGCTTCGATCTTATTTCTTTTATAAGTGCTATACCATCCATCTTAGGCATATGGAGATCCGTCAATACCAGATGAATTTCCTTGCCGTTAAGATATTTTAATGCATCTTCTCCGTCAATTCCTATTAGCACTTCATATCCTGCATTAATTAATGTATAACTTACAACTTCCCTTACGCTCTCGGAGTCATCCGCAATAAGAATCGTTTTTTTCATGATTTGGTATTATTATAATTTCTTTTATTTGTCTCTGTCAGTTTCTATAGCTTGTTTACTTTTTTAGATATAGAATATCTAAAAGACCAGCGCAATTTAAAATCTTCATCAGCCCATCATTGAATTGATCTGCTATGTATATTTCTTTTTTCTTTTTTTTGTAAAGATTTAAAATAGGAGTATAGCACCTGAAATCCTGCTGCATCAATATTATTTACGTCTGAATATGATATAGTATATTTCTTGTATGAATCTTTAATTTTTTGCAGTTCACTATATCGTATTCGTATATGTTTTAGTGAAATACCTCCTTTTATTATTATATCAATATCAGAGTTATCTTTCGTAAAAGTTTTTATTTGAATCTTCCCCATTGTTACTATTTCTTCTTAAAAGAACTCAATATTGTTTTCCTGATTACTTTCGAATTGATTATCCTGGTTGTTACGTATTTCTTTTTCAAATATCTTGTTAAAAACGTCTCTCTCGCTTTGCATTGTATAGACATCTCTTAGTTTTAGCAGAACTGCGTTTATGTCCTTTTTTCTTTTATGTTTGTATTCCAATGATAGTTTGGAAATTAAAGTATGCTTTTCAATAATGTCTTTAATCAATGTATCAGTCAATTGATTTTGACTTAGATATTTAGAAATGTTGTACGAATTGTCTACAATTTCCTTGGTTTCTATCTTTTGTATATTCTTCTGCAGGTTTTCAACTATTAATCTATATTCTTCTGACATCACCTTTAGTTGAGCTATATTAAGTGTTATTATTTCTCGAATGACAGTACAGTAGATTATATCTCCATTTTGAATTAGGCTTTGTTTAAGCTCCTTAAGCAACAAGTCGTCAATTGTTTCGATATGCTCAAGTTTTTGTCTCATAGCATCTTGATATTGCAGGTCTTTTATGATGCAGCTTACAATAGTTGGATCAACTGTTATTGTTTTGTTATTGGGTGAATTGTTTTTAAATAAGGATGCTATTAATAGAAAATCTTCAGAAGAACATTTTTGAAGTTTTAATATTTGTATTTTATTTCCTTCAAGTAACTCTATAATAGACTTAATTATATTGTCCTCTTCAAGTTGCAGCATATTTAGTTTTTGTAAGGGGATTGTACTTAGAGGTGATTAATCAGAATAGCTCCACTGCTATACTTTGTATAAAGACAGTAAAGTAGAATTTACTTTCTATAACAGTTTTTGATAAAGTTATTAATACTGGGATTTCACCGGATGTTTTGCTTTTAACTGAGATTTCAGTTCTTATGCTGATAGGCTTTTTCGAATTGCTATTTTCAATATAAAATGCGTAATAATCGCCATTATTCTCATCTAAATAAAGATTGATTAGCTCATTGATGTTTCTTCCTAATACCTCGTTACGTTTATATCCGAAAATTTCTTCCGAAGCCTTATTGAAAAACTCTACTGTTCCTTTTTTGTCAAAGGTTATAACAGCGTCAACACAACCTTCAAGGATTCCTTCATTCTTAAGTTTTTCAATTTCTATTTCCTTGATCTGTTGTTTCATCTCTTCTTTTGCTTCTTCCAGTTTGTCACTTAAGGTACCTTTCACAGCTTCCAGCTCTTTCATGCTTCTAAGGAGTGTTTCCTCTTTTGACATTAATTCTTCTGCTTGCTTAATGAGTTCTCCTTCCTGAAGTTTCATTTCCTGAGTCAGGTGCCTTGATTCTTCAAGTAATTTGAACGTCTGTTCATTTGTTTTAACGGAAGATATTGTTGTTGCAATGCTGGTTGCAATTTTTTCCAAAAACTCTATTTCATATTTTTCCAGTTTTCTGAAAAAGGCAAATTCCATTACACCTAATATATTTGTGTTATTGCATAATGGCATAATCAAAACACTGGAGGGAAGAGCCTCTCCAAGTCCTGATGTTATGCGGATAAAGTTTTCAGGAATGTCAGTTAAATATACATGCTCTCTTTCAATGGCGGCTTGACCAATTAATCCTTCACCTATATCTATATTCCTTTCTTCATGTTTCATTCTATCCCATGCATAGGATGAAATAAGTTTAAGAATCTGTTTTTCTCCTTCTTCTCGTATAAGATAAATAGTGCCTTGATTAGCATTGATATATTTTATTAGAGAAACAAGTAACTTGTCTGACAAAGATTTTTCATTACTTTCATTTCTTAGTATATCAGAAAATTTTGCAAAACCTTCATTAGCCCAATTTCTTCTTTTTTCTTCTGCGTTTACTTTTTGAAGTTTGTCACACATTCCAAGTAAAGCAATTCCTATTTTATCATTCTGACCAAGTTTTTCATAATGCATCTGGTAATTTCCATCTCCGATTCTTTCTGCAAAGGAAGCCAGCTTTGTTTGATTTTCAATAATGATATTTATTGCTATATGAATATCTTTAAACTCATTTAAATCAATTGCTTCAGTTTTGCAAATGTCTCCCTTAGCAAGCGTATCTAGAGTTGCAGAAATTTTTATGATTTCCTTTTTTATTCTGTTGGCAAATGAAATCTGTGAAATATTTGCAATAAATATTATTGAAATTATAAAGAATATAAACAGGATATTTTCTGCTAATTGAATTTGGGAGTTTACTTCTGATAGAAGACTTGTAAGGATTTTAAGTTTTGATTTTAAAACTTCAATTCTTTCATTATCTGCTAAAAGTTCGTTATTGTTTTTAGCAAGTAATAAGGTGTTCTGAATATCCAGATGGAGATTTTTTATTTCAGATATTGTATTGATCAGATTGTCATTTATGAAAAATCGTAAATGATTTATTCCATTTGCTGTCTCTGAAAATTCTTTGGCAGTGTTGCTGAAATAGTTGGTTGGTATATATTTTTGAAGTTCTAGAGTGATTTCTTCTTTTTCAGATGTTATTTGAATTTTATTGCATCTTTCTCTAATCTCTTTGTAATAATCTTGGGTAACGTATAAAATTAAACATGCAGATATATATAGAACTGATATGATTACCTGTCTTTTGCCGAAGCTCATTTGTACTATTCTTGTTTGTTATTTCTTCTAATTTTTAATTTACTTCTACGCTGAAAGAAAATACAGGTTTTATAAATCTATCTTATTTTAAGATGAACTCAGTGTTTATAGGGATAAGTCAGGTAATAAAATATTTAAAAAAAAATATTATTGTGTTGAGGGAGTAAATAAAATAAAATTTAAATTTTCAGATAAATGCAATAATTATGTTTTTCTAAAGTTTATGTATAGCTCTATGTAATTTTATTATCATGGATTCCTTCCAGTTAAAAGGAAGATTATTTACTTACTTTCAATAAAGGAGAGTACTTCATTTTATCAATGTCCAGTCAACAACTCCAACTTTGGAACACCATTTATCATGAGCAGCTTTTAGTTGTTTTACTTTCTCTGGATATTTATCTGATAGATTATTAGTTTCTGACCTGTCCGTTTTTAAATCGTAGAGTTCCCATTCGTTCTGGTCCATCTCGTACACAAGCTTCCAATCTACAACTCTTATAGCTTTGTTTCCTTCATGCTCCCAGTACAAAGTATCGTTTCCTGACGTTGCTCCTTTAAAGATATTAGTCATACTTTTGCCTTCGGGTTGTTTTAAAGGGGTACCATTAAGTGACTGTGGGTATTTTATTTTCGCCAATTCTAAACATGTAGGTAAGATATTAATGATATGACCCGTTGAATGGTTAATCTGCCCTGGTTTAATTACTCCTGGATAATATGCTATAAATGGAGTAGAAATACCTCCTTCATGCATGTTCTTTTTAAACATTGAAAATGGCGTATTACTTGCATTACCCCAGTTTTTTTGATAGCTGTCAATATAGTCACCTGTTCCCGGAGTTCCGTTTCTTTGAATTACAAGATTATCTTTTTGTACTTCATCTCCACTGCCGCCATTATCTGATAAGAAAATGATCAATGTATTCTTATCTTCACCAGTATCCTGGAGCTTTTGTAGGATTTCTCCGATTCCTTTGTCCATCCTATAGATCATGGCAGCATAGATGGACATGCGCAAGTCCCATAAATTTCTATCGTTTTCATTGACATTATCCCATTGAAGAACTTTGTAGTAGCGTGAAGTAAGTTTTATATTCTTGTAGAAGATCTTTTCTTTGATTTGTTTTTTTAATCTATATTCTCTAATAGAATCCCAACCAATCAGGTATTTGCCTCTGAATAATTGGATGTCTTCTTCAGGAGCTTGTATTGGCCAGTGAGGAGCCGTGTATGTGAGATATAAGAAGAAAGGATTTTTGTTATTCTTCTGTTCTTCAATTGCATTTAAAGCAAAGTCTGTAATATTTTGTGTGAGGTAATAGTTGGTATCTCTGTTTATCACCCGACCATTTTGCATAAAGGTGACAGTTCTTCCATCATTATACAACGGTCCATTTTTAAAATAACTGCTTCCGTTATTCAACATACAGAAAGACTTGTCAAAGCCTCTGTTATGTGCAAGGGCAGATGGGGAGGTACCTACATGCCATTTTCCTGAGGTGATAGTATGATAACCTGCCTGTTTCAATAACTGAGCTATTGTAACGCAGCTATCACTTAGAAAACCCTGGTAAGCATAAGACCCTTTATTTTGAAGCATATCACCGATTCCTGCTTGATGAGGATAAAGTCCGGTAAGGATAGATGCTCGAGATGGACAACAACGGCCTGCATTGTAAAAGTTAGTCATGCGTAATCCTTGATTGGCTAGTTTATCCAGATTGGGTGTCGGGATTTCAGAACCATAGCAACCAAGATCAGAAAATCCCATATCGTCCGCCAGAATGATAATTATATTAGGTTTGTCATCTGTCGTGACTTCAGTAATTATTTTTTCTGGGAATTTAACTGCTGTGCAAGACAACAGTAATAATAATGCAACTAATCGAGAACTTGTACTCATAATTAATTATACTTTCAAAAGTCTAAATTTCAAATCTAAATTAATGTGAATACACTGACCATTGATTCAGAAAAATAATTTTTATCATGCCATTGTACTATGTGAATGAGAGAAGGTGAGGTTACTTACGAATACTCAATGATGACATGTTTTAATTAGTTTAATCTAATTCAGATGCCTTTTTATTTTTCCGGAAAATAGATTATATAAAGAGGTTATTGTACTCTAAAAGGAAAATAATTAGTGTTTATTTTTTTATTATTACTACTCTTTTTATACTTTGCTGCACTGTAAACCAGATAGTTAATTTTAATGCCAGTTACTTTAAAATGAAAAATCGATTATTACTAATATTGGTGACCAGCTTCCTACACTTCAAAATAGGTGCTCAGAATGTTTTTAAGTCAGAGTCTGGTGATAATGACAAAGCTTTAGAAAATGCTATTGGTTTGTATAAAGGGGCTATAAAAGAGAATCTTGGACTATACAGTGGTTCTCTTTATGTGGGGCTGACTGTCAAAACCAAAGGTTTTCCTTATTTTAAAAATGAAAAAGTCACTGTTGGCAATATTTTATATGACGATTTATATTATCAGAATGTACTGCTGTTATATGATATATTAAGAGATGAAGTAATTGTAGAAGATTATAGTAAATTAAATTTATTGAAATTATCTGGTGAGAAAATATCTCAGTTCTCATTTCCAGGTCATCTTTTTATAAAATTAACAAAAGATACGTCTGAGCATTCTATTCCCGAAACAGGTTTTTATGAGCTTCTCAATAATGGAAAGACAAAGGTTTATGTGAAGAGGAAAAAAACAATGCAGGAGGTCAATTCTAATGGAATCATAATAAATGAAATTGAAGAAAAAGACTATTATTATATCAACATAGGAAACGAATACTTCCCTGTTAAAAGTAAAGCTTCCCTTTTGAATGTAATGAAAGAGCATAAAAAGGAATTGGCCAGATACATGAAAAGTTTCGATTTTAAATTTTCTGCCAATCGGGAAAAATCTATTCTGTTATTGGTAGAGGAATTTGATAAACTGAAGGCAAAATGAGAAACAAAATAGTTGTCATAGTTTGGTTCCTTAGTGTTTTTATTTCTTTTGACCTCTCCGCCCAGGATGCAAAGAAGGACACAATATCAGGAGATTTTATAAATATAACCTTTAATGAATTTGTAAGAAGGGTTGAGTCAAATACATCATTCAAATTTTATTATTCTTCTGAAGCAGGTGATAGTATAAATGTTAATATAGAAGTTTCGGATAAGCATATTAATGATGTGCTTGCTTTAATCTTTGTCAATACAAAATACTTTTTTGCAGTAGACCACAGACGTAATATATTTATCAGTGAAGGGGCTCCTGTCGAAACATTTATATCTGGAGGTATTATTGAGAGGAATGATGGGGAAAGCAGACCAAATGAAATAATAGAAAGAGCTCAGAAAATTTCCGGTCTGATTGAAAATAAATTTTTAGAGATTGGAAGAAAAGGAGATAGCCAATCCGGAAAGGTAACTCTTTATGGAAAGATTTATGATGGACAAACAGGCAATGCTTTAGGTGGGGTAACATTATCAGTAGATGGAAGAAATGAAGGTGCCGTGAGTGATCAATCAGGAGTCTACTCTATTACTCTTCCTCAAGGTACATATACGATCAGGATCAGAAGCCTCGGGATGAAGGAAACAAGGAGAAATGTGGTTTTATATTCTGATGGCGCCTTAGATATCGGAATGGAACAAGAACTGAATTATGTCGATGAAATCGTGGTAACAGGTAAAGAGAATACTGTGAAGAGCTTAGAGATGGGGCAGGAGAAGGTGAGTATAAAAACGATTAAACAAACTCCGACAGTTTTTGGTGAAGCGGATGTCCTGAGGGTGATAATGACGCTGCCAGGTGTTAAGACTTCAGGAGAGGCTAGTACTGGATTTAATGTCAGGGGAGGATCTGCTGATCAAAACCTTATTCTATACAATGATGCAATCATTTATAATCCATCTCATTTGTTTGGATTTTTCTCGGCATTTAATCCAGATGTGGTAAAAAATGTGGAGTTATACAAAAGTAGTATTCCTGCTAAGTTTGGAGGAAGGCTCTCTTCTGTTCTTGATGTTGCGACAAGAACAGGGAATATGAATAAGTTTGCGGGAAACGGTGGGCTTGGTATACTGACCGGAAGACTTACTATTGAAGGCCCCATTATTAAAAACAAGACATCATTTATTCTGGGTGGGAGATCTACTTATTCCAACTGGTTGCTGAGTCAGTTAAGAAACTCAACTTATTCTGGTAGCAAAGCTTCTTTTTATGATCTTAATCTTGTTGTAAGTCATATATTAAGTAGTAAAAGTGAATTATATCTTACAGGCTACGTCAGCCAGGATAAGTTTAATTTAAAAAAGACTACTCTGTTTGATTACAATAATAATAGTATTGTTTTGAAATGGAGGTATAACTATAGTGATAAATTATCCACAGAGCTTACAGGGAGCACCAGTGGATATCAATATGGCATAACTAATACGGAGACTTCACTGAATGCTTATAAGCTTTCTTTCGGCATAAATCAAATGCAGCTAAAGGGAGATGTGAAATATGCAATAAGTCCAAAACACAATTTAACCTTTGGACTTTCTTCTCTTCATTATAATATTCAGCCAGGAAAGATTTCCCCTGAAGGGCAGGAGTCTCTGGTTGCTCAGGATAAAATTCAAAATGAGCAGGCACTTGAAAGTGCCATATATCTCGGAGATCAGTACCAGATGAGCGCACGTCTTGGCTTTGATTTTGGTGTAAGATTTTCTCTGTTCAATTATTTAGGTCCAAAAGATATTCATGTATATCAGGACAGACTTCCAAGATCCGTGTATAGCATGTCAGATACAATTTCATATCAGGGAGGAAAAAATATAAAAACATATCTCGGACCTGAGTTCAGGCTTTCCGGAAGGTACATGATTACCGATAACGTTTCTGTAAAGATTGGTTATAATACATTGCGTCAATATATACACATGCTTTCCAATACAGCAACTATATCACCTACCGATATCTGGAAACTTTCTGATCCGAATATTAAACCTACTACAGGAGATCAGATTTCACTTGGTCTGTATAAGAATATCAGAAAGAATACAATAGAGGCGTCAGTCGAACTATATCGTAAACGTATGAAAAATTACCTGGATTATAGAGCTGGAGCGAAATTGATCCAAAATCATCACGTTGAAACAGAGGTTGTAAGTACTGAAGGAAATTCATATGGAGCAGAGTTTCTTGTTAAAAAGAATAATGGGAAATTAAACGGGTGGGTGAGTTATACTTATAGCAGAATATTCCTTCGCATGAATGATCCGTCACAAGGTGAATTAGTGAATAATGGGAAATGGTATCCCGCTAATTTTGATAAACCTCATGACTTTACATTCGTTGGAAATTACAAATTCTCCAGAAGATTTTCTACTTCATTGAATTGTACATATAGTACAGGCAGACCTGTTACGCTTCCTATCGCGACGTACAATATGGCAGGAGGACAAAGGATCGTTTATGGAGATAGAAATCAGTACAGAATTCCTGATTACTTCAGAATAGATCTTTCTTTGAATATTGAAGGAAATCACAAAATAAAGAAGCTTTCTCATAGCTCATGGACCATAGCTGTCTATAATTTGACAGGAAGGAAAAACGTATACTCGGTTTATTTTACTAATGATCAGGGTAAGATACAAGGCTATAAGCTTTCTATTTTTGGTCAGCCAATTCCTACAATTACTTACAATTTCAGATTTTAATTATCATGCAAGGTTTGAAAATATTTAATTCCATAATTGCTGCTTTGATTTTGTCTTTTGCCTTTTCAGGATGTGAGGAACCTTATAGTCCTCCTGCGATCAATGCATCTAATAACTATTTAGTAGTGGAAGGAACTATTTGTTCTGGTACTACTACGTTCAGACTTACAAGATCAAGTAACCTGTCAAAGCCGAACAAGAATAATTTTGTGTCTGATGCCAAAGTGCATATTGAATCTACTTCGAATGAAACATATAATTTGTCTAATAAGGACAGTGGATATTATGAGTTAAAAGGATTGGTGTTAAACCAGAATCAGAAATACAGACTTAAGATTGAAGCTGATGGAAAAGAATATGTTTCAGAGTATGCGGAAGTTAAAAGTGCCCCTGCAATAGGCGATATAACATGGGAAAGCCAGCCTGATGGAGTACAGTTGTTTGTCAATACTTCAGACCCTTCCGGCAAGGCCCGTTTCTATAGATGGGAATATGAAGAAACGTGGCAGTTTCATTCTGCCCTTATGTCAACATTGATATTCAAAGATTCTACTAAATATTTCAGAACACCAGAAGAAGATATATATGAATGTTTTGCCTCTGCAAGATCAAATGGTATCTATTTAGGTACTCCTCTTAGCCCAAAGTCAACAGAAATAATTCATCAGCCATTGATCAAACTTACATTAAAAAGCACCAGACTACAGATGTTGTATAGCATTCTTGTGAAGCAAAATGTCATTGATGAAAAGGAGTTTGAGTACTGGCAAAACCTTAAAAAGATGACTGAATCTGTTGGAACTATTTTTGATCCTCAACCTGCTCAGTATAGAGGGAATATCAAATGCACCAGCAATGATAGTGAGCTTGTATTAGGATACGTCAGCGCCAGTAATAGTTCAGAGAAAAGAATTTTTATAGATCGGGCAAATTTGCCTTCAAATTACATCCTTGAAACTGAATACGATGGATGCAATGTGTATGAAGAGGATTCAAGGACGATATACGGATATAAGTCAGGAACCTATGTTCCAATAAATTCTGTAACGAATATGGAGACAGGTAAAGTGACTTATTATTACGGATTCGTTACTTGTATTGATTGCAGGAGAAATGGTACCCAAACGAAACCTGATTATTGGCCTCTATAATCTGACTATAATATTTTAGACTTCATGAAACAGTTACTGAAATACAGAATCCTATTAGGTGCTTTAATATTTTTGCTTTTGCAGATTAAGCATGAGGGCTTAGCTCAATCAGATACTTTAAAAAGCATTGTTAATGGTTTAAAGACATACAGCGAAAATCATTTTCAGGAAAAGATTTTTGTACATATAGACCGCGGAGTTTATATGACAGGTGAAACATTATGGTTTAAGCTATACCTGGTAAATGCAATGAATCTTAGACCTGCAGATTTAAGCAAGGTTGCTTATATTGAAATTCTGGATGAAAACCACAGACCTGTTAGTCAAAAAAAAGTGAATCTTAAGGGTGGAGAAGGGGCAGGAGCAATTGATCTCACGAATGGATTAAATTCCGGAAATTACATCATTCGTGCTTACACCAATTGGATGAGAAACTATAGTCCAGAGTTTTTCTTTCACCAATCTATTAAGGTAATTAATGTATCTAAAAAGTCTGTATCCAATGTGTCAGCAAGCATGCCCGAATATGACATGGGGTTCTTTCCGGAAGGAGGATATCTAGTCGCTGGAATCCCAACAAAATTAGCATTTAAAGTCGCAGACAAGCAAGGCAAGGGTGTTGATTTTAAAGGATATATTTTGAATGGAAATAATGATACCATTCAAAGATTTAGTCCTTTAAAATTCGGAATGGGTAGTATTTATTTTACTCCCGAAGATTCTGTTAAATACAAGGCCTTAATTACCTCACAGGATCAAAAAAAATATTGGGTGGAGTTTCCAAAGGTCTTGTCAAGCGGTTATGGGATGAGGTTAACTGAAGAGGTTGATCAGAAAATAAAAGTAGATGTTTCAGTAAGATCAGAGAACAATCAGAATAGCTACGAACCTGCTTTTTTGATCGTCCATAAGCAAGGATCTTTACAGGTTGCAGAATTGAGCTTGTTTCAACATGGAAGAGCATCCTTTATTATTGATAAGTCCAGATTAGCTGAGGGGATTAACAGTTTCACAGTTTTTAATAAATCAAAAAAAGCTGTTTGTGAGCGCTTGTTTTTTAATTATCCAGTGAATAATACACTGCAGTTAGAAGCTCAGGCAGAAAAGGAATTTTATTCATCAAGGGAAAAAGTAGAGCTAAGTTTTTCAGGAACAAACCTTTCTGATAATGAAACTGCAGGTTTTTCTGTTTCTGTCTTTCTGAAAGACACCCTTGAAGACAATGGACAATCTGATATTTTTTCTCATTTATGGCTCGCTTCGGATTTGAAGGGTTATGTAGAATCACCCGAATACTATTTTCAACAATCAAACAAAGGAACTTCAGAGGCTTTGGATAATCTGTTACTTACACAAGGGTGGAGAAAGTTTGATTGGAAGGATGTTTTTAGTGCTGAGAATGCTCAGTTAAGTTTTATACCAGAATATGAAGGTCATATCATCAGAGGTCGGATGACGGATCTGAACAACAAAGAATCGCTTAAGAATACAACCATATATTTATCTTGCCCGGGAAAGTCTAAAATGTTTTGTTTGACAAGAAGTAATTTAAATGGGGATTTTATTTTGCCTTTGAAAGATTTATACGGGTTGAATAATCTGGTTTTTCAGACTGACCCTCAAAGTTTGGCTCCATCAATAGAAGTTTATAATTGCTTTTCGGAAGAAATTTCAGGACACTCATCAGCGCCTTTGATATTGTCTGCAGCTCATCGAGAAAGTCTGCTTGATAGAAGAGTTAATTCCAGCGTTATGAAGGTTTTTAATAAAAAAAATGATTTAAAAGATTCCTTTAGTTCTGAGAAGCCATTCTATGGAGCAGCGGATAAAATTTATTTACTTGATGAATACACCAGATTTCCTAAAATGGAAGATGTAATCAGAGAGTATGTTCCTGAAGTTTTCCTGAGGAAAAAGAAAGACGGGTTTCATTTCTTGGTAAGCAATAATCTTTCTAAAAAAGTTTTCGAAGATGCCCCTTTGACACTTATTGATGGTGTTCCGGTATTTAACATTGAGAAGGTCCTGGCATTTGACCCTAAAAAAATGGAAAGGTTAGAGGTAGTAGCAAGAAGATATTTTCATGGAGCATTAAATACTCCGGGTATCATAAGTTATTCCACCTATAAAGGGGACCTCGGAGGTTTTGAACTTGATCCTAAGTCTTTGGTAGTAGAATATGAAGGGCTTCAAATGAAAAGAGAATTTTATTCACCTGTTTACAACAATTCAGAAGCCGTGAATGACAGGATTCCTGATTTTAGAAATCAATTGTTCTGGTCTTCAGATTTAAAGCTGAATGGTGATCAAAAAACTTCGATTTATTTTTATACTTCAGATCAAAAGGGGACTTATACTATACAGATAAATGGATTGTCTATAAATGGTAAGGCTGGATCCAAAAGGCTTACTATTGGGGTGAAATCAAAGTAAATGGAATGATTTAATTATGCGATATTAATCGATTGATTGTTTTAATCCTGAGATCTAGATATTTCATTTTCAAAAAAGAGAAACTCCACTCTTCTGTTTTTCTTTTGACTTTCTTCATCATCGCCTATTGTTAAAGGTTTTGTTTTACCTAAACCATGGCATTGAATCCGTTTAGGAGTAATGCCTTTTGATGTTAGGTATTTTTTGACAGCAAGAGCCCTCTTAGCAGATAAATCAAGATTGTACTGCATAGAACCATTGCTGTCTGTATATCCATTAATAATTAATATCCAGTCAGGGTACTTCTCCAATGTATAAACAACCAGATCCAGATCTTTATAAGAAGAGGGCAGAAGTACATCACTATCATAATCAAACTGAACATTATCCAGGTCATAGGCTCCTGGACTCGTTATCAATTTTTTGTCAGAGCTTAGCTGTTCAGTTTCTTCCTCTTGGGTTCTTATATTCTTGAGACTTAAATTTACCTCGTCCAAATAGTAATAGGCTGAGGTTTTCAACAAAGGCTCTAGCCTACTTATATTAGCTAAGCTAAATGACTTAGTTTTTTTGTTGTCGCTGAAATTTCCTATTGTCAAATACGTTTCACCACCTTTAGCGATGTATTCTGTTTGAAGCAATTCCCATGATCCTGATTGCGGATCAAAAGCTTTGTCCTTTATTTTCTCATAAGTCACATCCGGAATGTTGTGTGTGTATTTATATAGTGTATTAGTATCCTGAAGAGAAAACCCTATTCTGTCTATACTGAATTGGGAGTATGTGGACATTTTGTACCAAAAAGAAACTATGTAGGTTTCGCCTTTTTGCAATGGTTGTGTTAACCGAACCTGAAGGTATTCACGGAATCCTATCCCTTCTTCCCATAATATAAATCCTGCGAAACCATCGCCTTGATATGGCTCTGTTACACCGGCAATATTGTGAGTGCCCATTTCACCTTTGCTACATCTGTTGTACAGGTCAGGCGTACCCCCGCTGGGGGAATTCCAGTGTGGTGCAATTTTCTTATTTGCAAAGTTACTATTGAAAGTATAGGGGCATTTGAAAAACTCTTCAAATCCTGGGTTGGGCACTAGATTCTGACTCGTTCCGTATCTGGCTAATGATAAAAGTACCAGAGAAAAATATAAACACTTCATTGATGATTGGATTATTGTACTACAATATAGATAAAAAAGATGAGGGTAGTTTTATACGAGGAGGAATATTGTGTTGCCGTAAATGAGGTGGTTTAGATATTTTATTATTTAAAATATTTGTGGGCGCAAGAACTACAGATAAATCAAAGTTTATTAGTTGCATTTAATATTTTAAGTGTATGGAGGAAAGCCATTATAATAATTTATTATAAGTAATGAAAAGTGCCTCTGAATGCTTTATAAAGAGGCACTTTGAATTTAACTGGTTACAAATAAAGTTATACTATTTTCCTCCAAAAGTATACCCAATATTTATATTAGCTAGCCAGCCTAGTTTATATGGTTCTATTGTTTCTCTTTCTCCTGTGTGTTTATTTTCATATTGATAGTTATCTGCGAGGGATGATCCAACAGTTGGCCAGAATCGGATAACGGGTTCAATGCAAATACCATCAAGCCAGTTGTCTTTTTTTCTGAAGGGATACCAGGAATAAAATGCTCCTAGTCCGACGGTGTACGTTGTATAGGAAACAATAGAGATGTTAGTGTTTTCATACATTAACTTATTGCGGTGAGCTTTAAATTCTGCTCTGACGTTAAAGAATGGAGTGATTCTGTATCCTAAACTTGGACCGGTAGTCCAAGGCATTTTAACATCCAGCCTTTGTGTATTATATCCTTCATTATTTTTAAAATGATGGCCAGAGTTAAAATCCAGGGAGTTGCCATGGCTCCAGTCAATCACCCATCTCTGAGTAGTATATGTCAATACTATGTTTTGGCCGTTTAATAGAATGTCTTGCAATAAACCGGTTTGAATGCTGAGTCTATTTGAATAAGGAAATTGTTTTCTTTCTGTTTTGTTCTGAGCCTTTAATATCAGGGAATGGAAGAGTATAAGGCTGATAACGATCAATAACTTTTTCATTTTTTTTATAGGTTTAGATTGAATGTTACAAAAGTGAGCGGATGGAACTCGTAAAACATTCACCTATGTTAAGAAATCAGTAGTTGCCTAATTTTTTTCTGATTCTGCTGAGAGATTGAGGTTGTATTCCGATATAGGAAGCAATGTAATGCTGTGGTATGCGCTCAATTACCTTTGGTCTTTCACGAATCAGATTTATATATCTTTCTTCTGCGTTCTGGTTGGTTAGCATTTCAGTTCTTTGCTTAATTCCGATAAAGGCACGTTCGGCCATTAGTCTTCCAAATCTTTCAAACTTGGGATTGAGAATATATAATTTCTCTAGGGAATCTTTTGAGATAGTTATTATTTGTGTTGATTCCAATGCTTCTATGTTTTGCCGTGACGGTTTTCCTGTTAGAAAGCTTTCTAAGTCAGTATACCAATTGTTTTCAAAGAAAAACTGACCTGTATGTTCTTGTCCATCTACTAAATAAAAGTATCTAAGACAGCCTTTGGAAACAAAATAAATATGTTTACAGATATCCCCTTCGCTTAGAAGAAATTCTTTTCGCTTTAGTTTAATTATCTGGGTGTAAGAATAAAACTGTTCGTATTCTTCCTCAGATAGGCTTACTGTTTTATTGATGTTTTGAAAGAGCTGTGTTGTCATGAAAGTAAATTATAAAAAAAATCTGTTAAATAATTTAGGGCTACTCACCGGAATAGGACTGTAACTTTTTTATGATATTTTAGTTATATGGCTATTTTTTTGAAGCAAAGTCTTTCCTTGTTCTTCAATACTATTAATCAAATCATCGAAGTTATTCCACTTTTGTTTTCTAATTTCTGCAAAAATGACCCATCTGAACCTAACAATCAACCTTGGTAAAGAATAGTATATTTTGAGTACAGACTTTTCATTGTTAATACCTTCGTGGATATAACCATTTCTAATTTCATATGCTTCTGTCAATATTGAATAATAGTATTTTTGCAATGAATCATAGTCGATTTCTTTTCTTTTATTCTTCCAATCAGATAATAGATGTTTAATGAAAGGATGTGAAATGACAGTTGATAGTTTTGTTAAATTGATATTTTTATATTGAGAATAATATTTCTTTTGTTCTTCTGTAATACCAAGGCTTTCATGATTATTTGAAAATATATCAAAAACATAATAGTATAGATGCTCTTTCAAATGTCTTTCATGTAGAGAAATATAATTTAGTAATATAGCATGAGAGAGTACGCTTTTAATCCTTTTCTTATCATCTTCAGATTTAGGAATTAGAACTTCTAAATAATGCCAATAGTCAGAAGTTTTACCGGACTCATTTGCTGCGACAAATAGAGATTCGCATTTTAAAAATCTTTCAACGCACTCACCTTGATACTTCCTTAAAAACTTAAATGGATTATCGTTGATGATCCTTATTTTTTCTTTATCTATGAATACCCCCTTCGTTTTACTGCCAAAAGATCCTCCAAAATTTTTAAAGTTTCGAGTTGCTAAATATGAATAGGGATCAAGGGTTAAATTACTTTCAGTAGCAGATCGCAAAAACTTCATTTCTTCTCTGATAATATTTAAGGCATCTTTCCTTCCTAATTCGGAGATAGTAAATTGAACTTTGACATATGCAATTATAAAGTCCTTAGGTGAAAAGAAACTATTGGCGAATAAATTGGTACGAGAGGCATTTTTAAAATTATCAAACCTGGTATCATTGGAACTTACAAATGTTACATGGTTGTATTTAAACTTAAATGTGTCTTCTGTTTTTAACCCAAAAATTCTAAAGAGAAAGGTGTTCTTTTCTCTATCATGATCAAGTAAATTGTAGATACCCTCAAATTGTTCTTTTAAGGATCTATTAGCCATGAATTTGGCTTTATCTCTATTACTTTTAATGTGTTTAGGAAAGGGAAATTCCTTAATATCCTTTGTTATTATTTTTTCAAAAGTCTTGCCTAAATCTTTTCTATTACGTCCTGAGAAGAATAATTCTGAAACTATTATTTGGGTATGAGTTCTGAAATCTTGAATGTGAAAGTCTATATCATGTGGGCATGTTAAATAACTTATAGCAGCATCTAGTGACTTTTTAAACATGTTTTCACTCAATTGTCTCTGTAAGGATTTTGCATTAGATAAGAAGGTCGTCTTGTTTTGCTGGAGCCATACAAGTTTCTTTTTGATAGGTTGAGATTGGAAGGCATTTATCAATGCAAGAACATTAGGATAATGACTATACTCCGACATCAACTTTGTGTTAAGCAAAAAAGGATTTGAGAAATAGTTTTCAAGGTATTGAACGGAGTTAGTAAGATTTGTTTCAAGTTGAAAGATTACCTTCTCAATTATGGAAAGAGGATTATCTAATGATAAACCTTCTTCTTCGCCCATATATTCCACCATATAAGAAAAGTAATCGGCAAAGAAGTTAACCTTTTTTTGAACCAGGGGGGCGGTGTTTACTATTCCATGAAGTCGAGCCATAAAAAATTAATACTAAGATAATTTAATTTCTTTAACTCTCTGCTTTAGAGAAATTTCCAAACTTATCGAACCTCTATTTTTCCCTATTTAAATTTTTGAGTTTTCCACGTATCTGCCAATTGATTTCTCATTCTTGAAACCAATACAGCACTGGGCAAAGAAGCACCTGTTTTCATACTTTCAATTTGATCAAGGTATTTTTGCAAAGATGAGTTCTTAGGGGAATATTTTTCAATTAAATATCCTAGCCTATTAATAACCCATGAAGATAAAACTACATTCAAAGGATTTGTAACTAAATCAATAATAAAACCTGATATATCCCATTCATTTAAACTTTTTTTGCTATCCTCATAACTCTTAATTAAAAAATTAAACCCAGAAATTGATGATTCAACTTCATCAATACTTTTTTTATGATAGACTAATCCATGTATAAATTCTCTAAATAAATTAATATCAGGACTATTAAATGACGAAACAAAATCAACAATTGGGATTTCGCTATCAACACTTAAAATTTTACTTACTGCGAAGTTTGAGTAATCAAAATTCTTAGGTACCCAATTTGTATCCGGCATACCGGTGTATATATTGGCAACAAGTTTGTATGCAGGCTCAAGTGAAACTTTGGAATGATTATTAGGGATTAAATGACAATCTAATGCACCACACCATTCAACCATTTGAGTAATTAAATCAAGAGAAATGGTTTGCATATCGTCAAGCCTAATTGTTTTTGAAATACTTCTACTTAAACCAAAGTGACGTATACCTAATGCACCATCCGAACCTATTATTTCAGGATACATATACCACCGTTGTGAGATATCAAACAATAAAAAGTCAACTAATTTTAATTCAACTTTAGATGCTTTATTCACTATGCTTTTTAAGTCACGAATCGCCAATTGTCTTTCCTGAATTGACATATTAGGAAAAAAAAGTGGATTTCTCATTCTTAAATCAGAAACGGAAATTGCAGCAAGTCTTCTTGAGAGCAGAGTGGTGTTATTAATTTCAGATAATCCTTCAAGTAAGAAGTTTGGATAGCGTTTTAAATTTTGTGGAAAAATAAATTTTAATTTACTTAAATTAGATAACTCTAATAACTCAGGATTGGATACGTTAAAACTTTTTAAGAAAGAATCATAAGAATCGGCGATCGGTGCAACAACATATACTTGGTCATATAAAGTTAATAAGTTAATAAGTTTACAGGGTGGCGGTGAAACCGTGCAGTCAATAAAACATTTTGATTTTTTATTATTCCATTGATTTGGTGTGAATATAGTTTTATCTACCGATTCCGAGAATAATTTCTCTCTATTCTCCATCCAAAAATCTTCATCTTCTTCCCATATGCTTTTTACTCTTTCAGAAAAGCCATTTGAATTAAACCTACTTAAAATTAACCCACCCAAGAATGGTTCCCCCGGATCTTCTTCTTTAATGCTATCTAAACTATCTACTTTACTGATAGTAATTCTAATAAATATTCGATTGGAAACATCTTGAAGTTTAGCAATTTCTTCCTCATTGATTGAGGAAGTAATAAATAGTTTAACTTCAAGATGATTATGTATTAATTTATAATTCTTGATTATACTTTTAACTTCTAAATGTATCTCGTTCAATAAATCATATTTAGTTCGATTCGCCCCTGTAAGAGTATTTATTTCGGTAAGATTACGTTCTTTAATTTGAACTACGCCTTCAGGTTTGAAATTTCTAACTGATATATGAGATCCAATTTGACGATGATCGTCAATATATTCGTTAAGTTTTTGTAGTTCAAGATCATCTTTAATTTGAGGACAGTAAATGTAATAGGAGTCGCCCTCAGAATATAAGCATTCACAATCGATATCAGGATTATTAATTCTAAACATATCATAAGCAGTTCTTTCACCATAGTCAATGTATTTTGGAGAAATTTTGATATCACTCATGCTGTTATATTCTTGTGTCATTATTTTTAAATTATAGTTATTGGCTATTCCGGCGAAATAGGATTATAATAATTTAACTAATTCTTTTAAATATTCTCCTGATTCACAAGCAACTTGTTTATTGGCTATTTGAAGTACGCTAATATTGACTTTATCTATAAAATCTTTGTTCTGACGAGTCAATAAAATAATCTTATCACTACCGTCTTGCATTTTTTTTGATTTTGCATGTAAAAAAATCTTACTTGACAATGGGATATCAACGATAGCGATTTCTCTGACATCAGGGTTAAAGTATTCGTTTATTTTTGCACGGTGTGAATAGGAAGAACGATCTGGAAGAATGAAAAGGCCTTCATCTTGGATATAATAAATGTGAAAAAAAATCTCACCCATTTTAGATAGGACTTCGTCGGCAAATTCAGAATAAATGACGTTGTTAGAATATTTGGTCTGAGACATTAAATTATCGAGATCCTTAAATTGTTTTTTCAATTCAGGAGTTGCATGAGATGCTATTTCTTTAAATATGTTACCAATAATTTGGTCTGATTGAGCCTTAAATTTGGGATGCCTAATTTCTCCAATTATTCCATACTTAGTTAATATTATTAAAGACTGATAAAGTTTTTGAGTGAATACTTGATTGTTTTTTACTACAGCATCATGTATTTCATTAATACAGAAAGTAAAGTCATCCTCAAAGTTCCTTTTTAAATCAATTTCAAGTGAGCCATGATCAATTAAACCGTTCTCAAATTTTGAATTGGCATCAGTTTCACTAAAAACAGTTTTAGTGGTTGTCTTATGAAAGAAGTTATTTGTTTCTTTATCATATAAATAGATTTTACCTTCTTTCTGGTTGAAAAAATTTTTAATCTGACATTGAGAGACGTAGTGATGGTTTCTGGGTAAACTCATATAATTCCATTATACACTCATGTACCTATTTTAACAGACCGGCTTTAAGTGCTTCTTGATATGTTTTTTCCAGCAACACAAAGTATCTAATTCGTTCAGGGAAATCAACGTGTGAAACTGATCCCCATATTCCATCTCTCATAGTTCCGAAGGTTTCTACTTTAAAGGATATGTTTATATCGCATGTAGGATCATAGTATTTAGAAGAGGCGCCGTCCATTCTTTCAATAAAGAACGAAGGGTCCAATATTGGAATTAAGTTTCCTAATTTGTCAGTATTATCGTTGTCAAATCGATCATATATGTCAGTGGGGTTGAATTGCGCACATCGTTTTAAAGCATTGGCTAAACCACTATCATTACCAAAGACAAATCTCAAAAAATTAAAGATCAAAATGATATTAAAATTCCAGTTCTGCTTAATTCTACCTTGGATTTTGATCTCATAAAATCTAATAATATACAGATTATTTCTCAGTTTAATTAGAGATCTTAAATTCAGAGCATTGACCTTAATCATGCCTTGTATGATATAGCCGATTTCATTAGTGATACGTTTATTTAAATCCCTTAAATCAAATGTCCCCTTATATTTTTCGTCTACTTCAATAGTGCTAAAGATGTTTGTGATGCGTTTTGCTACTTCTATGGAATTATCAAAGTTAAATATCTCCTTGCTGTAGAATTTGTCTATATATCCTGAGAAATCTACACTCGAGCCATATTTAGCATGAAAAATATTCCTGATATTTTCTATATCACAGACAAAGATGACTTTATCAAAGGCAAATTTATTAGAAGTATTATTGTGTTCGAAATGGGCGGAAAATACATTTAATAACCGGAAGATGTGTTCTGGATCTATCCGATCTAAATCATCGATGACAAGAACAACTTGCTTTTTCCTATCTAATTTAATCTGGGTAATTAATTCTCTTATCAGAGCGGTAATACTATCATCTTCATAAATGTTACCTTTCTGAGACTCGAAATCGTTTAGATATTTTTCTAAATATTTTCTATCATCAATTTGTACACCCTTGTGATAAACATCATATTCATTCTTTAAAGTCTCAGCCTTCTTTTTTAATTCAAGGATAACCTCTCCTAAAGGGAAGAGGGATTTTTTTATCTTGAAGGCACCTTCCAAAAGAAGGCTAACTATATCATAAAGTTTATTTTGAACGAAGAATTGTGCTGTTAAGAATTTATTGAAGTCGATCTTTTTTATATCGACTCCTTTGATGAATAATTCAATTATGATATCATACTTTATTAATTCGAAAATATCTTCATTAGATGCTACCGAATAGTTAACTGGGTATAGATGGATAGCCTCATATTCTTCATTCGCATTAAAGAAATCATTGAGGAAATAAGTTTTTCCAGTACCAAAGCCACCGGAGAATATTAATCGGTCATTTTGGGCTTGTGATATATGTGTCTCAAAATCTAATCCAACTTGTCTTATGTCTATTTGGAATGGTTTTTCAAGTCTTTTCATGAAATATTATTTTTTTATCACCTAAATGAGAGCATATAAGCGTTTATATATATAATAAAAAAGGTTATGGCTATCAAAGAATGGAATAATTTAAGAATTGACTATCCCACTCAAGACGTTAAAGGGTATGAAGAGATCATAAATAAATTCTCTGAATATAAAATCTCAATAGACATTAGGGTTAATAATGAAATTTTCTATAGTATTAAAAACAATTCAAAAGGAAAAATAACATTTACCACTACATCAACAGAACTAAGTGATACAATGGTAATGAAAACAATTATTCAATATTTTGAATGGCTGTCTAATCATAGAAAAAATCTAAATTTGCTAAAAGAGAATGGTTATTACTAACACATTCGTTCTAATATAGTAGATATTGAACTCAATGAATTACTTAGGACTTCCGGAATTCTGTTCCCTTCAATTCCAAATTCATATTGCCAATAGCCCCCTCTCAAATAAACATAAACTACTTCAGTAGGATTTATGGAAGGTACTATATCTTCATATAGATTTTGAGTATTATAGTGTAAATCATTTGGATCAAGTCTAACATAGATAATTTCAAAAGGCCTATCATTAAGAGCCTTAATCTTCATTCTTCCTTTTTCGGTTGGAGGCATAATTTTATAGTTGAAATGGCCAATAACAATATGTTAAAATGGTAATTTTTAAGGTTATTAGAATGGAAAATCATCTCCTGTTACATCCTTTTCCTTCCTTGTAATTTCATTTAATTTAATGATACTTGCTTTTATAATCTTGGGAAGTATTAAATTGCCGAAATGTTCCATATCAACCCCTCTACCAGTTGAAATGATGTACTCTGAAAGTTGCGTTTCAATTGCTTTAGAAATATGTGTATCATTAAAAACTGATTTAAGTTCGCTTTGAACAGCCCACTGATCTGCTTCAAATGCTAAATACCAGAGTTGCTTGAAACAAATCAATTTTGTCTCACTATCATTAACTGTTTTTATAATTTTAATAAGGATTTCTCCAATTTTTTTCATTGCAGAAAATGGCCAACCTGTTGTTTGATAACATACATTAAGTCGTTCCGAATAGGTTCTGACAAAATCACGTATTCCGTTTCCGACTTGATTATAATATTCAGATAGGTTAGATGACAGATATTGATTAACTGGCTTAATATATTCCTCATAAACATGACCTATATATATTCCTTTAACCAGTATTTCATGTACCTTTGTATTATCTATATATTCTCCGGACTCAAGAATCTCTCGAAATGTGATATTTTCAATTGGGATTACTTGATTAAGGTGTAGATCTTTTAATGCATTAAAGTGGTTTTCAAGATCATTGATACTTTTATACCTGTCTTGTGGAGTCTCTTCAGTTGCTTTTGCTACGAGTGTAGAAAGTTCAAACTGTTTCATGTTATCAGGATCTTTACCTGTAAAAATAAAATATATTAATTTTCCGAGAGAGTATATATCGCTTTGTTCAGTTGCATCTCGAAGGCTATCTCTCTGTTCAGGAGAAACATAAAGAATTTGTCCATAATTTGATGTACTCGAGCCTGTGTAATACGATAAAGATTCAATTGCTTTACCTAAACCAAAATCTGACATTTGAATTATTCTTTGACTATCTCGAATAAAAACCAATACATTGTTTGGTGAAATATCCCTATGTAGAATCTTCCGGGAATGGGCATATTTTATAGCATTGATAATTTGTTCAACAATACTATATCTATCAATTTGGGTTAATGTTCCGTTATTAATTTTAATGTAATCGTACAGGTTGGCTTTCGCAAAAGGCATTAAATACCATAATTTTTGATTATTTATATCATTTCCGTGACTAACAAGGCGAATAATGTTTTCACATCCTTCTAATTCTTGAAGTAATTTTATCTCTCTTAAAAATCGATAACAGTATCCTTCATTTGAATAATGTTCCTTTTTTAATTCCTTTAATGCATATGTTTCTCCAGTCTTGTCATTAACGTATTGTTTAACTATGCAAAAGTATCCCTGTCCTTTAGGCGCGACAATTTTAAGATTTTTTATATCTATCATTTGTATTTGTCTATTAAATAATTTTACTCTCCTATAGACCATAGGATAGAAACGTATTAAAACCAACCAACTGTTTTAGTTCACTTTAAATCTATCAATACAAAAGTCAACAATCTTTTTTCGTCTGTTATCTACACAAGGTTTGCAGTAATTGCCTTTTTGGATTTCTCCTGCCAAATTTCTTGTATCAGTGATAACAGAACTAAGATAACCAGTAATTTTATTTACAGGGGGAAGATTACCTAGCCCTTTGTTAATAGATTCTTCTAACAAACTCAAATTCCCAATCCTATTCTTTTCGTATTCATAGTCCTTAGAGAAACCATAACTAGAAACATCATAATTGGGATCTTTGCTAAATATATGCTCAATTTGGAGGTTTTTATAAACCGCAATATCCAAATTATTATTGCAATACTCTGATAGGATATACTTTACTACTCTATTTTCCGCTATTGCGCTATCCAGGTATGTCTCAAAAACATGATTATTCACAAATTTCTCACTGAAAGAAATTAAATATGCTTTTATCTCTTCAATTGTTAAATCGTTTTCTGTAAGTTGGGAACTTAACCAATACATGTCAGCAATTGGGTTTGTACCTCTAAGTTTATATACTCTTACTTCAATTGATTCTAATAGGGGCAGTAATTGAATAAGTTTATTCTGCATATACAGCCTTACAAGAACTGGGTATAGTGTAGCAGTAAATTCAAGATATCGAAATGGCTTTTGGTAGATAGGAACAGTTTGTATGTCTTTTATGAGTTGGGCATAACTAACTGAAAAGGCTTTAAAATCTGATAGGTATTCAGTAATGAAGGTGTTTAGTTCGGTTGGTTTATTTTTCAGATCTTCACATCTTTTTTTCAAATTGTCAAATATAGTTTCTGCACCATCTCTATTAGTCCAAGTATCAGGAAATAGTTTTCTTGAAGAATAATAATGCTGGGTGAAAATTGTATTTTCTTCCAACCTACCTAATATCCCCAGTTTATCTCTCCATACAAGTATGTCATCATATGAGTCAAATATCTTTTCGAATGCTAAGTTTATACTGTCATTCAGACTTTCCATTAAATGAAGAGTTGAATAGAGCATTAGAATACTCTTCGTTTTATCTAATATTCTTAAAGGTAATCCCCTATCATTTATTATAGAGAACATTTTAACAGACTGGGCCTGACTTGTAACATTAAAAAATAATACATCCAATCTATCTCGAATAAAAATTATTCTCTCTTCAATTTCTTCACGACTTAATGCATTTGCTAATGCTGTAAATGTTGATTTCGCTGAATACATGTACTTTTGACTTCTCTTATCTATTGCATTTAGATTAATATTGTTAAAATCAAAAAGTAACGTATTTAAAAATTCGCCATCTTCTCCAAGAGGCAAGAGTCTTAGGTTACCTTTGCTCCCGATAAAAGCCGTTATTTGATCATTTTGTATTTTTTGATCTGGTATTTTCTCAATTAATACTTTTAATAAAATGAATAATGTAGTGATCCGTTGTTGCCCATCAATAATTTCATAAACAATATCTGTAGAAAGCCCTTCAGGTTTATTTTCTTTAAATGAAAGTGTTCCTACAAAATGGTTCATATTGTCTTTTAGGCTTTCTTCGATATCTTGCCAAAGGGCTTTTGTCTCTTTTTCTGTCCAACTGTATTTGCGCTGATACGAAGGGATGATAAATCTACTACCGCTAAAGATTTGACCGAATTTTTCTGTTTGGCTTTTTGAAATTGACATAATAGATATTTTATATTTCTAATAAATCATGATTAAAACTAATTGGGAATTATTAATATAATTCCTTTAAAACTTTCTTATTTCTATGTATCCTTTCAGTTCTGCTCTTGAAACTCCAATTGCGCAGTAATATCCTTTTCACAGACAAGTTCTAAATAAACTTCATGGGCATTTTGAAATAAAAAATCCAAATCAATATCTAATGATCCCGAAACAATATCCTGTTCAGACTTAGGAAATAGGAATCGATCTCTTATTTCTGTTTGATCCGCTTCTTTTCTGTGATAGTATACCCTACAATCGAAATCTGCTAGACTTGAAGCAATGAATTTTTTAAAGGAAATAGTATTAGCCGTAGTGTAATCAGATAATTGATATTTCTTTGTTTGAGTTGAATCAATGCGTATTTTTTTCATAGTATAAGAATTCCTCTAAAGAGTAATAAGTAAAAGTCCCCACAGCATAAAAAGTCCCAAAAACAAAAATAGGAAAACAACCCTCATTTCCAATAACTTAAAAGAAAAAAATTCTAAAGTCAGGGGTATATACGAGATTTTCAGATTTGTGTTGTCTAAAATTGATATATAGGTAAAAGCGTACCTAAAATGAAATACCTATTAACTTTTGAGGGATATAGCCAGGGAGCAATGGTTGAGGATGAATATGCTCTAATCAATAAGAGAAGAAATAAAGCAAAACGAGAGGAGTTGGAACGAGAGGCTGAACTTGAAAAGGATGATGATTATGTTGATTTAAAATCTATAGATCCCTCTAAATGCATCACTCCAGAAGCCCCGTCAGAAGAAGAACCTCTTGAAATAAAAGATTGGCGAAAACAATCCAAAGAGATGTCAACTCCTAACACGGGAGTCAATTAGGTGATATTGACTCCCAATTATTGAAATCACTTTCTCAACAAGAGAAGAACTTACCGTTGAAAGTTTAATGGGTAAACATATTGTAAGACTTGTTTAGCATCACCTGCTACCTTTATCAATTCCTTTTTAAATTTATCAATTTCAGGTTCATCTTGGGAATATCCATCCATCCATAACTCAATCGGTACTCTGTATTTAAATTCAGGATTAACATTGGCATCTTTGAGTTGCTTGACATTATGCAGTACTCCATTTCGTAATGCCTGATTCAATACAATTTTATCAGGGGAGTATTCCGCTTGTCCCGTAAGTTTTTGACATATTTCCTGACCGGATTTGACATCTTGAATTTGATCTAAAAAAATCTCCACCTTTTTTCCTTTAGCCAAATAAGATGCACAAGGAAGAAAATGAAACTGTATATCACTTAGCCCATATTCAATCAAATACTTCTTAATCATATAACATCTATTTAAGGATAAAATGTAGAGTTTATCCTCTTGCAATTTTTGTTCTATTACATCATCTTCTTTTCCCTTTGCAGTGTGGGCTAAAATCCAAAGTTCCTTGACCTGGTTATTGTTGGTTTGATTGTATTTCAGAATATTTTGAGCGAACTGATTCAATTGTCTCTGGCTGTCTTCTACAAGCACATAACTATTCATGTTATAAATTAGATTGGGAGTACTTAATAGTTTATCTATTCCTTCCTTCTCTTTCTTTTCAGCCTCTATCCGAGTTTCAATTTCTTGCTGTTGTTTTGCCTTTTGAGATTCCTCACGTGCAATATCAGCCAAATCTTTCCCTGTTTCGTCCCAGATTTGAATTGCTTCACCCGCTTTAAATAATGCCTTATAACCCTTTTCATAGTATGGTAAAGGTCCAAAAGCAGATTTACGAGTTGAAGTATTAGTCCAGATTCCTTCTTCTCTGCTTAGTTTATAGATACCCTCTCTATAACTACCTTCATCTCCTTCTACAAGCCATTTACCTTCTCTGTTTCCATTAACATATTGGCCCTTTTCAATCAAAATGTCTGTAGGTGATACTTTACCAGATAAATACAGGTTAATATTACCAACCTTTCTTTTCTCGTGAGGGCCATGTTCTTTGCCATTAAGATAGTTTGTTTTAGTAGCATAGCAGTAGCCAATACCTGAGAAACTATTACATTCCACAGCATAATAAGAGCCTTGGAGTATATTATTTTGATAAACACATTTTAATTTGATAGTCCCATCATCATAGTACTCTTCATATTGACCATTTAACTTACCGTGATTAAAGTCAGCAACTTTCTCTTTATTTCCATTCTGATGATAACTGATATACTTACCATGAATATTAGCATTTTCATCTTCATTATATCTTTCCTTTATAACCCCAGTATTTATCTTTCTACCTAATTGATCAGTCTCAATCCAATAAGACTTGGGAGGAAGGGTTTGACCTACACCTAAAGTTGAAAATAAGAGAAAAAAGATTACTAAATACTTCATACTAATTGAATATTGAATAGTTATTATATCATTATCTTGTATGTTTTAGAGAGGACTGGATAATGTTAAAAATCTTTACTGGATCTAGGTTTACCTCTTTAGAAATCACACAATTCACTCAAGGTTAGTTGGTTATAAGTAAAATAAACCTTCTAAAAAGGTGTAAAATTGAACTTTTAAGACTATATTTGTACAAATTAGACAATTGGGATTTTATGAAGATCGGAGATAAAATTAAGATACTGAGAGAGGTTAAAAACATATCAGCAAAGGAGATTGCAGATGAGTTGGAGATGACGGTTGGAGGCTATATGAAAATCGAAAGAAATGATGTGGATATAAACACTGAGAAAATGGAAAAGATAGCAAATGTATTGGGTATTACTCCGGCAGACCTGTTGAATTTAGACGAGAGACATATTTTCAACTTCAGCAATAATGAAATCAAGAATGGAGGGTATGTAGTGGTAAATTTTCCAGAAGAATTGAAATCCCTTTATGAAGATAAGATCAAACTCCTGGAGGACAAAATTGCCTATCAACAAGAGACCATAGATCAACTCAAAGAACAAATAAAAAAACTCTCCTGAATTGATCAGGAGAGTTTTTTTATACTAAGAATATTTTTTCAACTGCCGAACAAAAGCCTTCTTGATCATTTGATCAATATCCTCAGGAATTACCTTATTATTCTGTATACCTGATAATTTCTTCCAAGCATCAGCAGGATCTGCATCTTCTATACTGGAAGCAACTTTGTAGTAATTGGAGATGCTCTCAATCAATTCACAAAATTCATGATTGTTGTAGTGATGACTATATTCATTGCATTCGTACATATCCTTGTTGGTTTAAGTTTAAATTATATTGAATTAAAAAGGCCGGGCCTATGGTTTAAGATTTAATTTTAACTAATTCTTCCTTTTGTATTAATGATTTCAAGACCTTTAGTAATCGCACCATGGCATACGTATCCATCTTGCAATACTCAAGCAAGTCTTTTCTAATCTTAGCCTTTTCTTTAGCAGATGTAAAAGACTGCCCCAGTTTCTCATATTCCGCAGAAGCAGCAACCCCATTGCCAATAGATAGTCCCTTATAGTTCAAATCAGGAGCCCAAGCCGGTAACACGACCTTCAAAGAGACTGACCCTTTTTGCTCTGGGTGATATAAGAATCTTTTCTCGAAAGGATACATTAAATCCTTAATTCGATCGATAATCCTCATAATGTCGGCTCCATACTCAGGATAATACATTGCCAATTCCTTCAACCTTGCTGTTTCAAATCTGTGATTATAACAAAGGATTGTCCCCTCTGCCCCCACAACAGTCAATAACTTTTGCAAAAACAACAAACGAGGATCACTTTTCCCATTATGTAAAAACTCATGATGAATTACATCTCCATTCGAATATTCAGTATGAACACTGAATTGAAAAGGAATTTGATCATAAGGTGAAGTACCCGGAAATAAAGGAATCGCAGGCTGGAAGGTTTCAAAATCCATATGTGAAATGGGATACTCCAACTCTTCCATAAACTTGTCAATAGCAGGCAAATTGGTGACTATTATTTTTTGAAGTTCACAATCAATTTGCATCCATTGATTTTCGGATAGTTTAGCAGTCCGAGGAATATCTTCTAATTTCACAATGCCTTGTTGATAAAATTGGAATTGTCGAGTTAGCCATACATGACTCAAATCAAAAACGGAATATTCAGGTATATCTTTCCAACATATATGTTGAAAAGGACAAGGGAACGGCTTTTGACAATAGGTTCCTATTCCAATATTAGGCGGTTTAGTGGCATTATACATTTTAATAGCAGACCGAATAAATCGGTCTACTATTGGTTGTACTAAGTTAATTCGTCTCGATATATCTTCTGAGTTAAACAACTTTTGAAGATCTAATTCATTTTCTCTGACATAATTAGAATTTAGATAAATCACTTTAGCCTCCAAGGATATCTTGGGATATAACTCTTGAATGGTCTTACTTATAAACCCTAAACGGAGAATATCTGTATCCTCAACCTTAGTCCGGCTTACTACATTTATTATTGTCCACTTTTTCTCGTTATGTTGAATTAGAATATCGACTTTACATCTTTTAAATTCACTTTGAAAACATGCCTGATAAATAGTTTTATTGCCTTTATCAAGCAAGTGCTTAGTGTAGTAGACAAAGTGATTAAAGTTGATATATTCTTCCTCCATTACATCAATGCCATTCGGGTACAGGGTACGAGCAGTCTTCTCAACAATTTGAAATGTGTGAGAAGCAGAGAATCCAGTATTAATCTTTAATTCGGGTTCGTGTAAAGACAAAAAGGTTGATTTTATACACCTCTGCGTATCAGTATAAACTGATTCTGATAACCATGCTTTATCATTTTTATTTTCCATATTAGATCTGGTTAGATGTTGATTTTTTTTCAAACAGCGGAGGCAAACTTTCTAATAGGATTTTAAACTTCTTGCTAAGAGATTCATTTTGGTTAGTGTACCGAAAGACATGTTCAGCAAAATATAGGTGGGCGTACTTTTCTGTTATCTGATAATATGTTCCTTCTAATCTCTTTTTTAGAAGTTTCCAACTTCCTTCAATTCGGTTAGTAGTTGCATCACCATTTCGGTATTGACGTTTTGCATGGTTAACGGTTTTATGCGTATAGCCATATTTGAGTAGATTCTGATAGGATGAAAACTCATCAGTATAAACAATAGAACTTATCTCAACGTAATTGGTAATTACTTCTAGCAACGTGTCTTCCTCTCTATCTGGAATTAAGAAAAGTCTCATTCTTTTCTCAGAATCTACCATTCCTAAACATATACTGTGAGAATAAGAGTTAAAGCCTCTTTTTTTGTTAGCATATTTTCCAAGCCCTTTTGATCCAGTGTTAACTGCTGCTTCGTCTATTTGCACGATTTTATACAATCTAATCGATGCATTAGCCAATGCCATCCAACGACGAATCCTATGACATAAATACCAAGCCGTTTCCCGATTATATCCATATAATTCAGCAATAATGTTTGAACTATAACCTGAATTGTGTGCTATTTTTTTCAGAGTAAACTTGAAAAAATCAGGAAGAGGAATTCTTAGTTTCTCTAAAGGAGTATTAGCCAATGGATACACTGTAAATCGACACTTGGTACAGTAAAAGGCTGTCGGTTTACTATTTTTCTGCTTATAATAAATAAGGAGATTTTCACAATTGATACATTTCCCTAGTGTCTTCAAAGCCCTGTACCGAAATATTATTTCAATACACTGCTTGTGGGTTAAAAAATTAGACCTTAGGTACTTGTATGACAAATCATCTCCTAATGATTGATTTTCAAACATGTAACTTTTTTTAAGGTTTAGACAAACCTTGGACTAACTTTTCAGTTATACTGATAGCCCAAGGGTTATAAATTCAGTATCTTTGGACAATAAAAAGCCCGTCCTGTATTTTACAGGTCATTTGCGGTCAAGGCAAAATGGGTAAACGGTAAATATTGAAAAGCGCACTGGGTCGAATCTTTGCGCTTTTTTTATTCTTTTTCCCCTTTGCGTAGCGATATGTGTGATGGTTATTTTACCTGGTAGATGACACCTCCTTTTCTGTTTTTGTTTTCAATTTTCTCTAAGACCTGATTCTTCACCATGGCATCCGCATGTACCTTTAGTGTTGGATATAGTCTATAGTTTTCTCCTTTATTCCTTAATTGTTGTAGTGGTTGGCGAGATATCATTTCTGTTATTTCTCCCATTGTAGCCTTATTATTTAATTGAGATAGCCCCCACAAGATTAACTCCTTCCACGATGCTTGATTCAAGCGATCTATATCTACTTTTGATAATGTAACAGTAGCGGATGGCTCCTCTGATGCTTCCTCTTTATAAGAAGATGCTTTTAATCCTTCAATAGCCCCAATTGCTGTTTTTACCTTATCTATTCCAACAATAAGACGTTGCTGCAATAGCCTCAGACTACTTAAAGACTCTTCAATTATGCTATCTACATCATAGTCTGTATTACTATTTCTCGAATTCATGGATATAAAATGGCTGTTTTTACCTTTAACTGGCAAGATGAAACTTTGTTAGGTACTTTATATAAAAAATGTCCTATTGTTTGAAAATTTAAATTCTGGTGGGTGATTTTACTCTGGATAACTATTATTTAAGAATCATTAATGTTAAATAACTGTAATTCAATATATAATTATAGAATTATATAATTACAGTTGCTTAGGAATAACATTTAATATGATTAGAACTCCAAATTTACAAACTGAAATAAATAGGTAAAATACAATTCAAAAAACTAAAATAATTGCAACGTGAAACGATAAAAAAATAACCTAATTAGGGCTTTATTTTGGTATATTTAATTCATTAATATGAATCAGTAACAGCGAAATTATTTTGCTTATGTCTAATCATCAACAATGTGCTTTATGTCTTGAGAGACCTGCCGATAAAACCGGGTCTCACATTATTCCTCATTTCTTATTAAAGTCAATGGTGAATGAAAGAGGAAAAGACATTTGTCTTAAAACAGGGGTCTTTACTGAACCATTCATTGGACGAGAAGTACTACCTGAAAAAATTGAAGAAATTATGGGTAGAGAATTATCTGATGAAGATCTATTGAAGAATAAATCTCACTATACCCAAGACTATTTTCTTTGCACTACTTGTGAAAAAAGGTTCGGGGAAATTGAAACTTATTACTCAACCTATGGAGTCAACCTTAATAGTACAGAAGGAAACCTCACCACTACTAAAGCCCAAAGTGATTTAAGTTGCTTGTTCTGGTATTCAGTTTTATGGAGAGCAAGCGTTACACGACTCCTCAATTTTAAATTAGATCCTAATCATGAAGAAATAGTGAGACGTGTCCTTAACGCAAATTTGAATCTGTCAATTGAAACTACAAAACAAAATATAAAAGATAAATCAACTCTCTTCGGATTGCAATATGCCATCCTTATTAAAGAAGGCAACGAGAATCCCACTAATACCCTAACTATGCTGCATCCAACTTTTACCTTCCCCTATACTTTTATTATAAATAATTACATAATACTATTCTTTTTATCGCATCCTCAATCTCAAATCAATGAAAGCAAAGATCTGGTAACTTTTAATAACCCAGTTGACCTTAATCCAGCATATCAATACAATGAAAAAATAACATTAATCAATAAAACAGTATGGGATCAATTCATCGCTGATTCAATTGAATTTTTAACAATTCAAAGGATAGCCTTAGCAGGAAATGAAATAAATGATATTCTAAATGAAATAAATTTGAAAGTATCCAATGATATCAAATTAAAAATCGCTAATGAAATATTAATTGAATTTATGAGTAACAATGACCCTATCGGTGTTTGTTATTCAAATGAAAAGTTACGTAACATCTCTTTACATGTAATAGCAAAGTATCAATCAAATATTGAATGATTGTAAAGGTTTATGAGAGAAGGGGACATTGATATATAAAGAGGGATAGGATACTGAAAAATCAAATAAATGTTACAGTTCTATTCCGGTGAATCGCCTAATTTAGTTTATATGTTTGCTTCCCATATTTATGAAGGATTAAGTTTTTTTGCCTTACGATCCCTGGTTGTTTAATCAATATTTTTTGTCTTGAACCAATAGGTGAGGCTTTCTGAAAATAACTCAGGTTGGCAGTAATTAATGTTTAGATATTTTAGTTTATGTGCAAATTTAACTCATTAGTCTAGTATTTTTTAGTGGTCGTAAGTTTTGTTTATAGACTTGGTTACATTTACTTATTTTCATCCTGGTGTAAAATTAATCATAACTAATGTTTGGCATTCTTTATACTTATTATATTGACTTATTTGTAAGTGGCAGGGAGTTAATAGTTTATGTTAGGGGTGTTTTTTTGTTTAAATTTTTTTTGATTTTTTTTCAAAAATAGAGTTACCTCAGGGTATGGTTGTGTGTATTAGTATTGTTCATCGGAATATTCAAATTCTTTATATAGATATAAAAAATAGCAAATAAGAAGATGAAGTCAGCCCAGTTAAAATTTTAAAAGTAGTAAAAAGAATATGCAAGATCTCATTCTTAAATTAATCTATATCTGCGCCATGGCAATTCTACTGTCGATGGTGAAAATGTAAGCAAAGTTATTTCTCAGCATCATCGTTATTGTCTCTTAATAGTAACAGCGTTCAGAGAGAAATTGATTTCTAGGAGTTTAATTTTGCATGGTAAATACATATACTCGAACGCAATTGACTATGTACTTAGAGATTGATACAGATATAAATTTAAAACTTCTTTCTATCACTGTCATGTAAAGCCCCAGATGGTTTTTCAGCACCTGGGGAGATTTATTAAGATATCTATATCAGATTAAGGTTTAAAATAGTAACACCTTCTCTGTCATCTGTGCTCATAGCTATGTCCTTACTCCATGTGGCAATATATGTCCAGTTGGAGTCCTCAGCCCAATCAAGTGTATCAAAGCTTGTGGCTTTTTTATGAATTTTTCTGACATATAAATCTATATTGTCTTTAATCCACATATCATTACCACGAATACGCAGTCGAATGGTAAGGTGTCCACTTAGTCCATTGGAGAATTCGAATCCATAGCCGGGATAAGGCATTGGATCTTGGCCAATGCCAGATGGAAGTTCAGGAGTTTTATCATTTCTTCTTGGTAGTTTTGTAGGGCCCATGTAATCATAGTTGCGTATACTGCCACGTTCCAAATCATCCTCAGTTGGATAATCGAGGTTCAGTAAACGAAGTTCGACACCGTCTCTCAAAACAGAAGCTTGTACGAGACTGTCTGTTCCCGCATTTTGGGAATTCGCTGTTTCTACTACTAGTCTAATTGAACCTATCCACATATTATTTATTTTTAAGTTAATTAAGAACCAAGTTTTGTTAACTGAATCCTCCTTTAAATAGTTTACAGTTTAATTTAATAATCTTATAAAAATTTACACGGCAGGGAAAAGAATAAAATATCTATTTAGATTTGAGTGATATTAAATTGTGAGTGAAATATGAAGTCATAGCGGAAGGCAATCATCATCGATTGTCTGGAATCAGGAACATATATTGTTTATGATAATTGCTGTATCACCTGCATCATGTTATTTTGCCCCCAGTGCTCGATGTATTTTCCATCACGAAGACGCACAAAGTCCATAACATTAAAAGCTACCTGTTTTCCTGTCGCTTTGTGTCCCATTATTTCTCCTGTATGAGTTGCATAAATCGTTTTACGTGTAGCAACAATATCATTTTCTGCAACTTGATCGTGAATATCAATTTTGAAATCTGAAAATCCTTGATGTAACATGGCGACCAGTTGTATCATTCCTTCAATAGTATTTGGAACCGAGCCGGCAGCTGAGTGATTTATAAAACCGCTAGCTACAATTTCTTTTAATACATCAATATTTCCCTTTTCTAAAAATTCTTTGTTGAATCGTATTACTGTTGCTTTGTTGTTTGATGTTGTCATTCTAATAGTTTAAATGGTTATTTTATATTAATATAGTTTATATTCAGATTAATTAGTTTTGATGTAATGGTGCTGTTCAATTGAGGTTGGCTGTTGTAGTTTATGTCAAAGGTATTCTTAAGAAAAATAATTTGATTGTAACTCTTGTTACACTAACTTAATAAATAACTTATTAAGGAAATGATCAGCGAAGAATCTATGATAAAAAATAATCTGGTAAAAATTTTAATGTTAATAGAAATCAGAATTTTCGTCTGAAGGAGGTTGAGGAGTGAGGGTCATTTTGTAATACTTGTAACGTAAGTGACTTTCATCGCCAGTTCTATTTTCTTCATAAGTTTTTAAAGCTACAGCCTTTTCGCTTACCCATATCATTTCGGCAATAGACCAATCATTTGCATAGTATTTAAAAGCAGGAGTTATTCCATTTAGTCCATTCCCTAGGGCTACATTGAATACAAAAAATTCTGCTCTATGTTCGTAATAATCCATATAATCAGATCCGTCATATGATGAACTGACTACCAGTTGGTCGCATGCTGAAGAAACGAGCATGTCTAGTATTCCTGCGTCATAGCCAGAGGGTAATAAAATCCTTCTGTTGGTTTCTTTCTCCAGTAAAAATGTTTCACAAATTTCGTCACAGTCATGTGTAAATTGAAGGCCGGATCCACTGATGAAACCTCCCGGGTCTAATACGCAGGCTATTTTATAATTGTATTTAAAGTGCTCGAAGTTATCTTCGGAGATTTCAATCAGGTCGGGGTTCAAATCAACAAACAGAGAGTCATCAAATATTATAAGTGAATCACCTTGAGTTAATTCACTTTCTGGTAGGAACTTTTCACTAAGTGTTTTCGAGGTATCAGAAATGTTTGTATTGACGGAGTCTATGTGAGGTTCATTATTTATTTTGTTGCTTTGGGTACATCCTGCCAAGGTAAATACAAGAATGAATATGTGAAAAAGAGTTTTCAATGATTTCTTCATTGATACATATAGAGTTTTAAATACCATTTTTTAGCTTTTAGTTATCCTGAGCTCCTTTAATATACGGAATATACTTAAAAAATATAAAATATTTACTAGCAGGATTGACCTTTTAAAGGTCTGAGGTCCGTCAAAGATATAGCTGTTAATTAAATTCTTTGATTCAGAATTTATTAATAGAAGAATTACCAATGGTTATTATTATTAATATGAGTCAAACCTTATTATGTCTTCCATATTTCAGGTTGACCGCCAATCTGATAATTGGATTATAAGTCCAATTGCCAGCACAATCTTCACAAAAAAAAGCAAGTTATATCAACTTGCTTTAAAGTTTAATAGAATGTTTGAAATTATTATTTTATAAGAGTTTCTTCTGCGATAGCTTTTGCTGCTGTTTCAATAATGGAGGTAACAATATCAGGCTTGGATACATAAATTGAATGACTTCCTTCAGCCTCGACTATTGTTGCTCTTGAACGATTTGCCATGAAACGCTGTGCATCTGGTGGAACCATTCTGTCCTTTGTGCCAATCAGGTACCAACTTGGTTTGTTTTTCCATGCAGGCTCGCTTATCGTTCCATTGACGGCATCTATTCCCCAAGGAATCTGAGTGTCGGCCATAAACCTTGCTTTATCCGGATCCACATCAGCGGCAAACGCTTCAGGAAACTTTTCTTTATCAAGAAGTATAAAGCCATCCAGAGGAGCTAATAATGGTGGTGCCGGTGCTCCTGGCACAGGATCTTTGATAAGCGCTGATACAGATTCTCCCTTGTCGAGGGCAAAGGCATCGATATAGACAAGACCTGCCACTTTAGGGTCATTCCCTGCTTCAGTAATCACAGCACCACCATATGAATGGCCGACAAGAATTACAGGTTCCTCTACAGTATCAATAACACGTTTTGTCGCTGCAACATCTCCTTCGAGGGAGATGGTTGGATTCTGGACAATAGCGACTTTGTATCCATTCTTTTTCAGTTTATTATAAACAGCTTCCCATCCTGAAGCATCCACAAAAGCACCATGGACTAGGACAATTGTAGGATGTATCTCTTCTCCCGAAGTTCCTGCTTGCTTATTAAGATTTTTTTGGTTTCCCATATTTTATATTAATTAAGTTCCCTGAAGAGTCAACTATTACTGTGTGGTTGGAGTTCAATTCTCCTTCCATAGTACTAAGTAAGAAAAAGTTATATGAAAGAAGGAAGAAGTATAAATAGAATCTTGACTGTTTGAATGTATTAACCAATGCATGTTACATACTCTTGGTTCCCTTTGAACGATAAGAATAATAAATTAATATGATGCCCTTAGTGAGGTAACAGCAATTAAGATAATACATAATATTTTCTGTCATGAAATCCTGTTATAACCTTTTTTAAAATATTTTATTCTTTTTAAACATTAATTAAGATAGGGGTTATGTAATTATCAAAACTTAATTTATGAAAAAGGATAAATTTCATTTACAAGATTATTTTATGACAAGAGTATGTTCACCTAAAAGATTTAGCATGCTTTTAATCTTAGCATTGGCTTCATCATTAGGTTGTAAAAAAGATGATGATGATAATACTCCTCCTCCTCAACAGGTTCAGACTTTATCGGTTACAGATACTGTTTTTATAAATAATGCTTCTTTATCTAATCTTGCAGAAATTGATTTAGGGCAATTGGCTGCTACAAAGGCCTCCAACGATAGTATAAAAGCTTTTGGTGCATTTATGGTTAATGAGCACACTCTTGCGCAAAATGAACTTAATGCGCTTGCTGCGCAGAAAAATGTATCTGTCCCTCAGGAGCTGGATTCTCTTCATAAAGCAATAAAGCAACAATTAGAGGTTTTGAACGGATATCAGTTTGATAGCTTGTATATATCTACACAGGTAACAGATCATCAAAAGGCCCAGCAGATTTTTAATACAGAAATTAATTCCGGGCAGGATCAGGATGTGATAAATTATGCTAATAAATATTTACCACATATCAATGAACATTTGCAGAAAGCTACTCAATTGAAGGCTGATCTTGTAAAATAAGTTAGTCCTGAAGGAAGTACATTTTCCTTTGCTGCAATTTACTTAAGTCTGGAATTCATCTAGTAAAAATTTAATAGTTCAATGATGGATATATGCCGATTTAGAAATTCCATGTAATTGCCAGCATTGCCTGTTCTTTTTAAGCAATGATTTCTAACCTTAACCAAATAAGTATGTTTCACCACAATAAGGATTTACAGTTTAATGCCAGGGTTTCTAAGGCTGATCCAAAATTTGCCACACTTCTTCTTGAGCAGTTCGGAGGAGCCAATGGAGAACTTAAAGCAGCTATGCAATATTTCGTTCAGGCATTTTCAGTCAGACAAGCTTATCCTGAAAAATATGATATGTTAATGGATATTGCAACAGAAGAATTAAGCCACTTAGAGATAGTAGGTGCTACGATTCAAATGTTGCTTAATGGCGTCAATGGCCAATTAAAAGAAGCTGCTGACAAGTCTGAAATTATGGAGATGCTGCTAGGTAAATCTGCAAAGGAAAACCTTATCCATCAGGCTACCACAGCACCCCAGTTTGGAGTGCTTACAGGTGGAGGGCCTGCACTTACTAATTGCCAGGGAATTCCATGGTCAGGTGCTTTTGTTGAAGCTAACGGAGATCTTACTGTTGATTTACGTTCAGACATTGCTGCTGAATCAAGAGCAAAAATTGTATATGAATATCTTATGCAGTTTACTGACGATCCATATGTGAAAGAAACTCTTAAGTTTTTAATGACTAGAGAAATTGCACATATGCAAATGTTTGAAGCAGCACTTGAAACAATCAAGCCTAATTTTCCTCCTGGTGTTTTACAGGGTGATCCTAGATTTAGCAATCTTTATTTTAATATGTCGAACGGGGCTACAATCAGAGATTCATGGAATGAAGGTAAATCAACCGGCCTTGCGGAAACCTGGCAGTATATTGAAGATCCAGCAAAACATGTTAATGAAACAGATGGGTTACTTAAGCAACCAATTAAAGGTACAGACGCAACTCAGGAATCTGTCGAAATAAAAAGTAAAGAACTAGGTAAGAAGAGAAGCCAGGAAGTCAGACAAGCTGTACCAAAAGGAGAAAACCAATGGAGTACTTATAAAAAAGATAAAACTTCAAGTCAGAATAAGTTGTAGTACTGTTCTTAGGTATTTATTCATGCAAACCAGAGCTAATTGTAATTTCAGTTGGCTCTGGTTTAATTTTATTGCTATGTTCTTTATGTGTACTGACTTTTTAATTTATTCATTTTTTTACAAGGAAGGGATTATTCTTTTTGAACATAAATAGAGTTTGGGGTTATGTAATTAATCACACAGGACTTATGAAAAAGAATAAACTTCAATTCAAAGATTATTTCTTTAAGGGAACTCTTCGCAAAAAATAAGTATATTTTTAATCTTAGTGCTAACCTCGTTATTGAGTTGTAAAGATGATAAGGATGATAGTCCGCCACCTCCTCAGCAAGTTCAGACTTTATCTGGTGCAGATAATGCCTTTGCGCGAAGAATCACATTATTTAATCTGGCACAGGTAGATTTTGGACGACTAGCCTTAGCAAATGCTACCAACGCTAGTATTAAAGCTTTTGGTGCATCCTTGGTTGGAGATTTTACTCAAGCGCAAAGTGATCTTAACGCTCTGGCATTGCAAAACAATGTTATACTGCCTCAGGAGACAGATTCTTTGCATAATGCAAATGTGCGTCGATTGACTGATCTCTGATATTTATTAATCTCTTTCGTATTGAAGGTATATCCGCTATTAAAAGGCATTATGTTTAACTCTTTACAGCATTAGGAATGTCGCCTGATTTTTCATAGACATCACCCAGATTTTCCTGAGCTCTGAGGTTATTGTGATAATTTTTATTTCTTATAAAGCAATGTCCTTAAATATTCATTACTTCTTCAAATGATACATCAAAGCCTTTTGTAATGAATGGTTATTGCAGATTCAACAGATAGCAGGAGTAATCATTTTATTATGAATGTCAGGAACAGATACTCCATCTTATCCTAAGCATTTTTTTGTTTTGCAGATATTCAATAATGACATAAACTTTTTAAAGGAACCTCTAACAAGGATTGACAATTTAAGTTTGTTCTGATAAACGATTTATATGAAAATAACTTTTATTGGTCTTGGAATTATGGGAAGCCGGATGGCAGCCAATCTGATTAAAGGGGGAAACGAATTGTTGGTTTGGAACAGAAGTCAGGGAAAAGCTGAAGCCTTAAAACAGAGTGGTGCTAAGCTTGCTTCTTCTGTTGTCGCTGCAGTGAAAGATGCTGATATCTTGATTACAATGCTTTCATCACCTGAAGTAATTGAGGAAATTGCTTTAGGGAAGGAGGGGATTATCATGAATGCAAAGAAAAATTCCTTATGGATTAATACAAGTACAGTAAATCCTTCTTTCGTTGAAGAGATGGCTGCCAAAGCCAAAGAAGCTGGTCTAAGGTATCTTGATGCTCCTGTATCCGGGTCTAAAGGAGTTGCAGAAAAGGGAGAATTGATTTTTTTAGTAGGGGGAGATAATAAAGATCTGGAAGACGCACGTCCATTGCTTTCAATCATGGGGAAGTCTATTAATCATTTGGGTAAAGTCGGTGATGGAACAAAAATGAAAATGGTTATTAATTTAGTGTTAGCACAATCCATGATAGCATTTTCAGAAGCCGTAAATCTGGGAGTGACTTCTGGTTTGGATGAATCTTCTATTGTAAATATTCTTTCAGAAAGTCCTGTCGTTTCTCCATTTTTGAAGTTAAAGAAATCCAAACTTGAATCTAAAAACTTTAGTCCTGAATTTTCTCTAAAGTGGGCACATAAAGATCTTCATTTAATTCTCCAGACAGCTTACGAGAGTAATATCTCTTTACCACTTACTGCTATAGCCAAAGAGGTTTATGGTATGGCTAAACAAGATGGGAAGGGGGATGAAGATATTTCTGCTATTTATGAATATTTGGTAAGTAAGAAGTTTTAAATAGTGTTTAAACGATAAGAATTAACAATTATCTGTAATTCAACAGTTACAAGTTGTGTGAAAGAGTTTAGTTAATCTTTTTAATGTTGAATTTATCTTTCTTGGATATAGCAAATAAAAAATCCTTCTGTTCATAAACAGTCAGGGAGAAATCACCTTTTTTGATTATTTTTATTATGGAAAGTTTGTACGCCTTTGGGAAGTTGATACTGTAAATACTTAAAGGTAAAGAAATCTTGTTCAATAATATTTTATATTTGTTAAAAGTCTAACTCTGAATCAAAAATGAAAGTCTCTGTTTTTTTTAAGTTTTCTCTTCTCGGAAGCTTAATATCTTTTTCTACGTGGGCCCAAAAGGATCCATTTAATAGTAAAAAACATAAAGATACCCTTCTGAATAAATCGGATTTAAAAGCTTCAGTAATTGATGGTCGTACAGCTCAAAAAACTTCTTTAAGGACTCCAGCATATGGAAATGGCCGTAATTCAATCTCTTTGAGAACGGGAGCTGGTAATTTAAGGAAAGACAACAATACTGAAGTGATTATTTCACAGGAAAGTGGTCTGCCTATATTTATCTCAAAACCTGCTAATTCCACTACATCTTCATCAAGATCCAGTTCTGATATCAGAAATAGCTGTTTTGATTACCTGAATTCAATAAGTAGCCTTACTAAAATATCAAATCCTGAGCGAGACTTTGAAATCAAAAGCATTCAGGCAGATGGTCTTGGTAAAAAACATGTTAAACTCACTCAAAAATATAAAGGTATTAAGGTTAATGCCTCTGAAGTTGTTGTCCATTTTAACCAATCTAACGTTGCGGAAATTTTCAATGGAAACTATCATGTAATTAAGAATGAAATGGACGTAAAACCAGTTGTTGATTTAAAGTCCGCAGTAACTACAGTAATCAATGATGTGTCCTCTAAAACCCTTTATAAAAAGGAGTTCAATGATGCGGAAAAGATGGTAGTTAGCCACAGCACTCCTGAAGTTGATACAGTTATATATGAAGATAATAGCCTTGTAAAAAGATATGTACTGGCATATAAAATTTCTATCTGTCCGAATAAACTTGAAAGCTGGGAATATTTTGTAGATGCAAAGTCTGGAAACATCCTTAAAAGTTTGAAGATTACCTGCCATGCAGATGGTCCTAGAACAGCTTCTGCAATTGATTTGAATGGTGTTAACCGAACTTTTAGTACATATCAGGAGGGGTCGTCCTATTATATGATTGATGTTTCAAGGCCTATGTATGATGCTGCTACTAACACCGGAGCAATTATTACTTATGATGCCAATAATACTTTTGGAGATGGCTTTAAAGTTCAGAATATAGTTTCCGCGAGTAATTCATGGTCCAGTCGTGCTGGAGTTTCAGCGCATTATAATGCAGGTATTGCGTACGATTACTTTAGAACCGCTCATGGCAGAGAATCTATTGATGGTAATGGTGGAACAATATATTCAGTAATTAATGTAGTGGATGATGATGGGTCAGGGCTGGATAATGCTTATTGGAATGGTAAAGCAATGTTTTACGGCAATGGGAATACAGACTTTAAACCATTAGCTGGAGGAGTGGATGTTGCAGGTCATGAGATGACTCACGGAGTGGTACAGAATACCGCAAATTTAAAGTATGAAGGAGAGTCTGGTGCAATTAATGAATCTATGGCAGATATCTTTGGAAGTATGATGGATACTGCTGATTGGCAGTTAGGTGAAGATGTAGTTAAGTTATCCGCATTTCCTTCCGGTGCATTGCGGTCTTTATCCGATCCTCATAATGGTGGGAGTTCATTGAATGATAATGGCTATCAGCCAAGACATATCAGCGAAAAATATAATGGTTCTGCAGATAATGGTGGCGTACATATTAATAGTGGTATACCCAATTGGGCTTTTTATAAATATGCTACATCCTTGAATAGCAGGAGAAAGGCAGCTTCTGTATTTTACAGAGCTTTATCAAATTACCTTACAGCAAACTCTAAATTTATTGATCTGAGAATAGCTGTCATACAATCTGCAAAAGATATTTATGGCAATTCATCTGTTGAAGCTGCTCAGGCTGCTATAGCTTTCGATGCAGTGGGAATCACTGATGGTGCTGGAGGTGATTATACAAGCACGTTCCCTGTTAATCCAGGAACAGAATATTTGTTATCATACGATACGGATGATTTTACTACAGACGGACTTTTCAGGTCCACTGCAGCCGGAACAAATTTCAAGGCATTGTTGAATAAATCAGTTAAAAGTAAACCCAGCGTTACAGACAATGGAGAACAGGCTGTGTTTGTAGGTACTGATCAAAAAATATATGTCATTAACGTAAATCCATCTAGTTCATTAGGTCTGACGCTTATACAAGATCAGCCAATCTGGTCAAATGTATCAGTATCTAAAAACGGAGAAAGGATAGCTGCTATCACTTATGATAAGGATACTTCTATTTATGTTTATGATTTTGGGAAAGAAGAATGGGCTACTTTTAAACTTTATAATCCTACCTATTCTGGAGTGAAATCTCAAGGACCTGTCTACGCTGATGCGATTGAATGGTCTTATGATGGAGAGTCATTGGTGTACGATTGTTTTAACAGTATTAAAAATGAGGATGGATCGAATATTGAATACTGGGATATTAACTTGATCAAAGTATGGGATAATAATACAAATGATTTTGCTGAAGGAGAAATTCTTAAGTTGTTTAATAATCTTTCAGAAGGAGAAAGCATAGGTAATCCTAGTTTTTCCAAAAACTCACCGTATATTATTGCATTTGATTATGAATATTCAGATGGAATTTCTTCTGAATATGCAGTAGTTGGATTTGATATGGAACATAATACGTTAGACCTTATAGCTGAAAATACAACTCTTGGTTTTCCAGCATATAATAAAAACGATAATATAATTTCTTTTACAGTAGAAGATGCAAATGGAGACTTTGATATTAACTACGTGAGCCTTAATGCAGATAAGATTTCATCGAATGGCGTGCAGAGCAGATTAATAAATAATGCTATGTGGCCGGTTTATTTTGCCGTAGGAGAAAGAAGTACCAGTACTGGTGTTATATCGGCTGATATTGAAGAACCTCAGCCTGTTATTTATCCTAATCCTACAAAAGGAGAATTAACTGTCGTAGTGCCCAAAGCCAAGCAGAATAAATTTGAGATTCAAGTCTTTAATCAATTAGGTCAGCTTGTGATAAGCAAATTGTTTAATAATGTGTCTGATAAAGTGATAATAGATACTGAAGGATTAACAGAAGGATTATATTACCTTACTATAAAAGATGATTCTGTTGCAGCTTCATATAAGTTTATAAAGCAATAATAAAACTTATTTTTTAGAATATTTTGGTGGCCTGTCCTTTCGACAGGCCATTTTTTTTAATTTCTTAAAGTTATGAAAAGCCTCAACTACAGTCAGAAAGAGATTTTAAGGTGATATGAACATAGCTGTCAAAAGTGTATCATTGTCCTACGGGTGTATCAAACAACCTATGCTGTCTCTTTTAAGCATTATACATTTTTTTTAATATCGTTCAAACTTTACCAGGCCATTTGTCCGAATGAGGTAAGAGAATTTATCAGAAAAGTGATTGGTGTCTCAGTCTAGATTTTAAATTTCTGAGAGTTAAAATTCCAGAGCCTGTTGCTGATAGTTTTCTCTTCGCGCTGAATTGGTTTTTCCGATTTCATATACTGGAATTTCTTGAGTACGAGAAGCTATCACAATCTCTACTCCCTCTGCATGCTTCTCAAACAACTCTTTTACCAGTTCGGGAGAGTTATTTTCTTTAGATAAATGGGAAAGGAATAAGTGACTCATATTTTCAGATCTGTGTGCCTGAAAGAGCTCCATAGCTTGTGTGTTGGATAAGTGTCCAACATTACTGGATATTCGCTTTTTCAGAAAGTAGGGGTAATTGCCATCTATAAGCATTTTTTCATCATAATTGGCTTCCAGGAATACGGCATTGCAGCATTTGAAATATCTGATCACATTTTCGCAGACCATACCAATATCTGTAAATACTCCCACACATAAATCTTTATATCGGATTACAAAACTCTGAGGATCTCTGGCATCATGAAATTTTGGAAAGGCTGTAATTTCAAGCTGGCCGACTATAACCGGTTTTTCCGGTGTCAATAGCACATAATGTGGATTGGAATCGTCAAGGTTTGCATTTGAAAGCGTACCGCTGGTAAAATAAACAGGAATCTGGTGCTTTTTTGAAAGGACCCTAAGTCCTTTTATATGATCGGTATGCTCATGCGAGATAAACAAAGCTTTGACTTTTTTCATTGAAAGCTCTAGTCTTTTCATCCGCTGTTCTATTTCTCTGCAACTGATACCAGCATCTACCAGTATTGCTTCTTTTTCATTTCCAATATAGTAACAATTTCCATTGCTGCCCGAATTGAGGGAGGTGACAAATAACTTCATTATTGAAAGTTCGTGAAAAAGCGGATGAGAAAAAAGTAAAGAGTAGACAATCGCTTAAGTATTTTCATGCTGATTCTTAAAAATGTTTAATGTGTTTATAAACAGATTTCTGTCTTTGTTGAACAGACTGAAGAAAAGAATAATCAGATACACATCACCGTTTTGAAAATAGCAAAGAACAAAATATTGTGATATATAGTCTTATTTATTCAAGTATAAAAAAATCAAATCCATGACCATGATGCAGGACAGGTTCTTTGAAGATACTATTCTCTAATGTATTAAATTGAATGTCCGGCTTGTATTCTTTGGGAATTTCTCCTTCCTGTCTGAAGTCTTGTCCTTTCCCGAGGTGAATGATTGTTAAATTATATTCTCCAACCTTATATTCTCTGATTGAATTAATCAGCAATCCTTCTATGAGATATTTCATCCTTAACTCTGAGGGTTCTTTGTCAAATTCATTATAGTAATTGATGTAATTTGAAGCAATGGATTTGGAATGATATAGAACAGTGACTTCCTGTTTCTTTTTAGAATCAAGAATAACGTATGCTTTATTATTAATGGTGTCAGTTTGAAGTGCAGCCTTTGTACAATTAGTTTGATAACTACAGAATGATATATCCTGAGGTTCAGCATATATTATGTCAGGGATTGTTCCTGCCAGTTTGATACCCTTGTCGAAGGTGGATTTAAAAACATTTATATAAGCACTTTCAGGAAAAAATCTTAGGGTATCAAGTAATCTGGATTCAATTAATTTATAACTCCTGTTGTAAGTATTTAAGTAACTTATCCCACCCCATTTGGGATGCAGCCTTTCTGTTTTTCCATCTGTGGAATCTCCTCTGTACATATGAATTTCAACTACAACTAATCCTTTAGGGGATATGCCAATTGGAAACATCCTATTTTGATCTGCTGAAAGACATGCAGTAGACTTGTTGATGGATAAAGTAAAAAGAAATATAAAAGTTAAAAATCTCATGTTACTGCTTGTTCATTTTCTCTAATCAGTTATAAATACTTTTGAATGATAAGAATTGAGAGCGCCACAATGGCAGGCATCGCCTGAACAAAAAATATTTTTCTGCTTGCAGAAATTGCTCCATAGACTCCGGCGATGATTACACAACTAAGAAAGAATGTGGCAATATTTGCAGACCAATCACTATCAGTAATGAAAAGAGACCAGATCAAGCCAGCAGCAAGAAACCCATTATACAGTCCTTGGTTAGCGGCAAGCCCTTTGGTCGGTTTAAATAAATGTTCGGGTAAGGATTTAAAAGTTTTTTTTCCTATAGTTTCCCATGCAAACATTTCAAAGTACATAAAATACAAATGCTCAAGAGCTATTACTACGATTAATATATTTAATATCATGTTCATATTTTCTCTCCTATTTTTAGTTAAATTATGTGTGCTTGTAATTTAAAGTAAATCACTGATTAAGACAAGATTAAAAAGGCACAAAAGAGTTGCAAATTGAATTGTTATAAGACAATATAGCCAGTCATGCGAACTGGCCATTTTATACTTATTTCTAAATGCCGCAGCCTATCTGATCTATTCGATGTTCCAGGTAATTGTTACCGAATCACGAAAAGTTAGATCGTCAGGAGTAAAGTTGAAAGATTCTCCTACACCTTCTGGAGCCATAGAAGCGCTATATTCATGTCTTCTTTCTACTAACTGCATTCCTTCATCACTGCTCCATGAGCCGTAAGAGATATGGCTAATACTTACTAATTTAACTTTGGAGGCTTTGGCCATTGTCGCCGCTTTTTCACTCCCGTCTTTAATAGCATAATCTATAATTTGAGTCTGAACTTTCTGCTTTAGCGTTTCCGATAATTCGAAGTCAAAATTGAAGTTTATTGGTTTTTCACTTTTAGAAAACTCTCCCACAATTTTCTGAAGTATTTGTTGACTATAAGTAAACTCAATTCTGATGTTTTGAAAAGCCACATATCCGCTATCTATATATTCGTTATTTCGGTAAACTCTGTTCTGAGAAACAGAAAAGCTTGTAGTTTTTATTTCCTTTTCATTAAAGCCAAGTTTTTTCAAAAGGTCATTGTAGTGATAAGATTTTTCTCCAAGAGCTTTAATTGCATCACTCATTTTAAGCTTTATCTCGGAAACAGAAATATTTAAAACTCCAAGGTCAGGTTTGACAATCACTCTTGCAGAACCTGTTACATTGAGTGTGGGTTTTTCTGGTTGCTGCCCTAATATTTGTCCAGATACTGTAAGGGTTGTTAGCAGAAAAAATAATGTTAAGAATTTTTTCATGATTAATTTGATTAGTTTAATTCTCTTATTTTATCGATCACTTTCTTATCTCGTCCAGCCTTCTATAATATAGTTTCTTTCTGTGACTTTATATTCTTTACCATTTAAAGGCTGATACCATAATTCAATTCTGCTTCCGTATTTGTCGTCTGAGGAACCTTCATAGATTGTAAATGCACCTTCGTATATTTTAGGCTCCAATGACTCAATCTGAATTGTCGAGCTCTTTTTTGATAGCCTTAGAAGATAACCAGTCGTTTGATGTCATCTCAAATGCTTTAATGAAAAAATAACCTTTCTCTTTTGGTGTATAATCGGTATAGTAGGAGTAAACTCCCCATTCACCCAGGTGAGTTATAATCAAATGATTTTTGTTAAAATCTTCTTGTGTCGGTTTTTTATTCAAGAGTTCTGCAATTTCGATTCCTTTTGGGATTTCTTTGTCAGCTTCATAATAGTCGGGAGGTGAAAAAAGGAATAACATAGAACACCAGTAAAATAGGAAGCCTGATATTCCAAGTTGAAAGATAAGGAAGTACCATTGTCCGATTACAATCTGAACAACACTTGAAATAACATTTCCAATAATGTTAGCATAGAAAATTAAAAGGGCGGTGTCAATAATCCAGTCTCTCTCAAAAAGTATCCCAAGTAAGAATACTCCTATTGCAATGAGGTGGGAAGCGCTAGGAATCCATCCGCTTGTAAAATATGATTTTATTTTCTCTTTCATTAAGATCTGGAAAAGCTTCAATTTACTTATCTTTTTTGAGAAACTTTTCTGTTGTATTGTCATATTCCAAATAATATACGCCAGCTCTTATTCCTCGTAAATCTATTGTGTCAGACATTCCGGTTTTTATAATCCGGCCTGCTGAGTCCATTAGCTTGTACTCATATTTATCAGGTAATTTGATAGTGTCAACACATCTTTTAGGTCCCCAAGGTTTGTATGATTCATTTCTAAATGTCAGAGTATCCTTGTATATATAATTTGTATTTAATCCACGCAATCTAAATTTATTTATACCTGAAGTATATTTAGGTTTGTAGGTGAATTCTCTATTGTTAATTACAGTGTCAATAATCCAGGTCCTATTGAGAAGTCTTTCAATAGCTATAGAATCAGTTATTGAATTAATCTTTGCTTGAAATATTCCCTTGTTGTCAATATATGCTGTATCTATTTGGATATTGCAGAAGGCTGGATGAGCGGATAAAGATAGTGTTAAAAGAAAGGGAAGGATTACTTTCGTTTTAGTTTTATTAAAAAATAGAATTTTAGATGTCATACTTACTTAAGAAAAAGTTATAAGAGAAATTTAGGTTTGTCATCCTAAGGAAACGAGGGAGATTTTTTATATCTGCTGCGATAGGACATAGGGGCGAAAGACATAGGAGCTAAAATTTTCTTTTGGCGTTCTTATTCTCTGGTTTTGTTAATATCAAAAGAAAATTTCTTCAGGTAAAAGGTTGTTTTGTAAATATTTTATTTCCGCTTTAGTCCAAAAATTTAAATTCATAAAAGCCATCGTTCCATTATCATACCAATTGCCATCTCTGTCCACAACTTGCAATGTCCATTTATATGATTTACCATTTTTTGAAAATTCTTTCACTCTTGCAATTCCTGTTAAGCCGAAAACAAGGTGAGTCATCATTTCACCGATTTCTTCTTCGTTATTATCATAGTGCCAATGAAAGGTGCCAAAGTGGAGTGTATGCTCTCGTTGGGCCAGTTGCAATAAAATATTAAATCCGTTTTTATCTTTATTAAATATTTCAAGTTCACTATTATTTCTCCTTTCAAATTTAATTTCAGGATTGATACTGAGTTTCTCAATTATAGATTCAATAATACTTAGTTCCGTCATTGATTTTTTACTTAAATTTAATTCTTAATGAGCTAGCGGTACTGGATAGATCATTTAGTTTATCTTCTGATCCCTTAAATCCCTGTTTACTCAAGAGCTCTTTTTAACCTTAATAGATAAGCATTGTCCGGGGAGTATTCAAGCCCTTTTTTTATAAGTTCCTTGGATGTGTTTTCGTTTTTATGCAGGTAGCTTTCTGCTGCAGCTCCATACATATTCCCTATGGCCTGATAGTTCAACCTTAAATTTTTGTTGTTTAACTTTATAAGTTCTTCTGCTTTTTTAAGGTGTTTCATGCCCTCAGTGCGGTCATCATTTTGAAAACTGGTATGGGCTACATAACAGTAATTATGAAGGTAAAGTGAAAGAATCATAGAGTTTTCTTTCAGGAAAGGATAATCTTTTGAATACTTGTCTAGCAGATTTATTTCTTTAACTCCACTTGCTCCATTGTTGAAGCTGCTTAAAAGGCTACCGGAGATTAGCCACTGAGCATCTGAATTTCCAGCATTTAACAAATATACTTTTTTGCCACATTCTATTGCTTCGTCAAAATTCCCTCGGTTATAGAAATATCTGCCTAATTCTGAATAATAGTACTGAGAGATTTCACTCTTGAATGCTGTATCAGAAATACTTTGAGAGAATACTGTAAACGATTTTCTTAAAAAAGAGGTGTCTTGTCGTTCCACCAGGTATTTGTCCATTTTCAAAGCAAATATTCCTTTAGTTTGCCTGTTGGAGCCTTCTGTATTGGCTTTGTTGGCATATTCAGCGAGATAATAAAAATGAATGGTTTTGGTAAAATTGACATTGTTCAGGATTTCACCTAAAAGACTAACTTTAAGAAATTTGTTTTTTTTAGATGGATAAAGAGTATCTGCTTTATAGGCATTTAAATATGCTTTTTCATACTCTTTGTTATTAATAGTTTCAATAGCTTCATTATAGTATTGAATTCCGGCCAAGTTTTGAATAGAGATCGATTCATCCTGCTTATAGAAAAACTCATTATACGCTTTGTCTATACCGGCTTGATTTACATAATCCCGGTTAAGAAACTTTAATTCTACCAGTTGATTTACATAATTTTTTTTCTCATCGTTTGTCGGAAGAACATAACCTATACCAGGTAGTGTAGACTCAACCAAAATATTAAGATTATCAGGATAGGCCACAAGATAGACGTGCGTTGGTTTTTCCTTTATCTGAAATGGAATATGGTAATGAGAGAAAACCAGAGCATATAAGGCAGACGCCGAAACACAATTATATGTTCCGTTATCAAATATTTCACTTAAGGTGGTTAGTCCCTGATAATTTTTTAATAAATCAGCATGAACCGTTTTGAAAATTAATTTTACTTTTTTTGCTTCATTTAAACCTGAGATACCTAAAGCATCTAGTTTTGTATATAAAGATTTGATTTTCTGCGTTGCTGCATATACAGACGCAAGGTCTTGAGAAGGTGCCAGAAAAATCCCCAGTGTATCTACTTTGCCTCCTGAATAGGAAGTAAAAATATTTTTTTCATATTTAGAATTATAAAGTAAAGAATCAATATTCTGACTATAACCTTGTAAGATTGTTAAAAGTGAAAAAATGGTAATGATAACTCGCATAGAAAGTAATTTAGCATTCAAATTAGTTAATTTTATCTGTTAAGAAAAGCGAGTTATGAGAGGAAAATTACATGTAGTTTTAATAGTTCTATAATTTGTGTAAAATTTTAATTAACATTCCCTTAGTTCCATCTTTCGTTTAAATAGAATTGAGAAATGTTTTAAGTTTGATTTCTTATGTCTAATGCATTCCCGAATAGCGAGTAAATGTTGTTTTTCACTAACACATCAAAGGTTATGTTTTAGGGAAGACTTTATAGTAAAAAAGAGATAAAAAACGTTTTTTTTAGATTTAAAAACCTCATTTTATTGTAACATTACTACTTATTCTGCGTCTTCTATATATAGGGATGGAGAAGTGTTTAATTGTTTGTTAATCAGTTTTGTACGTTAAATAGATTAAAGATATTTGCGAAAGTTCCTTAAGTAAAAGGAGAGAATATGGTCTATTTCAAACAGCACAATTGTCCGCATTAAATATTTCAGCATAATTATCAATTATAAATATTCAATTTTTAAAAACCTCTATGAATCAAAAACTACTTTTAACACTCATTTTAATTTCATTTAAGGTTACTATGTATGCTCAGGTTTCCTTTATGAAGGTATATCCCAACAACGAATTTGTAAGTTATGATCCTTCTACAATTTCTGTTGCATTTCAAACAGACGATGGTGGCTATATGCTTGTTGCAAATACAATCGATAATTATGAGGTGGATGGTATATTGATAAAAGTTGACGCAAGCGGGGAAGTGCAGTGGCATAAAGGATTTGGTAAACCTGATGTTATCGATCATGTGGTATCAGGGCTTCAGAATAGAGATGGCGAATATATAATTGCCACAACCTATGATCTTGTCAGTAAGATTTATGATGAAGAAGTGAATTTGTGGAGGTTTGATAAAAACGGAAATATTATTACCGAAAGAACAATTACCTATTCAGGCATCTGCTGTTGGGATTTTAGTGTCGGAAAGATATTGGAAACTTCAGATGGTAATTATATTTTCCCAAATAAACAATTTGGTATATCCACCAATACTTTAGGGATTATAAAGGTAAATAAGAACGGAGAGGAAATCTGGAGAAATGGTTTTATAATCTATGATGGAGTGGTTAACGGAGTGCATGAATCTTCCACCGGAGACATATTCGTTTATGGAGGCATGGGTGATGGTTTTGTAAGAAAGATAGATGCGAATGGCACTGCACTATTACATAAATATTTTCATCATCCTTCATCACTTGCGAACAGCACTAGTTCTATTCCTGCAATCATTGAACAAACTGACGGGTTTCTTTTTCCTGTAAATTTTACGGGAGAAAATGGAAGTAGTACCTGGCTTGTAAAAACTAATTTTAATCTTGATACTATCTGGACCAAAACATTGCCAGGAACAGGATTTATTAATGGTATGGTACAAAATAAATCCGGACGTATAATTCTTTTAGGTTCTACAACTAACGCCGGATCTGATGCAGACATTAATACGATACTCCTTGATGAAAACTATAATATTCGGACATCAAATAGTTTCGGTACTGATAATGTTGATAAAATCACCTATTTTAATAAGACTTCAGATGGTTCTTTTATTGTCTCTGGCGTTTCTAATGCTTCAAATTCAACTTCTAAAGATCTCTTATTATTAGTGCTGGATAGCGATGCCTGTATAAGACCTGTTGCCGATTTCGTTACAGAAAGAGAAAGTGATCAGACAGGTGCTACTATTTTGTTTAAAGATAATAGTAAGTTTAATAAAACTGGCAGCTCTGCATTCACATGGCAATGGAATTTCGGAGATGGGAGCACTGCAACTGATCAGGATTACAGACATACATTTGAAAAACAGGGAAACTACATTGTTACACTTGTGGTTGACAATGGCTGTAGTAAAGACACTGTCCGAAAATCAATAAATGCAGCATGCATAGGTGAACCCGATAGGTTTAGTGTTAAAGATACTCTTCTTGACGTTGTTTTGAATTACAATGCACCTTCAGCAACATTCCTGAACTGGGATTTGGGGGATGGCACTACAGCATCCGGCAAAGAGGTTGTTCACAGATATGAAAGTTCAGGAGTATACAACGTATGTCTTTCTACTGATAATACTTGTGGACAAATCAGGATCTGTGATTCTGTTAAAGTTATTTGTCCCAAACCAGTCTTGAATATTGGAAATGATAAAATTGCTTGTGCAGGGGCATTGGTTAACCTCAATGCATCTGGCTCGGGTTATTCATACGTTTGGTCAACAAAAGAGACTACTTCAGGAATTACAGTATCTTCTTCCGGAGATTATTGGGTGGAAGTAAAGAATAGCTGTGGGACAATAGCAAGAGATACAGTATCTGTCAGCTTTGTTACTCCTCCGGAAATTGTATTGGATGATGTCCCTGCTGTCTGTCAGGGAGAGGAGTATATATTTAAAATTCCGAATCCAGATAATTATAATTTCTCATGGTATATAAACGGAGCATTTGCAGCTTCAGGAAACGAGTTTTCATATAAGTATACTAACGCAGGCGAGTATCAGGTAAAAGTTGTTGTATCAAATGGAGATTGCTCAGCGAGTGATTCTGTAATAATCAAAGTGAATAAAATTAAGGTATGCAAACCCTATTGTGTTCCTGCATATTCTAAAGGTACAACTACAGGCAACTATATACAGACTATTATTCTGAATACTATCAATAACAGCAATAGCGGATATTACGGCGGACCATCGTACACAGATTATTACAATACATTCGAAACGAATTTAACTGTAGGAAAAAACTATGGTCTGACTACCGTATTCGGAGGAAGCGGAACAGATTACTTTGCAGTATGGATAGATCTTAATCAGGATGGAATATTTGATAATTCAACAGAAAGAATGTTTGGTAATGTAGCCGGAGCCGGAACATCTACCTATTATTTTTCTTTGCCGTCAAATACACTTTTGGGAGAAACAGTGATGCGGGTAAGAATGATGAATGCAACTGCGTCTTATCTGGTAGATCCATGCACTACTGCTATTCAGGGAGAAACGGAAGATTATAAAGTGGTCATAGTTCCTGACTGTTCTCTTTTGAAGCTGACAGGAACAGTAACAGATGAATCTTGTGCCGGCGGAAATGGAGCAGTTGATGTATCAGCTTCAGGAGGAAGTGCTCCTTATACCTACTCATGGAGCAGTGATGCTAAAACAGAGGATCTGACCGGACTTTCTTCCGGTACATATTCGGTAACTGTTAAAGATGATAAAGGATGCACCTTAACTAAAAGCTGGAGCGTCAAAAAGGGAAATAACATGATGACAGTTTCCATTGATACAGCTTCTGCTACAGAAGGCCTCTGCAATGGAATCGCAACTGTAAATGTGATTAATACCTCTGGCGGTACAATAACTTATTTGTGGAATAAAGGACTTTCTTCATCCCGGTCACATAATGATTTATGTCCTGGTACTTATGAAGTAAGAGTAAGTAATACATCTGGATGTTCAGTAGTAAAAGAAGTGATTGTCGGAACTAAAATGATTTCATCAATAGATAGGAGGGAAGCCGTGAGTATGCTTGAAATTTATCCTAATCCTTTTTCTGATGATATACTTAACTTTGAAGTAATGTCTGATGAAGAAGATGCAAAACTATCTCTGAGAACATTGTCTGGTTTGGCTGTCATAGAAGATGAAAGTATATCACTGATGTCAGGTTTAAATAAAATGACTTTTTCAACAGGGGCAATCAAACCAGGTGTTTATATTCTGTCAATCACAACTTCAAAGGGAAGCACTCACAGAAGGGTTATAAAGAAGTAATAGAGGTAGATAAGATTAATAAAGAATAAATAGAAGTGGCTTGTCTGAGAAGATGAGCCACTTTTTTTATTCATAGATTAAATATTCTGAACTGGGATTTATGGGGATTAAAGGATAGACAGGATTATCTTTGTCTGTCTCCTCATTCCATACATCCCGGTTTAGTCTTCAATGTCGCTTCTTCGGACCATAAAACGTTTTTGTTTCCTTTGGCTTTTGGGGAGTGGATTCGTTGCCGGGAGCCAGCTCGCCGTTTTTATTTTCTTTTGGTTTTATAGGTTTTATTACAGGCGTTAACCTGGAAGGACGCTCAGTTGGTTCTGGCGGACTCATAGATATACTTGGTCGTGGTACCCTGAATAAAAGCCCAAGCTGTGCAGAAATTAAAGAAGGTACAGCTTCTCTTTTGGTGTGATAATAATAGGGCGTTGAATATGAAAAATGATCAAGATCGGTGAAAGCAGTTTTTTTCGTGCCCTGGTAGTAAGTTATTTTTGCATCAATCATAAACCATTCGGTAACCTGAATAAGATACCCCGCCGATATTCCGAAAACAGACATGCTTTCCTGATAATTACCTCTGGGCTTACTATAGAAAGAAGGATTCAAATTTCTGGATATACTTTCATGCGATGAGAAGTTGCCCAATCCGAAGCTAAGTTCCAGGTACGGTTTGAATATTTTGTTTTTTTCAAAAGTAAATCTCCCAAGGAGTGTGAAGTAGGAAAAAGTATTGTAGAAACGCTGAACACTTCTCAGGCTATCGTGAGCCGTAAGATTAAAATCTCGAGAACCCTGTCCTGATACTCCGACATTAGCTCCGATTCTCAAAGAATAGGGGAGCTGTTTAAATACAGGAAGTTTTTTTGAAAGATAAGAAAAGGAAATGCCCGGGCCTGATTTATAATTTTCTCTTTGAAATCCGAAGATAGGAACAAAGTAGTTTCCATTTACCCCGAGGAATGCCCTGTTTATAATGTTTTCCTGAGCAAAAGACAGAGCAGGAATGAAAAATAAAAAAAGGATAATGATAAAGTCTTTTTTCATAGTTAGCAGATTGAATAGTTCGATTAAAATATCACATAGTCGGGACTTAAAAAAACACGCTTTGGGGTGAATCAATAAAAATGCCAGAAATTTACTGGGATTATAGGGGATGAAAGGATTGACAGGATTGTCTTTGATTAAGAAAGAAGTTTTATGAAAATATGACAACATCTTTTTGTCTTCTGCTGAGATAATCCTGTATATCTCCTCATCCCATAATTCCCAGTTCAGACAATTCCGAGAAAATCCTGTCTATCCTATAATCCCAAAAATCCCAGTTCAGACTTTCTTAATTGTACTGTAGCGGTACGATTTGTACAAGTGTATGAAATGTCACACTGAAGCTCAGAAGTCCGATTTTGTACTTCGGAACTTCATCCTTGAACCTCAGAGGTCCGATTTAGCACCTCGGAAGTACGTCGTTGAACCTCAGAGGTCCGATTTGGTACCTCGGAACTACTCCGTCGAACCTCTGAAGTCCGACTTAGTACCTCGGAACTACGTCGTCGAACCTCGGAGGTTCGATGAGGTACTTCGGAAGTGCGTCGTCGAACCTCAGAGGTTCGATGGAGAACCTCGGAACTACGAAATCGTACTGCGGCAGTACGATTTGGACAAGGACCTAAAATATTTTTTGTAAAAATCTTGACTTGCACTGACTCGTTTGTCAAGATTGATCAATCTAAAGAAGAGTAACTTGGAGGGTAAGTTAAATATTTATGTCTCAGGTAACTTAGCTAAAGGAATATCGTAAGTTGTAACATTATTTTATATATTTGTTGACGGGGATATTTTTGGAGATTTGAAAGAGTTTTTTGGAAATTTATTTTTGATAAAGATTTTAAATAGTAAGAAAAGAACTTGGATTATTTAGAACAATCATTAGAGGAGATTAGTAAATTAAAGAATAGCATAAGCTTTCTAATTTTAACGGCTACTTCAATAGAAACTCATCATTTACATTTATATCTTAAACCGGTAAATGGATATGATAAAGTTATTAAAGTTTTCAATGATAAATTTACTTTTTATATAGGTGTATTTGGGGTATATCAAATTGTGCACGTGCAGTGTGGAACAATGGGGTCTATTTCATCCAATAGTTCAATAATAACTACCAAAGAGGCAATTGATATTTGGGATCCCAAGGCTGTTATAATGATTGGAATCGCGTTTGGATTAGATGAAATGTCACAAAAAATTGGTGATGTTTTGGTTTCTGAATCACTGATCCCATACAATGTTAGAAGAGTAGGTGAACAAACTATTTATAGAGGAAGTCATCCGGAGGCAGGTCATATATTATTAGACAGATTTAAAAGTCAAGCAAAAAATTGGAACTTTAAGGTGGATGAAAATAACAAAGCTTCTACTATTTTTGGACCATTGCTTTCAGGCGAAGAATTGATTGATAATAAAGAATATAGAGATCAGTTGTTAAGTGCATTTCGCAATGCAAAAGGCGGAGAGATGGAAGGAATAGGAGTGAGTACTGCATCAGTAAATAAGAAACTTGAATGGATAGTTGTTAAGGGGATATGTGATTTTGCTGATGGTAATAAAGGTAAAAACAAAAATCAAAATCAGAATCTTGCTGCTGCATCAGCAACATCTTTAGCGCATTTAGTGCTCTCAAGCCCTAATGCTTTTAGTGACTTATGTTTTATCCCTCAAAAGAGTCAGTCTATTCAAATTCCTACACAACTAGTTAAAGAAGTATTGTTTGATTTTTATTCTTTAGAAAAAGAAAAGTTTTATTTGGAAAGAGGAGAAGATAAGAATCTTTCAAAAGTGCTTGATTTTTACAGTGTTTGGGTAAGCGGTGAAACTGGATGCGGAAAAACAACTTCAATTCTTCGTAATCTTATTATTAGAAGAAAAAGTTTCGTTTACATAAATTTAGCAGCTTGTATTGGGTGTTCAATAAATGAGTTATTTTGTCAAATCTATGTTGACCTAATTCAGAATATTTCTCCTAAATCTTCTCCTAAAAGATTTGATAATTTAAGAGATATAATAAAAGAAATCTCTTTACTCTTAAAATCATCTTTCCCCTCTAAAGAAAATTTTATTTATATCGAAGAGATTCCAGTTGATAGCGAAGAATCATTTAAAATTTTAATTCAACAATTTTTCAGCCTAATAATTACGGTAAATAAAGAGAATATAAAATTTATTTTTTCTTCTTTACTTTCTCCTACAGATCATATTGTGGACGGTCAAAAAAAGATCTATGAAAAAATAAAGTTTTTGAGATATGATTTATGGAGTGAGAATGATTGTGAGAGTCTAGCTAAAATAATTTCTGAAAACTTAAATTTACTTTTTGGAGAACCTGAAAGGAAACAAATAATTGAAGCTTCTGGAGGTTCACCTAGATTAATAAAAAGAATTTTCAGAGATTATATAGTCTGTATTGATCAACCCAATATGACTCTTGATAGAATTTTAAAGGAAACACTGACTGAATTTAAATGATTGCTCAAGAAAAAATATTAAAGCCATATACAATTATTCCTGATCATCTCTATGTTCAAAGGGATGCTGATCGTCAAGTTTTACAAGTAATTCAGGATATGGGTAGGCCCGGATATGTTTTAGTTGCAAGGCAAATGGGTAAAACTAATTTACTTATTAATGCTAAAAGTAAACTTCAAACTAAAAATGATATATTTCTTTATGTTGATCTTTCAAATTCCTATGAAACATCAAGAGAATGTTTTAGAGGAATTATTGACAAAGCAGTTGAAACCAACTTTGAAACTTTTGGAGGAATTTATGAAGTAATAGAAGATAATAGGAATAAGAAATTACTTCCTCCGCATACTGAGCATGGCCAAGAACTAAGATTATTGTTAAAAACAATTTCAGGAAAGTTAGTAATAATTTTAGATGAAATTGATGCTTTGACCAAGGCGAAATTTTCAGATGAAATTTTTGCTCAAATAAGAAGTATATATTTTGAAAGAATTAATTTCACTGAATATAATAGATTGACCTACCTTCTTTCTGGTGTTGTTGAGCCGACGGAAATTATAAAAAATCCTAAAATTTCTCCTTTTAATATAGGTCAGAAAATTTTCTTAAACGACTTTACATATGGGGAGTTTAATGATTTTTGTAGGAAAGCTAATTTGATTTTGCCAGAAAAAATTCTTTTAAGAGTTTTTGATTGGACTAGCGGAAATCCTCGAATGACCTATGATGTATGCTCTGAAGTTGAAAGTTATATTTTGAAGGGACATGATATCGATATAAGTCTTATAGACAGGATAATTGAAGATATTTACCTAACGGCTTTTGATAAAGCTCCCATTGATCATATTAGAGAGTTAGTTGAAATTGATAATGAAATTAGGCAGGCTATAGTTCAAATCAGATATCATAAGGGAAATGTCTTAAGTGATGAAATTAAAAAAAAGTTATACTTAGCGGGAATTATTAATTCAGACTTTCAATCATCAAAAATTGAAATTAAGAATAAGATTATAGATAAAGCACTATCAGAATCTTGGATTGAAAGTGTTGAGAAGAAGAAAAAGGGAGTATTAAAACTTGCATTGGAAAGATACTCGTCAAAAGAATTTAATGAAGTAATTAAACTTTACGAAGGGTCTATCGAAGATATTGAGAATTTGTCAGGAAATGACATAGCGCCGCTTGCTTTTAGTTATTTTGAAACACAAAAATATAGCAAGGCAATTCCTTTCCTCTTAAAAATTCAATACGATAAGAAAGGTTTTCCTGAAGCTTACTATGAAACATTATATGCGGTAGGGATAAGTTATGCAATAGTTGGGGATTATCCAAACGCCATACGTGTATTTAGTGAAATAGTAGATGAGTATCCTTCAGGCAAGTACTATTTTCAGTCTAGGGTTAATTTAAGTAGTTCATATTTTCAATTAAATTATCAAGAGAATAAGGAATTGATAATTTCTTTTGATACGCAAACAATTGAAGAATTAAATAGATCATCTAATCCAGAACGCGATAAGTTTTTAACGATCGCATATTATAATTTATGTCAGCTATTCGAGTCATTAAACGATTCGCTAATAGCGAAAGAATATATAAAGAAGGCTTTAGATGTTTGTCCGCTTGAATCAAAATCCCAGGTTTTATTGAAATGGGTGTTGTTAGAGGAAGATAATGTTGAAAAGAAAAATGCGCTAACACAAACTGTAGATCTAATTATTAAGAACAACTATAAACCTGAGGAAGCGAATATTAATAATCTATTATCTGTTACCCATGAATTAATTGATATTTTATTATATGAACTTTATAGAATGGAATTGTTAGAAGGTTTTGAAAGTCTATTAAATTATATAATAAAACTTGAAAATTCAGAGGAAAGAGAAGTCTATATTTATAAAATAGCAATACAATTACTGTCTAAAGGAGAGCATGAATTATGTCAAAAGGTTATAAGACCTTTATTTGAAATGCAGGATGAATCTTTCCCAAATTTAGCTACTTTTAATGCATTTAGGATTTATACCATTATTTCTCCTTTAAGCAATTGGACTGTATTTGCACCTCTTTATGTGAATTATTTTTATCAAAATTATATGAAGCTTACTTTAAGTGACATAGACTTTAAAATTTTATATTTTTATCTTCTTGAAAATTTAGAAAGGAAAAGGTATGAAGAGATACGAAAGATGGTAAACATCTTAACTTCTATAGTTGAGTTTATAGATGATCAAGTGAAAATTAATTTTGTCAGTATACTTTATATAGAGCTATTATCACTTGCTAAGATGGGGTTTCCACACGCTCAAGTTTCGAAGGCAAGGGAGATATTATCTTTATGTTCTAAGTATAAGAATGTAAAAAGAGATCAATACGATTTTATGAATGCTACTACCCTGGAACATATTGAAAAGTACTCTTCTAAATTAATTGGTGATTACGGTTTTCGGCCACATCCGAATTTTTCTTCATATGATAGAAATGATAAACTTAAAATTCAATACCTTAATGGGGAAATAAAAGAGAAAAAGTTTAAACAAGTCGAAGAGGATTTAAGGGCAGGGCTATGTAGAATAATATCATCCCAATAGTCCCCAATAGTCCCCAATAGTCCTCGTTTGCAACGAGGATTTCCGAGAATAGCGATTGTATCGCTATTTATTTTATTACTTTTGCAATTCAACCAACTAATTTTTTTACAGCTATGGCAGGAGACAGATACATCATTTCTGATCAACATGTTCCTTATTTTATTACCTGTACAGTAATAAAATGGATAGATTTATTTACCAGAAAAGACTACCGTGATATCATTGTTGATTCTTTAAATTATTGTTCCAGGGAAAAGCATGTTACAATTTATGCTTGGGTGATAATGAGTAATCATATACATTTGGCATTAAAAGCTTCGCCACCAGGGGATATGTCTTCGTTTCTCAGAGATTTTAAGAAATATACATCAAAGAAGTTTATTACAACTATGGATTCTATTAATGAGAGCAGATCTGAATGGTTGAAAGATAAGTTTTCTTTTGAAGCAAAGAGAACTAGACGAGCTGAAAATTATAAAATATGGATGGATAGCAATCATGCTATTGAACTAGCCAGTATTGATATAATGGAAAAGATAAATTACATACATAATAATCCAGTTCGCGCTGGACTGGTGGAGAATCCGGAATATTATTTACACAGCAGCGCCAGGGATTATGCAGGAAGAAAGGGGCTGGTAAAGGTGAGTGTTATTTGAGATGGCGATACAATCGCCATTCTCGGAAATCCTCGTTGCAAACGAGGACTATTGATGACTGGCGATACAATCGCCATTCTTGGAAATCCTCTGCGAAAACAAGGACATTTGATTAATATAAATTAAAATGCCATGTGGCACGCCATTCGAAAACGCGCGCCACATGGCATTAACTTGAAGATTCTAATCCTCCCTATTTAGTTTTTTATCACCTTTATACTCTTTCCTATTAATGGCATTTTGAATAAGTATAAGCCTCTTGAAAGAGTTTCAATGTTCACACTATTTTCACCTCTTTCCATCATTTGCTCCATCAGTTTATTTCCGTCAGATGAATATACTTCCAGCAACATTTCCACTGGGCTTTCTATAATTACCCTGGTACTTGCCGGATTCGGATAACAACTTACCAATGAAGAGCTGGATGAGCTAATGCCATCTACAAATGGAGCGGAAAATCCTTTGATTTCAAATGTAAAGTCAATTCCGTCCAAATTGTTGTTTGGTATTGTCACTGTTGCTGTTTTCAAGCCAAGTGTACTTGGTTTAAAGGTTATTGAAAATTCAGTAGAATCGCCAAAGCCAACTGAAGAGGAAGTATTGCTCAGGTCTATAATAAAGTCATTGCTGCTTACGGTAATCAAAGGTTTGCCCGATAAAAACAGGGGCTTCAAGGCAGCGGTTCCGTTCTCGATACTGAAGGTAAAAGCTGGACTAGTTTTACCAGGTTTTACAGTGCCAAAATCTACTGGTGATTCTACTTCATTATCTGCATACAATACCTTTATATCATTAGGCAGAGAAATTTTACGTATCTGAAAATTGTATTGATCTGCTACGTATAGATTGTAATTGGCATCGATCGTAATTCCGACAGGATTATTAAAACTGACAGAAGCTGCGGGACCATTTAGTGAGCCTGGGATTCCTTTTCCCGCCAGGGTGGTTACAACTCCCGAGGGCGTTACTTTTCTGATTTTAAAATTTGCAGTTCCAGTCTGAGTTACATACACATTGTCTGAACTATCTACACAAATACCAACTGCTGAACTAAATGCTGCAGAGGCACCTGTACCATCCCAGGATTCCTGAAACATAGAACCTGCTAATGTAGAGACTTCCCCCTCAGGATTAATTTTACGTATCCTATGGTTGCTTTTATCTGCCACATAGAGGTTACCGTTTTTATCTATACCTATACCATGAGGTGATGAAAAGCGAGCATCCAAGCCCTTGCCATCTTTGTAGCCCCCTTGCTTGGCACCTGCAAATGTGCTTACATCTCCATTGGGTGTAATTTTACGAATACTGTTATTGTATTGGTCAGCAACATAAAGATTACCCTTCGCATCAATAGTCAATCCAAATGGATTGTCAAAAAGAGCATCAGTGCCATTGCCATCGACAAATCCCTCAGTATCTGATCCGGCAAAGGTGGTAACAATACCTTCAGGAGTAATTTTTCTTATTTTATGATCATCAGTAACAAATAGATTTCCAATGGCATCAATTGTAATACCTTTTATATCATTAAAGGTTGCTTCCGCTCCTGTGCCATCTGAACTGCCATATTTATCAGAACCGGCAAGGGTGGTAGCCACTCCGGCAGGAGTCAGCTTACGGATCTTGATCTCGTCAGCTATATAAATAATACCCTGCTCATTTATTGTCACACCAGTAGGGCTTTTAAATCGAACATTGGGAACAGTACCATCTACTGATCTGGCATAACCAATACCTCCTATTGTACTTACTATTCCTTGTTGTGTTACTTTTCTGATTTTATGATTTCTAATATCAGCAACATAGACATTCCCGGCAGCATCAACAGCAATACCATGAGGATTATAAAAATTAGCACTAGTGGCATTGCCATCTTTATCTCCTATGCCACCCGTGCCTGCATATGTACTAACAATACCTTCTTTTGAAATTTTACGAATAACATTATTGCCCTCTTCACCTATATACATATTGCCTTCTGCATCTATGGCAATGCCATATGGGTTACTGAACTTTGCTACACTCAAATCTCCATTAGTTCGTCCGTCTGTTGATCCTGCAAAGGTACTTACTGTACCATCGGGCGTTATTTTTCGGATTTTATCATTATAATAATCCGCTACAAATAAATTTCCATTGGCATCTATTGCTATCCCGGATGGGTTGCTGAACATAGCATCAGCGCCAGCACCATCAGCAAATCCGGAAGTGTTTTTACCTGCTAATGTGCTCACTACACCTTCTGGAGTTATTTTGCGAATCTTATTATTCCGAGTATCTGCAACATACACCGTACCTGTGCCATCCACCACCAGACTGCTTGGAGCAATAAATCTCGCTTCGGTACCTGTTCCATCTAAGCTACCGGCATCTCCATTTCCTGCTAAAGTACTCACTACGCCATCCGGTGTTATTTTGCGTACCCTGTGTCCACCTAATTCGGATACATATACATTATCTTCAGTATCTATTGCAATTCCCCATGGATACATAAAACGTGCATTCTTACCTTCTCCATCCTGCTTTCCCCAACCACCATCTCCGGCAAAAGTACTTACAATACCTTGTGCAGATATTTTACGGATTTTGTTATTGTCTGCCTCTGCAACATATACATTTCCCTTAGAATCTATTGCGACGCCATTAGGTGAAGAAAACCCGGACATTGCTGCCGGACCGTCAGCATCAAGACTCAAACCGGCCAGAGTGCTCACCACCTGACCATAGCCGGAAGTGGATAAGAAGCCAAGAATGTAAACAATGATGGATAATTTAAAAATGGAATTATGTCTCATAAATTGTATTTGGATACTATCTGATAATGTTGGTAATCTTTTTGATTAGGGTGAAATTTTGAAATTATTATTAAAATCAATTGTGGTGGTAGAATTAATCTTTTATCACCTTTATATTATGACCTATTGATGGCAAATTGAATAAGTATAAGCCTCTCGAAAGAGCTTCAATGTTCACACTATTTTCTCCTCGCTCTACCATTTGTTCGATGACCTTATTACCTTCAGAAGAATACACTTCCAGCAACATTTCCGCCGGGCTTTCTATAATTACCCTTGAACTTGCCGGATTTGGATAACAACTCACCGATGAATAACTGGATGATTCAATGCCATCTACAAAAGGAGTGGCAAGACCTTTGATTTCGAAAGTATATACACTTTCATTCAAATCGTTGTTTATAATGGTCACTGTTGCTGTTTTCGTACCAACGGTGCTTGGTTTAAACGTTATGGTAAATTCAGCAGGAAAGCCTACTTCAACTGGAGAATAAGTATTACTAAGGTCTACAATGAAATCGTTGCTACTTACCTTAACGATAGGCTTTCCAAGCAAAGCAACAGGCTTTAAAGCACTGGCTTCATTTTCAATATTGAAAGAAAATGCAGTACTGGAGTTTCCAATTTTTACTGTCCCAAAATCTATCTGTGCCAAGCCAGAAACCAAATTTGTATCTGCATGCATGACCTGGATTTCATTAGGCAAAAAGATTTTCCTGATCAAATTATTGTATTGATCTGCTATATAGATATTATAATTGGTGTCTACAGCAATTCCGCTAGGATAGTTAAAGCGGGCTGAAGCACTGGGACCATCTATATTTCCCCTTTGTCCTGTACCTGCCAATGTAGTTACAACTGCAGATGGAGTTATTTTTCGAATTAGAGTACTTTCAGTTCCTACCTCGGGTCCTACCTGGGTCACGTATAAATTGCCGGAAGCGTCTATGCAAATACCGTAAGGTGAATAAAAAGAAGCCTTAATGCCAATGCCATTGGCGGAACCCTGGACACGTGAACCTGCAAAGGTAGTGACATCTCCTTGCGGACTAATTTTTCGAATGCAGTTATTACCTTTGTCGGCCACAAATATGTTTCCATCCTTGTCAATAGCAATACCGGTAATTTCTCCAAAGCGAGCATTGGTTCCATTCCCATCCTTATAACCTGCTGTATCAATTCCGGCAAATGTAGAAGCGTCTCCGTTTGGTGTAATTTTACGTATGCAGTAATTCCTCTGGTCTGTAACAAAAAGATTGCCAGCAGCATCGAATGCCAGGGCGGATGGGTTGTCGAAACGGGCATCGATTCCATTGCCATCTGTATAACCAGAATAGTTGCCTGCAAAAGTGCTAACGACTCCTTCAGGAGTAATCTTGCGTATGAAATGATATTGTATATCTGAAACAAATACATTCCCAGTTGCATCGAGTGCTATACCTGTCAATCTGCCCAATGTAGCATTAGTCCCAATACCATCTGAATGCCCCATATTTCCTGATCCTGCCAGGGTGGTTACTTTACCCGCAGGGGTAATTTTACGAACTCTGCCTGTTTCTGCTACATATACATTGCCCATTGCATCAGTTACTACTCCTGCTGGCATAGTGAACCTAGCCATTAAACCCTGTCCATCTACTACTGCATTATTATTAGCCTGGCCTACTCCCGCTACAGTACTTACTATTCCTTCCGAAGAAATTTTACGTATCTTTTTATTGCTTAAATCAGCAACATAGACATTGCCGGAACTATCTGCAGCAATACCATGAGGATAATAAAAAGAGGCACTGGCAGCAGGACCATCTTGTGATCCAAAGCCTCCGTTACCGGCATGTGTACTTACTTCTCCGGTTGTTGAAATTTTACGAATCGAAAAACTGGTTTCTTCGCTTACAAACATGTTGCCCTCCTTATCGATGGTGATACCATAAGGTCTGCTAAAAGTAGCAACACTTATATTTCCATTCTCTATTCCTGCAGTAGAACCAGCATAGGTACTTACTTCACCTTGAGCTGTGATTTTACGGATTCTATTGTTGCCATTATCTACTACATATAGATTGTTGTCAGCACCGATTGTTATGCCTGTAATTTCTTTGAACTTTGCCGTAGCACCTGGCCCATCCTTAAAACCAGAACCAGAACCTGCTAATTTACTAACCACTCCATCCGGAGTAATTTTAGTCACCCAGGAATAGTCTGCTACATATATATTGCCTGTATTATCTACTACCAATGCGGTAGATTGATAAAACGTTTGCACACCAACAGGAGGACTTTTAGCCACAGTTGTTACTATACCTTCGGGTGTTACTTTTCTTACTTTTCGGCCACCAAATTCTGCTACAAATATATTTCCATCTTTGTCTAGTGCCAGACCCCAAGGGGTATTGAACATAGCTTCGGATCCTGTTCCATCCAGATAACCAGAAAACCCGGAGCCAGCCAAAGTACTTACAATTCCTTGAGGAGTAATTTTTCTGATTTTATGATTTGCAATATCTGCTACAAAAAGATTTCCCTGAGCGTCTACTACTACACCATTTGGTGAGGCAAAATTGGCCTGATCTGCTGGCCCGTCTGCATCATTGCTCTTACCAGCCAGTGTACTAACTTCCTGGCCATAACTGGACAAGGATAAAATGCTAAATATGAATGCAATGAGGGATAGCTTAAAAATAGAATTACTATATGCCATAATTTTCAATATTAATGCAAGAATTAATGTAAGTGAATTTACGTGTAAAAAGGTGAAATGTCCAGATGGATTTACCAAAGATTACTTTGAATTGAGGAACGCAAGGTCCTTGTATATGCTTCATATATCTGGTCAACTTTGTAACTACATAAAGAGATAAGCAACAATTTGAGTAAGAGATTTTTAAAATATGATAAAGAAAAGGTTTCTTGCTCTTGCTCATATTTCTGTGTGAATGTTTTGAAGATATGACATTCTCAATAAACGGTTTGGACAAAGTAGAAGATGTTGTTTTAAGTTGATTGATTTTCAAGGAAAACAAAATATAAAGTGGGTGTGAAAGTTTCTTCCATGGATCTCAATATAACATTGAAGAATCTTAAACTGGACCAGGGAATATACTTTTATAAAATAGAATCGAACGATAGAATGATTGGAAAAGGAAAACTTATAAAAATATTAAATACGAAAGCTATTTGAATATCATATGTAGTGCCCGAGTATTCGCTGTAAAAGAGGATTGTTGAGAACCTGGAGAAAAACCTTTTAAGATCAACCGTTTTTATTTAGATTGAACTCAATTTTCTCAGCATATATTTATAAAAGATGTTATCTACATATATTCCAGATATTAACAACCCAACAAATATAATACCTGCTTTGCTAAAACAGAATCTCAAATTGTATCAAGAGGGCGTTGATGATGTAGGTGTCATTGAATTGACGGAATGCATGGAAGTATCCTTGTTATTGGGACACATAGCCATATTCAATGAACTAAGAGCGTTATATGGAGCGGTGAAAGGTCGCAATAATAGATACTACGAAAAGGATATTGGATTTTTAAAAGAACAAATTTCAAAAGAAATAGCTAAGATAACCAATCAGGAAATTTTTGCAGGACTAAAGTCAATCAAAGATATTATTCCTTATTACTTACCACTATTAGAGAACAATTTTGAAAAAGCAATAGCTATCGCAAATACAGAATACGATCGGGAGCAGCTAGCGGGTCTGCTTGCAGTCAAAGGTGAATTTAATCTGGCTAAAGAAGTTCGTGATAAAATAGGAGATGAATGGAGAAGATCGGAGATTGATTTAACATTAACTATTGAATATTTTAAATCAGGAAAATATAAGGAGGCCTTTGATTTACTCCCCACTTGCGGAGGATATTGGAATAGTTCCGGGGTTAATCTTCAATTAGTAAAAGGCTTTTCCGGATTTGAACCCTATGCTTGTTATCCTTTAAGTGAATGGTAAAAAGGATACTGTTACTTTATCAATCTTTACTTTGTCATCCTGAGTCCTGCGAAGGATCTGATAGTCACAAAATAATTCGCGATTCAATCGTCATCTCCTAGATAGCTTGAGATTTATTCTTTTTGAAACCTCAGATGTTTCTCAAGCTCAACAAGAAAAAAGAAAGGTCTTTAAGTTGAAGACCATGTTCTGAAGGAGAAGGAAACTCAATTAATAACAAGCACATCAAAGTCCTTCTCCTTAGGAGAGGGACTTTAATGTGAAGTTAATTTCTTTAGTTTACAATATTAATTCCGTATTTGGCAACAAGATTTGCTCTGACTGTGTTCATTTGCTCATCTGTTAATCCACCAGGATATAGCATATCATTTAAACTTCTGGATCTCCAGCCAACTTCAAAAGCGTTATCGTCTACTTTCACTATAGAGAATCCAACTTTATTGAATGTTCCTCCCATACTATTAGCCAATGTTATATGGCTACCATTTCTTGCCAGATGGCCCCTCCCAGGATAGATATCTCCATTATCCAATGTAAAATTAGTACCTGGATTTCGCGAGGTTGGCCTTAATTTTATGTCGCCATTACCGACATCGCAAACTCCTGAAAAACCTGTATTATCATCAAATTCATTTGGATTAAAATTGTCTAGCTCCCTAACTACCGGCGCCGCAACCGGAGCTGCTGCTGCATCATCTTCCAGGGCTGCTCCACGGGATGAGCAGATTCCGTTATGAACTAAAAATTTACTTTCAGTGATATAATAATCATGGAATGAATCCACTTCCAAATTATACACGGTAAATGAGCCATTAGCTATAACGCTGCCTTTTATGACCTCTTTCTTTCCGTCATATGTTATAAGCGTATCGCCTTTCTTTAACTCAGAAGCTTTTACCCACTTATTCTTCAACCAGAAGGGGTGCTCTTCAGTTGCCTTGATAATCTTATTACCTACTTCCAGAGCTATAAGCTTATGAACTTCTCTTACAGAAGTTTTATTCACTTTTTTCAATTCTTTCTTGCCTGTCTTGTCATCAAAGGCCCATACAAGATCACCGGTTTTGATATCTTCAATATTCAATAAAGCCTTCTCGCCGGAAACTTTTGTGCCTTTAACAAAGCAGCCAGTTGATTCTACACCTCCCATTTCATCAATGATTCCTCCGACACCATCGGAAAGTAAACCTATCAAAGCGCCAGATGCCTCCTGCTGTCCCCACTCACTCCAGCTAAAGCTTTTATTTTTTCCGAAAGATGTAGTAATAGAATATTGTAGTCCTCCAATACCAGCGTCTAAGATTGCTCCGGCAACATTCTCTGCTCCTGGAACAATTTCCAATAACAAGCCTGCAAATATTTCTCCTGCATCAACAAAGAAGGAAGCTATTTTCGAGAAGGATTTGTGACCGGAAGGGTCAACATTATTAACCGGGTTATTCAGGCCATAGGCATAACAATTGAATACATCCGGTTGATAAAACTCTCCACCTACATAGCTGTCTGCTGTGAGGAAACGACCAATCGCAGGATCGTAAAAACGTGCTTCATAATAATATAAATCAGTAACACTATTGTATTCTTTTTCACCGAATTTATATCGATAATCATTTTCACCTTGAAGTCCTACAATAGATCCATAAGGATCATAGTCTATGCGGCTGTTTCGGTTGCCCCTCAGGTCTGTAACGATATGGGTATTGCCAAGATAGTCCTGATGAAAATACAGTGTGTCTAAAGATGGTACGCCGTTGTTATTTGAGGTTGTTCCTGCCTCACTTATTTTTGACGCATAGGTCAGAGAACTCACCTGGCCAAATAATCCTTTTACATATTTAGTAATGAATTCAGTTCCACCACCAAATGTATTCACTTCATAGTATGGACAGACAAATGTAGTGGTGATTGCATTGGAGAGATCATTCTGAATAATTTTTCTTCCATCATAATCATATACAAATGTAATGGCTGCTGTATCATTAACGGTTAATGTATCAAGCTGGCTCAATGCATCATATGAATATTTAATTGTATTCGAATCAATACTTTTAGATGATCGGTTTCCAAGCTGATCATAAATATAAGAAACCACTCCATCTCCACTACTAATACTGCTGCCTCCTTTTACCTGGAAGTTATTGTATTGATACTGGATGGAATCCTTTTTAATCAGATTGCCGGAAACGTCATACTTATAACTATTCGTGGCATAAAAGCTGAAAGCTGAATCCAGTCTGCCTGAGTAGTCATAAGAAAACCTCTGCATATAAGCAGAACTATCCAAATCATTGATTGCTGCAATCCTATATTGATAGTCCCAGTTATAATTCTGACTAAGCAAGTCACCATTTGCGTTGGTCAACTTATACGAATTAACATTACCTACAGGATAATATGTATAAGTGGAAACTGTCCCGTTATTATACAATACGTTTCCTGGCAGGTTCTGAGCATTATAATTGGAATATTGAGCATAATTAACTGCTGAAACGCCTGCCTTTTCTGATACTGCGACTGACTGAAGATTTCCATAGGTATCATATGTTCTGTAAAAAACAGTGGAATCGGGCAAGGTAACAGTTGTAATTTGATTAAGAGGATTGATTGCATACTGCGTCGGGTATGCTATTCCATTTACGAAAAGGCTGTCCGTTACCTGTTGACCATATTCATTATAAGTATAACGGTGCATGATCACCTGATCACCGGAATACCTGATAACTTTACTTCGCTTGCCTAATGAATTTGGTATAGAAGGATCATCATATTCGTAGCTAACAGAATCAGCTGCCCCTCTGACATCAGAAATAATGCGGCCTAAAGCATCGAATCTTTTTAATATATTATTTCCCGCATTATCCTTTATTTGCAATGTTCTGTTAAAATCATTGTAAATGGCGGATGTATTTCCCATGCTTGGGTCATAGGACTTAATCTTTCTGTTGTAAGAACTGAATGTTACGTTGCTGGTAATTTTTGCAGGATCAGCAACAGCGGTAATTCTTCCGATACCATCATACTGATAAGTGGTAACATCTGTGAGATTACCCGTAACAGAATTTTGTGTTGTTTTTGATACTATCAGATATTGAGAATTAACATAGGCATAATTTGCCACTGTAGTAGAAGCATTGACAGTTCCTGAAGCCACTACAGTATTGGTGACATATCCGTTATATGTGATGGTTGTTACGGTGGAATCATTAAAATCCTTCGGAAGTACTTTTCTTATAACACGCCCATAAGGATCATAAGTATTGCTGGACCAAAAAACTGTATCCTGCCCGGTAGGATTATCAAAGTAGGGAAGGCTTTGTCCTACAATTCTATTTTCACTATCAAAAGCATAATCAACTCTATTGATTCTGGAACTGTCCCTATCATTTACACCATAACTTTTTGAACAATAGCTTCGTGTAAGTCCGTCATAATACTGCACTGTATATTGCATTGTTTCAGATTCCCAATCCTGGATGCTTCCATTCAATGCATAATATCCGCTGTCTGCAGTCAATCCCCAGCTAAAGGTAGAAAGTACAATAGTCTCTCCCGGATCAGTGATATCAGGACCTGTAATGGATATGGTTCTTCCGATATCATCCAGTTCATATATCAGTACATTTCCATTATTATCATACTTCTGAAGCAACGCTCCGAATCGAGCATCATAAACAGCACTGTCGGCCAGTTTGAACCCTCTTTCGTTTGTAGGTGAAATAGTTGAACTGAGGAATGTATGGTAGTAATTATCAAAATGATAACTTATTGTATCGTAACTGGTGTTAACCTTTTGAATTACATTTCCATAGGTGTCATAAGAATTCCGGGTAGTTATCCATTGATTCTGCTGATTGTCCCAAGACTGAATAGAATCCGGATTATAGCTAGAGAGAGAATAATATCTTTTTTCAAGAAGAAGTGTATCTGAAAATGAGGAATTACTGCTTTTCTGAGTTGAAGAAGTAATCCCGAGCACCCATTGAGTAGTGTCGTTGATATAAGTTGTTTTCGTATATAATGGTGGAGTGATATCTGTATCTCCGAGATAAGCAGTATTCAAAACATTTCCGTAAGCATCATAAGCATAATTTGTAAGGAGTGAATAGTTAAATGCCCCATAGGTAAAATGCTGTTCTGTAGTTGAGCTTTTTAATACCTGATAAGCATTCGAAACACTGCCATAAGAAGCAGTAACATTATCTGAATAGGTATAAAACCTTTTCAGCATCAGCTGAGATTTATCCAGAGTCTGTTGAATGAATGAATCCACCTGAGAGGTAAAGGGGAACTCCTGATTATAAATAATGCTTGTTCTTGTATTCTGAGAGCTATCCGAATAAACTTTAGAGGCAAACCCCAGCCATCCTCTGTCCAGGTCTACCTGAGCATTTGAGTAATTATAAGAATATGGATAAATATTTCCTCGGCCATCACTTTTGGTATATCCACTCACAACATACATGCTGGACTGAATATCCTGAATGTGCTGTAGAGGAGCTTGAACAGTGGATAATGGAGCTGAAGCAAAACGATTAAAACTGCTTAATCCATCCTGAATACCAGTACCTGTAGATACAGTTGATTTACTGTAAACAGATCCATCTGTTAATGGCTTGTATTGCACAACTATCGTACTTCCTATACCATTGTTTATTGCTGTTAATAAATCCGGTTTTTGATTACTGGCTGAATAGGTAGGATCTGAAGAGGCCAGATACATCGTTCTTTGATTTGCCTCTACAAAGATTAAATCTGCAGCCCCATCTCCATTAAAGTCTCCATTAATAACAGTATTCCCGGGAAGACTTTGATTAAGTGGAACTTTATTAAAGCCTGCTCCATTGGAAATATATAAAGTATCAGATGAAGAGTTTCCTGTAGTATATAAATCCATATTTCCGTCACCATTATAATCTCCTGGCCAGAAACTGATAAGACTTCCGGGAACATTTGTAATTGGCACTGCAACATCAAAACCCGCTCCATTTGAATAGTAGATGCTATAATCATTTCCATTGAAAGAGAATATATCCGCCTTACCATCACCATTATAATCTCCTGCATAGCTGCAAGACGTCACACATTCTGTTACAATATTAAAGTCAGGTATTGATAATGGTTGATTGAAAGAATTCGTTTTGGAAATATCAGATAGATATAGGTTGTTTGTTCCTGAAGTAGAACCATTGAGAATATCCGCCTGTCCGTCCCCATTGAAATCCGCAATGATATTATTATTAGCAGGTGGTATGGGAAAAGTAATGACGGTGTCAAGATTTCCGTTGTTATTAAAAAGGTTTATATAGCCATCGTAACCATTCTGGGAAAAAAGATCTGTAATGCCATCTCCGTTAAAATCAGCAACCATAACACAAGGCCCGTCCGAACCGGAAACACAATTAGTCTGCAGGTTTTGAACATAAACAGACTTACTATTTACTTGCGTAGCAGAAGAAAGATAAACAGTTCCTGAATTCAGATCGCCTAAAGAGAATACATCATCAAGCCCATCTCCATTAAAATCGCCGGTAAGAATATTATCCTGAGGGATCATACCTGTTGATACACCATTGTTGATGGTTCCGTTCCCTCCATAATAAACGCTGTCAATTTCTTCAGATAAAAGATCCGTAATTCCATCTCCATTAAAATCTGCCAGATAAGCATTCGCGTTATCCTGATATAGTCCAAAGCCAGCATTGGAATTGTCATTGGTAAATTGAGAGGCACCATCTGCCCATGAGAATAATGTAGGTGATAAATAATTGCCTTCATTGGTAATCTCAACAACGGACGTTATGCGGCTGAATCCTGTGACAGGGGAGCTTTCGTAGTTCAACTGAAATGATTTTACGGTAATTGTATCACCTTCAGTATCTAGGATGCTGGTTGTAATAAGGTGAAGCCTGGCTTTTGTTCTTACTTTTGCGCCTCCTTCATAATTTGTTACCGTGTCTGCTCTGCCTTCATAGTAAAACCTTACAAACCTTTGAGCTTCCAGGCTGTCATTGCTTGTATAAGAAATGAGATTTGGATAGTATTGACCGGAAGCTGCATCATTTGATACAATATTGTTTGAACTGTCTTGCGGAGTAAGTGTGTATTGAATCTGCAACTGATTTCCATTCAGGTCAGTCATCTTATTTAGTAACCAGGTTCTTACAGAACCCTGCATGGAATCAGAGTTAAAGTTTGGTCCTTGTGCCTCTATCCTGGAGTCCAATGAATTTCCATACTCCATTTTGGTCCCGTTTTTAAGAGTGACCAGAAAAGAACATGGATCTTGTCCGCAGCTACCGCCAAAAGAAACAATTTTAGACCAGCTATCTTGTTCTGTCCTGTATTCAGCGCTATCATTACTGTAATGCGTCGGAGATGAGTTAATGTTCATTAATCTTTGACCATCCAGCACAAAACGATCATCTTCATTATAATTAATACCTCCTCTGAATCCATCCTGAGCCACGGTAGCGCCAGACCTTTCTATGACAGATAAGCCACTCAGTTCAAAGCCTACTCCAAGTATTCCATTGCCTATTTGACTGCTATACTGCAAAGACAATTTGGGCTCCATTCCATTGGTCCCGGGAGGCACATCAATAGGGATCGAATATTGTGCAGCTCCGTTAAGGTCTACCGAAAAGTATCCCTGGATGCCGTTCCCAAGATTTTTATTATTACTACTGAAAGGATTTGCTACATATGTAACGCCCCCAATAACAATACCGATAGCGGTAGCTATTGAGGCAAGTTTCTTTTTTTTTAATTGCATATTATTCTCTAGTCTGATTGAAAATTTTTATAGGCTATTAATTATTGTCCATGTAATGGTATGATAAAATATTGACACCAATGAAGGAGTCATTAGAAAAGCGGTAAAGTTTTTCCACAGAAGTTGTGTTTGATTGCACCTACTTAAAAATAAATACTAAAGCTTATCAAAAATGAAACCTACCCCTAAGAGAGATTTCATTTTTGACAAACTGTTGTGTTGATAAGATTCCTGTTTTAGTTTTTCGGTTGAACTACAATTGTATAGGTTGATAAATTAACCTGATACTCTCCACTACCATAGTTCCTATATCTTGTTGAAAGTACAGGGGCGCTATCAATGGCCTCATATTGAGAAACAGAATTAAAAACCGGTCGGAGAATTGTATTATCTTCACCGATATCCCATGTAATTGTTAAAAGGCTATCAGACGTATTGTACACAATGGTACCCTGAGTATTGGGTGCGTCACCAGTGTCTGAATTCCAACCTCCACAAGCACGGAATACTTCTACTGTTTCTCCCTGGAATATAATAAAACCATTACCAGTTGTTCCGGCGCTTGTATTAAACCCCGACATCGCAACAGGATTACCGGATGTGCATGGCAAGGGATCTATATTATTTAATGTTATAGGGCTAGTCGTTTTGTTCGTTATTGAAACAACAATTTCATAAGCTATTGGAAGTGCATAATACATCTCTTTGGATGGCTTAGCATTATTAATTTCTTCTGATTCCATAGTCATTAAGTTTGTGGAGTATATTCTTTAAGATAAATTGTGATAGTAACGGAATCCGCAATAACAGGAGGATCGGTATTCATAAGCTGATCTGCAGATATATAATCAACATAGTATAAAGGAGGGATATACTTATCAGCATCACTTGGATTCTGAATAAATGCATAATAAAATACATTTTTTGTCGAGCCACTTCCGTTCTGAGTTTCAGGGACATTGTACTGGATTACTAATAAGCTATTATCAGGCAACTGGTATGAAACATATCCTGTAACTCCATGCGTCCATGCATGAGAATACATAGAAAAGAGGATTTGGGAACCCGTATTGCCTCCTACATTTTGAACCGGGCTCACCACGTAATCATCGTGTTCGGGTTCATCGAAATAATAAGTAACCGTACCTGAGATCTCAGAATTTAAATAACAAGCAAACTGATGTGACATATTTTTTTATTAATAAATGAGATAAAATTTGATCAAAAATTAAGAATTAAAAACTTATATATAAGGAATTAATATCAATTGAAAAATAACTGGTTAAATTTCAAAAATGATCAGCTTATAACTATGAAGAGCTAAAATTGTTTAAAAATTATTTATTTTTTTTAAAAAACAGAATTAATAGTCCTCGCTGGCACAAGGACTATTTAGGGACAGACCATCGAGTGGCTGTTAAGATTATTTATGTCCACCTCCAGGGGTGCCACCACCCGGATTTCCTCCACTAGGTTGTCCTCCCGAATTGTTTCCTCCGCCAGGTTGACTGCCTCCAGGGGTACTACCACCACTAGGATGTCCGCCTCCCATATTGTTTCCTCCACCAGGTTGACCTCCCATATTATTACCTCCCGGTTGGCTACCTTTCATATTGTTATTACTTCCTGGTTGGTTGCCGCCTTTGTTAATATCTCCAGAAGGTTGATCAGCTCCTTTGTTGTTGATGTTGTTAGGTTGTTTGCTTTGCATACTGCTACCGCTTGGCTGTTTGTTTCCCATATTACCACTGTTAGGTTTGTTATCCCCCATATTTTTATTGCCCCCTGAACGATCAGCTCCAATATTGTTATCTTTTCCAGGTTGGGTGGTTCCCGTATTGACACGACCACTAGGTTGGCCACTTTTCATATCGTTACTTCCTTTATTTCCTCCTCCTTGTATATTGTTATAATAGTTCCCATCATAATTATAGTCATGGTCATGGTGGTGTCCATGGCCACCATAATAATTATTGTAAGGATATGAATAATCATAAGGATATGAGTAGTTGTAAGGATATGAATAGTCATAAGGGTAGGAATAATTATAGGGGTAATCATAATCATAGTTATAATTGTAAGGATACCCTGTCCCTCTATAATCTGAATCATAATAATCGCCACGATGACATCCACTAATAATAAATATGAATGCCAATAAGGGCGTAAATAGTATAGACAGCTTTTTCATAGTTTTAATCTCCTTTATATCAGAACAAATGAGAGGAAGAAAAGAGTTTTTAAAGATAAGTGTGCTGTAAAATAAAATCATTGCTATAATATGCTCTAAAATAACACACTTCTTATTGAACCTTTTTTTATTCCATGACCAATATTTCCAGTTAAAAGGAGCAGTATTATGATTGAATCAAAGATTATTTGTGTGAAATTTCAGATGGAGAAAAGGGTAAAGGAGGCAGGTAGTATGGGCAATTTAATTGCCTTCTCGGAAATCCTTGAATCAATCAGTGATTATTGGATTATTCCTTTAAAATCTGCATCTTCAGGTAACCGTAAACGGTTAAAGGAAAACATGATAAATAGGAGTGAAGCTTTAAACCAGTGACCCCTATATAAAATTTTACAAACCTGAAAAATGAAAAGAATCGTCTCTGCTATTTTTATTATGGTGAATATAGTTCTGAATGCAGCAGGACAAATCACTCCAGACAAAAATATCATTTGTGTTGATGTTAATGTGCCTCAAAATGCAAGCTATACTTATGACTCAGCCTTTGTCGCCAGTAAGAATTTAGGGATGACACAGACAGGGCTGTTTTTTACCTGGGCATCAATTGAAACTTCTCCTGGTGTATTTGATTTTTCTTACCTTGATATAGCTAATATATATTACCCTGCATATAATACTTCAGTTGATCTAACTATTGCCCCCATAGCAACCAACCATCTGGAGGTTCCTGCTGATTTAGCAAGCTATCCAATGGACAATCCAATTGTGATCAATCGTTTTAAAATATTATTGGATAGTATTTTTGCACACATTCCCTCTTTACAGCTTTCCTCTCTGGAGATTGGTTCTGAAGTGGATGTTTATCTTGGCTCTGATTCTGCAAAATGGACACAGTACACGAATTTCTATTCGTCTGTTTCTGCTTATGCAAAGTCTTTACGTGTCAATGTGAAAGTCGCCTGTGAAGTCACGTTTGATGGGTTAACCGGCAGTTCATCTAATTTCGTTCAAACATTAAATACCTTTTCAGATCTTATAGCAGTATCTTATTATCCTCTCAATTCAGACTTCACAGTTAAACCTGTTTCAATCATACCGGCTGATTTTGCCCAAATAATCGAATTGTATCCCTCAAAGCCAATTTACTTTACACAGTTTGGTTATCCATCCAGTGCTGTATGCAATAGTTCTAATGAACTTCAATCACAATTTATTCAGCAAACATTTGCTTCATGGGATCAATATGCTTCCAACATTAAAATGATTGACTTCACCTGGATGCACGATTTGTCTCCTGAGACAATAAGTTATTATTCCACTTACTATGGTATTGCAGATACGAAATTTCTCAATTTTCTTGGTTCGATAGGTTTGCGAACCTATGCTGGAAGCGGAATAGACAAGCCAGCCTACAATGAACTAATTTGTCAGGCAAATAGGAGGGGATATAATAATATTAATTGTGTAACATCAATAGATAATAATACTTTAGAACCTGGTTTTAAAATTTTTCCAAATCCGGCAAACAACATCTTATTCCTGGAATTTAATAAATCGACAAATGCAATTTCAGAAATAAAAATTGCGAATGCTTTCCAGCAAGAAGTGTATGATAAAAAGGTTACTGGATATCAGACATCGCTTGATATATCAGGATTAGCAGCAGGAGCATATTTTGTGCATGTGACAACTGACAAAGGAGTAAATTATATTCAGAAAATATTAATTATAAAGTGATAGTTAAATTGTCATTTGTAAACGCATGACTATGTATAGGTAAAACCATCAAGCCTTGCTTAAATTCTGATTAGAAAGAGGTTTTGAAATGTTTCTGCAAAATGAAAAATAAGCTGAGAAAAATCGTAATAGTTTAAAACCAATAAATCAATAGTCCTTGTTTGCAAACAAGGACTATTGATGATTAATATTTAATAAGGTCTTATAATCTGACCAGTATTTGCACCGAAAACACTTTTTCTGAAACCAAATTCTAATTGTTTCATAGTGACAGGAATATCACCTGGGAAATAGGGGAAATACTGTGGAGATGATTCAATTACAGTTGGACTTACTGCATTAATTCTAATTCCATTTCCTAATTCAATCGCTGCAGCTCTTATAAATCCTTCAACGGCGCTATTAGCTGCTGAAGCATTTGCAAAGTTTAATTGAGGGTCGTGAGAGAGCGCACCAGTAATTAATGTAAAGGACCCTTTATGGTTAATATAGTGCTGTCCAATTAGAACCAGATTAATTTGTCCCATCATTTTACCTTCAACGCCTTGCCTGAATTCTTTATCTGTAAGAGTATTCCAAGGCCCTACATAAGTTGGGCCTGCCGTAGAAATGAGGGCGTCAAATGCACCAACTTTTTTGTACATATTTTCAATCGAAGCTGTAGAGGTTATATCCACCTGAATATCTCCACTTTTATTTGCTGCACTTATTATATCGTGCTCTTTTTCAAAAGCTGCAATTAGGTGTTTACCCATTGTACCAGTCCCACCAACAATTATGATTTTTAATTTTTTCATTGTTCTTTTTGTTTTACTTATTATAAGTTTCAAAATTCTCTACGATTATGGACTTACTAACAGCTATACCAGCTGTTGTTCCTGTTCCTACTGCGTTAGCAATTGTTCTCATGCGAGAGGAATTGTCACCACAAGCGTATATGTCTTTTACAGTGGTCTCCTGTGATCCATTAGTTATTAAATATCCTTCTCTGTTTATTTCACAACCTAAGCTTATTGGAATGGAGCAATGTTGTTCAAATTGCGCTTTGACATAAATTGCTTTTGCGTCAGCAAATGAACCATCTGTAAATTGTATCCTTTTAACTTGACCATGGCTGTGGAGTAATTGAGATATAATACGCTCATCAATGTTTATCATGTGTTTTTTAAGCAATTCGTTTTGCTTCAAAGTTAACTTTGATGGTCCATTGGTATACAAGGTAAGATCCTTAGTCCAGTTTGAAATCAGCTGTATCAGGTCAAATGCATTCTCATCATTACCTATGATACCTGTTGTTTCATTTATAACTTCATAACCATGGCAATAAGGACAATGTAAAACCGAAATGCCCCAGCATTCTTCAATTCCATTTATCGCAGGTAGAATGTCCTTTATGCCAGTAGCAAATATTAGTTTGCTGGATGTGATAACTTCTCCTTTATCGGTTTCAATCCTGAAGCCAGTATGAATCTTTACTCCTTTGGCTGCTTTATCTTTCAGAAATTCAATGGTCTGATATTTTTCGACCTCCATCCTTGCTTTAGATGAGATTGCAAGGGGAGGGTGGTCATCCTGAGTTAAGAAATTATGTGAGTAAGGCGATTGTTTGTTGCAGGGATTTTCACTGTCAATGATCAATACGTTCTTTAGAGCTCTGCCAAGAGCCATTGCGGCAGCGAGTCCTGAATAACTTCCGCCAATTATTATTACATCATAGTGGTCCATTTTATTTAGATATTTAGTTCCAAGAGATTAATTAAAAAGGCAAGAAAGCATTAACACCGCACTACCATGAAGTATACATGCTCAACGGTAAACTAAAACTTTCTTTATAGAATTATTGTCTTTATATATTATTTAGAACTAAATCCTTTTAGATGTTGAATGCCCTTATCTAACAAAGGCAGGCCAGCAAAGACCATCCATGGAACCAGTGTAATCGTTAAAATAAAAGTTCTTATGTATAAGGGGAAAGTGGAAATCTGTTCACCAAGCATTAATAGAAAAATGGTGATTGATGGATAAATGACAACCCATATTTTAAGAGCCATCATTATTTTTGTTTTTGTTTTCATACTGAATTTGTTTATGACTACAAAGGTATAGTTTGCAGTCGGCAGCATGATAGGATAAAAATAAAGTTGGATAGTACTTATTTGAAATTCTGGCGAAAAGCGTCTGGTGTGTATCCTGTTTGCTTCTTAAAAAAACGAATAAAATAGGATACATCTTCATAGCCTACATGATCAGCGACATCCTTTACCTGATTAGTTGTGGCTAGCAGATATCTTTTAGCTTCAAGTATAATTTGCTCATTAATGAGGACAGAAACAGACTTGCCGACAGATGATTTAGTTATAGAGTTTATTTGATATAAAGAGAGATTTAGAAGTTCGGCATATTGAGAAGCGTTCTTTTTGGAGCAAATGTTTTCTTCCAATAGACTCAGTAGTTCTTCGAATTTATCTTGTATGTATAAGTTTTCTGTTTTTGAAGACCTCTTTTCATTTGTACTTTGTCTTAAATATTCAATAAAGAATAATTCAATATAGATTTTTATAGCATCATTATAATCCTCTTGCTTTTTATTAAACTCAATGAAGATACTGGATAAAATAGATTCTAATTTGTCGAAATTGTTTTTCTTGACTTTGCAATAATTTTTACCTATTGCTTTTTTAAAACGTTGATCAGCCAATTTATTTGAAGGCTGATAAAAAGCCGGATCAAATTCCATAATATAACCTGTGCTCTTTGCCTTCATTGAGAGCGTATGCACTTGGCCAGGTCTCAGTATGAATATATCGTGATTATGAAGTTCATGTTTTATGAAGTCAATTTCATGGGTGCCTTCACCCTTTTCAAGCAACAAAATAAGGAAGAAATCGTGCCTATGCAGGTCGTGGACAATATCCCTTCCATTTAGTACATCTTTTATTTTTCGGATGCTAAATTGACCCACTGCATTCAACTCAGTGTATTTGGATGATAACCTTCGTATAGGGATTTGTTTCATATGAGTACTCAAAAGTACAACATTAATTTACCTCTAAACAAAGTTTTTAAAACAAAGTCATATTTTTGTTTCAATAAAACCTCCATTGAAAATGGCGGATTGGATTGCAGGAATATCCTGTATATTATTTATATAATGAAGCGGAGATTCTTTAGGGAATCAAGAATTATTGGTCAGATTTTTTCAGCTATTTAACTTATATTAACACAAAAAAATACTTAACATAAAATGAAAGTATCTATTGCATCTTTTAATGTGGAGAATCTGATTACGGCAGAAAAGAGTATATACAGAAATACCTGGCCTCAATATACAGCTGAGCAGTATCCTAAGAAAGTGGACTGGATCAGGAATCAGTTGCTTAATATGAACGCCGATATTATAGGGTTTCAGGAGATTTTTGAAGAAGAGGCCTTAAGAGATTGTTTGAAAGGCACTCATATGGAAAAATGGAATTTATATGTTGCAAAACCTACGGGCAATTTACCTGTTAATGCGATTCTTAGTAAGTTTCCAATTGTGAATACTGAGGTAATTGAAGATATACCATTTAAGTTTGAATTTTTTGACGACCGCCCTACGACACCTTTGCTGGAAAGTTCGTCAATTTATATACCCATAAGCCACTTTTCCAGAGGTGTATTAAAAGCTGAAATCAAGCTGAATGATTCGGTTTCCTTAATTGTCTTCGTGCTTCACCTAAAATCTAAAAGGCCTATTTACCGTGAGGGGGTTAATGTTGACGCTGCTAATTACCCGGAAAAGGCAATAGGAAGTATTCGCTCACTGATCAGAAGGGGAATTGAGGCGGCTGGTATAAGACATCTTGTCTCTGATGAAATTGCTAGGGATTGCAACAAACCATTGGTCGTCCTTGGTGATTTAAATGATGACGATACATCGGTAACAAATCAGGCAATTATTGGTGAACCGCCTTTTAGAAAGCTAAAGCCTGAAGAAAAAATAAAATTATGGCAACAAGTACTTCAGAATGTCATAGATGTGCAGGCCAGGAAAAGTATAGATAATTTTCATTACACTTATATCCATAACGGGCATATTGAAAGCCTTGATAATATATTTGTAAGTAATCATTTTGCAGATCTTAATTCAGCTAAAATAGGAAGGATTATCGATGTAAGAGCATATAACGATCATGTGATCGATAACACGGTTTCAATGGATAAAAAGCCATTTTATGTTTCGGATCACGGACAAATAGTAGTGAATATGCTTCTGTTTGATCGTATTAATTGGGATTGAAATTACAAGCAAAAAAATAAGCGGTAATTTGCTTACCGCTTACCGCTTTTACTGTATGTTCGAATCATTTTTAAAGACAGTAGTCAATTCATTACGAAAGTTGGAAATAATTTCTTTTTCTTCAGTACTTATTCCCTGAAACGCAAAAGCTACTAATTCCAGAACATCTGCAAATTTTCCATATTCGGAAAACGGACCGTGATGTTTAAAAATATCAATAGCTTTTGAATAGGCTTCTTTTACAGTTTTTGACTTTTTGTCTTCATAGTTAAAAGACCAAATGATATCAGAAGCCCACTTGTTATCTTTAAGGACATCTTCAAGTGCAACTCTTTCCTCATTTTGAATAGCACCGTCTGCTTTTGCAACTGCATAAACAAGTTCGCCAAAAGCTTCGTAAAGTTTATCGATTTCTGCCATTTTTGATTTTGAAAATATTATTGTGGTACAATAGTTAAAGATACGACTATTTAGGAGAAAGCTAAATGATAAGAAAAGTAAAACTATTTAAATGGAAGCTTGTCAATCCTGTTAATTTTAAAATTCCTTAAATCGTGATTCAGAATTTTTTGTGACCTTCCGGAGCAGGCTATAGAGAATCGATAATCAAATTATCCTGTTTTTAACAGGATTCTGATTGAGCAATCCTTTTATAGCTTTGTACATGTCAGGAAACCTCTGTTTGAAATCCTCAGGCTTCTCAAAGAAATAGACTACAGTAGCACCAAAGTATTTTTCTTTATTCACTTCTCTGTAAGTTTTGAACTGACTTAATCCGGTACTGATAAAATATTCTGCTTGTTTTTTCGAAACGGATTGCCACTTTCTAAATGCGGATTCTCCGAAGATTGCAGCACCTGTTGTTTCAAGCAGGTTTTCTTCAAACAAAGCTTCAGCCATTAGTTGAAGTCCCGGGTTATAGCCATCCGCAGAATTGGAAATGCCGAGTTGGAATTCGGGCCATGAAAGTTTAAATTCTTTACTAGTGCCATTTAAGCCCCAGTCAGAATTTTTTTGACTTACAGTAATCGTATTGAAATTTGAAAGAAAGACCGGTCTTAATCCTATTGTAAGTTGAATGAACGTAGCAGCTATTGTTACTTTTATATCATCAAGCACATCATTACCAGATTCATCTCTGATGTTTTTATTAATCAGGAAGTGATTTACTCTTTGCTCAAATCTGTTTTTATATTCTGAGGATAGTTTTTTATAAAAGGGATTTTTCTTTCTAAGGATCTCTTTATGCTCTGCAGACAGAGGTTTCAAATAAAGGAATAATTTTAAAATATTAATCTGTTTCCATTTAAGAAAATAATAGATAAAAATCATTAAAACAATAAGGATGGGAAGGGTAAACCAAAATATAAATTCCGCTGAGTTCATGTGGATCTTTGTCCCACGACTAGTTCTCCACAATAGAAAAAGAAATTGCATTGCTAAAAAAATTTTAATTGAAGATAATAAAAAAGCTGGAAAATTTTTTCCTATTTTTTAGAAAACCGAGCTATTTTTTGTCTTTGAATTCTGTTTTTTATGCAATGTTGTGAGTAGCAGGTATCATTATTTTTTGCTTTTAATAAGAAAAAAACAATTATTTATTTCAGGCATTCCCACAATACAATAAAAAAGCTGCCCCAAAAAGCAGCTTCTCATTATTGAACCTTAACACTTAAAAAAAAATATATTAAATAAACTAAAGCTTATATGCCAATTTAGCTAAATGTCTATAAGTATATATGATAGAATAGCAAAACTTTGATTTATTTGATTAAGTGCCAATGTCAGTTAATGAAATGGTGTTATGAGTTGATAATTGGATGTATAGATTATAATAATTGATTTTTATGCTTGGACCGCCGCTGTTCTCTGATATTCTACTTTTTATCAATTTAATGTCTTTATCCAGTAGGTAAAAAAACTTCTTGATTAGCAAAGCAACTTTCTT
>NZ_AUFX01000006.1:300000-559258 GCF_000426725.1 Sporocytophaga myxococcoides DSM 11118 | reverse complement strand
GTCGTCATAGACGATGACGTTGATAGGTTGCAGGTGTAAAGACAGTAATGTCCTAAGCTGAGCAATACTAATTACCCGTAGACTTTCCGTTAGCGCTGTGTGTTATAGTATATATCTTTTTCTCAGATGTTGTCACGACCTTAAACAAAAGGTTTAAGAGTCAAAAAAAATAAAAGTATTAAAAACCTTAATGGTGATTATAGCGCGGGTGTTCACCTCTTCCCATTCCGAACAGAGAAGTTAAGCCCCGTGGCGCTGATGGTACTAGGATAACACCCGGGAGAGTAGGTAGTCGCCAACCTTATTATTAGAAAGCTCTGATATCAACTCAGAGCTTTTTTTATTTATATGGGTTTCTATTTTTAACAACCTCATCAATCTAATATATTATTTTTTGAAATTCACAGATAAGAAAGTATTTCCCATTAATATCAATTAAGGGATTATTTCTACATGAAGCATGGGGTAATTCTAGGGAAGTTTTTAAAAAATGGTATAAGCAAGTAACTAAATATTACCAACTACAACTTCATAAAAATTTTCAATATGAAAATAATTTAAGGCTGTTGTTTGAATTTCTTCAGCAGTAATATGCGTTAGAGTATTAAAATACATTTCATAAAAGTTTGCAGGTAGGTTGTTAAAGAGTAGCGTTTTGAACTTGTCTACCTGTGAGTATGATGTATTTATTGAATTGATAAAGCTTCCTTTTAGATAGTTTTTAACAAGTGTCAACTCCTCTATATTAACTATATCTGATCTAAGTAGATTAATTTCTTTATAGATTTCTTCTAGAGTTGCCTTAGTATTTTCTTTATTAACGTCAGTTCCAATAACTAGATATCCATTATTTTTCATAACGGCAAAGTTTGAGTGAATTCCATAGGTATATCCTTTGTCTTCTCTGATATTTTTCATAAGACGAGAGCCGAAATAACCTCCTAAAATTTCTACTAGAATGGATGTTTTAAAATAATCATCATTTTTAATAGTAAATAGTGGACAGCCCAAACGTATTGAAGATTGAATTGAAGTTTCTTTGACTATAATTTCATTAGTAGGCTTTCCGAAACTTGCCACATTATCAGAAATTTGATTAGTATTGTTTAACTGATGTATGCCAAAGTACTTATCTATTAAATGGAAGTAGTTTGTATTTCCGCCTCCTGTGATAAGAATTGTTGCATTATTTAATGAATAATATTTTTTATGAAATTCAAATAGATCTTCTCTGGATATAGAACTAATACCATCTTCACTCATACAACTTCCATATGGATGTTGGCCAAACAGCAATTTCCGGAATCTTGCTGAAGCTAAGAATGCTGTTTTTTCTTGATTTATACGAAGAGATTGGATACTTATAAGTTTTAAAGTCTCCAGTTCCTGTTCGGGGAACGTAGGCTCCGTAATTATTTGAGATATTATAGGTAATAATTTATCCAGATGACGAGCCAGACAGTAGACTGTAAGCGCAGATCTATCAAACCCACTGTTTAATTCCATGAATGCTCCATAGAATGCAATTTTTTCCTGGATTTCCTTAGCAGAAAAGTCTTTAGTCCCTTCCGAAAGCATTTTGGATGTAAAGTGAGCTACACTTTCTTTCGGTTCATAAAGACTTCCTGCTTTAAAAATTATTTCTAATCTGAGAACGTCCTGAGCTCCTGATATTAATTGATAAAAAGGTATCTTATTACTAAGCTCGTTGTGCTTTGGTAATAAAATATTATTAAATTTTAATTGTTTTAAATCAGGCTCCTGGGTTCTTATCAGCATCTTTTATTATTCTGTTATAGTTTCAATATCTTTTTGGCTCTTACTTTCGAAATTGAAATGTAGTGTAAATCTTAACGTTTCAGCAAGTGGATTGTTCGATCTGACAGGGACAAGGTATGCGAAGTCTAGACCAAATACCTGATATCTTATCCCAAATCCTAGTGTAAAATACTTCCTATTTCCTTTATGCGGATTTTCGTAGAAATACCCACCTCTGACTGCAAATAAATCATTATACCAATATTCTAATCCTCCTGATAAAATGATTTCCTGCATTTCTTCTTTAAATCCTCCTGGTGCATCTGAAAAAGACCCAAGGACCCCACTTAATAAGCCTCTGTCTGGATCTTTTCCTTTAACAATTTTTGTTTGGTCAATACTATCTCTAATAGGAGGTGTTGGAACCAATAACTTATTTGCATCTATTGCAAAGACCAATTTGTTGTAAGGGTCCAGTTCTGTAGTTATTGCTGTACCAACTCTTAGGCTAGTTGGGATAAAGTCTTTTTGACTGCTATTGGTATAAGATATTTTTGCTCCAATATTAGACAACATGGCACCTAGAGCAATATTTGTATTTGTTCCTGCAATGATATAATCATTGTTGAAGTATACTCCAATATCTCCTGCTGCTGTATTACCAGGTTTGGCAGCAGTTGTTGCTCCTCCACTGTTGATTGAAATATTACCGGATAGGTTTGAATATATATATTTAAGACCTACAGCAACACCAAGTGTTTTGCTCAATTTTCTTGAATAACAACCCGTAAAAGAGAACTCCTTAGGACGAAAGTCTTGCATTACATTACCATTATTATCTGTAAAGGTAATGTTACCAAGATTGAAGTAATTCATCGAAACCCCAATCGCCTCTTCTTTTCGTAGTTTTTTATACCCTGATAAGTATGAAAGGGACATATCATTGACGAGTTTCCTTAGCCATGGAGTGTAACTGATGGAAACCCCCATATTTTTCTCAGCAAATGCTAATTTGGCCGGATTCCAGAAAATTGAATTGGCATCGGGAGATATTGCAGCGCCAACGTCTCCCATAGCGCCGGACCTTGCATCCGGGGAAATTGTTAGAAATGGGGTTGCTGTTGTAATAGGATTACCTTGTTGCCCACCTAAGGTGGTATTTTGGGCATTGGATAATTGAGTGCTTAGTACTACAATGCTTAAGCTAAAAAATATTTTTTTTATCATTGTTGTGGATTTGAATTTCAAAATTAAAATTTTAAATCAATTATTAGTTAAGAACTACAAGCTTTTGGTATTTAAATTTATGGTTACCATCTCTGAGAGATTTAACATTTAATTTATATACATAAACCCCTTTTCCGATTTTATCACCAAAATCATCTCGACCATCCCAATGTATTCCAGAGACATGGCTTGGACTTGTAAATAATCTGTTGGAGATAGTTTTGATAAGCTTGCCTGAAACTGTATAGATCTGGATCATAACATCTATATCTTCCCCGGCTCTATTGTGATCAAAATGAAATTCAGTGTTGGTCGAGAATGGATTCGGGTAATTGAGGATATGTTCAAGACTTATTGATTCATTGTTTACAACAACAAATTCAAGGTAAACTTCAGAAGAATTATTATAGGTATCCCATGCTCTTATCTTTATAGAATGGTTACCAGGAGCGAGGTCCTTAAGTGGATAATTCACCGTTCCATTTTTATAGTCATCTAAACCAGAGCTGTAAAATTCATTTAGGGTAATAACTTCGTTGGAGTTGTCTATAGTCATTGAAATTTCATGACCAATACCAGCAGAAGCCAGATTTATTCCGTTTTCATCAAATAGTTTAATAATTAATTTAGGATTTGAACCTGTCGCTCCTCCAAAAACAAAAGTTTCATCATTTAAATAAGTTTTAATGACTGGTGGTGTATTGTCTTCAGCTGCACTTTTATTAGTTCCTCCAATTACTAGGTCAAAGGAAGCTCCTGCAGCATCTCTTAGGTTTGGTGAATTGCTGGCATAGAAACTAGCTTTGCCATTACTATATTGATATGAAATATCTTTTGGAATCACAAATTCTAATGAAAACTTACCGTTTTTAACTGATGCAGGACCATCATATATAAGACTATTCTGCAATCCTACACTTACAACTGGGTTTTCTATGGTAGTAATTATATTCTTTTTATCGTAAAGCGTCAAATTTAATACTCCATTATAGTCCCCAATTACAATACCTTCTGATCTCACTTCACCTTCAAGTTTAACCTTTTCAAGTGCTTTAATTGTATCACTTACCATGCCTGAAACATTAATGTCATTAACTTTGGTAAGCACAATATCTTCTATTGGATAATTTAATGTTAATGCCGGATCTGCCAATAATGAATAATTTCTGTTATTAATACCTGAGTTACTCTTATTTTTAGTTGGCATCATGATTTCTCCTAACCTTTGATATCTGTTACCTTTCTTTTGGAATACCGCATTATAGAAAGCAACATTTATAGCTTCATTCGTATTTGAATACACTGGCCGGGTTGAAGCAAGAGAACCAATGGCCCCCCCATTTGCATTTAATATTGCTGTTTCAATTCCGGATACAACTGCTGGATAGTCATATCGGCCAAATTGACAAGTTGCAGCTACTAAAAATGGGAGTTGATCAATATTTTTCCATTTCGAAATGATAGTAGTATTAAGGATATTTTCCTGAGCCAGCTGCAACTCTCCTCCATGTCCTGTATAGTTTAATAAGAAAATCCCTTTATCTATATCATTTTGAATGACTTCTGCTGCTGCAGGACAAGTAGGTCCTGATGGTGTATAGACCAGCGGAAAAGCAGCCATATATACCTTATTAATATTGTAATTAGGCTGATTTTGTTCAAGCTTACTTGCCAATAATTCGGCAGAATTTAAATGAAGGTTACTGTTAGGTTGATTATCTGCAACTAAAGTGATTCTATTTCTCCATTTTCCAAGAGACTGATTGCTCTTGTAAATTTTAATTTTATCAACAATAGCATAAGCTTCAGCAGCACTTTTGACAGGCAATCGTCCTATACCTACATCTAAAGTGGCATCTCCACTAATATTTTCAACCCATTCTCCCTCATAGGAATCCATAAAACCATAATAATCATCGGAAGAATAGGAGAAAATTGGATGTAAGGATTGACGTGATTCATAGGTGGGGACAAAATTCGTATTATTCGTTAATCTGTCTTTGTAATCCATAGAGCAATCTCCAAATAATGTTACATAATGCAGGCTGTCATTAGGAGTGCTTCTGTCGTAGACCATTTTAATAAAGTCTCTGATAGCGGTAATATCCTGGGCTCCGGAAGAAAATTCATTGTAAATCTTTTTTACAGTAACCACATAACTGTCTTGATTGTCATAGGATTTGTGGAATTGAGCCAATTGATTTGCCGCATCTTCAAATTCATCAGTAGTAATGATAATGTTTTCAGGAATGTTTGGAGCAATAATGCCATGAAGATTTTGATTGGCAATTTTGCCAATATAACCTGGCGAACTAAGATTATTTAAGTTAAAAATTACAAATTCCTTCAACGTGCTAGTATTAGTTGAAAAGGAAATTGTATCTGCGGCAAAGGAATAATTTTGTTTTTTTACATACAGAGGATCTGTAATGTCCCAAACGACTTCTGTGCCTTGTGTTCCTGATATTTTAAATTCGGAAATGTTATAGTTAAGACTTGGTATGGATCTAAACGAGGTCTGATTACCATATAGGCGTAATTGTTTTTGGATAAATATTTCAAAATAATCATGATAACCTCTTGCCTCACTTTTGCCAGCTTTATTATAAACATATTTTATTAATATGTTAGAACTATTATTAAATGCTGAACTATTTATTTTAAATAATTCATTTTTCACTTCGCCAACATAAGGATACTCAACATTTGGATTTTCAAAATAGGCTGAATTGGTAAAATTATGAGTGCCAATTGCCACATTATTTAGGGAAATATTGAATGAGCTTGACGCTGACGACCTTCCTATGCAGGAAGACCTCAATAATACGTCACTATTAGGAATAATGCCTGTGGCGTCGAAAGGGTAGGTGTATTGAAGGTTGTAGTTAAATATATCACCAATCCAGAGCCTGCCACTTGGCTTTATAGGCTCTACCATTACTTGCGCTTCATCCTTTTCAAAAAAATACCTATCGTCAAATTGAGTAATGCTTTGTTCTGCTCCAGTTTCAGAAACCTGTTCAGGTATTCGAAGCCCATTATCCGGACCTATGGTAAGAAAGTAATACGCAAAATCTGAATAAATATTGAAAGTATGGTTGAAGCTTTCATTTATAAAGTCATAGGACCAGGGATGTGGACCAGCCCCATAAAAAATGATAAAATCTCCCTGGTCAAATTTTCCATCAGCTTCACCAGAAATAAAAATAGCATTTTCAACCAGGTCATCATATCTCGGATCATCATTTTTCTGAGAAAGCATTCCTCCTCCATTTCCATAAATTTTGATTTGCTTAGGATTTATGGAGGAGGGATTTAAACCAAGGTTCGTAAGGAAATTATAGTCAATTTTAAAAACTCCCGAGTTGGAGATGCTTAGCTTATACCAGTCTCCTGAAGATAATACTGAACTGGAAGTTGATGCAGTCCTGGCAGTTGATTTTCCTGATCTCTTTATAATTTTGCTGGAAACAGGAAGAGGTTCAGATGTTTGAGATGTTTTATAAGTATAAGAAAATTTATGAATTTTTTGGAATGAACCGGCTGATGCCTTAATTGGAACAATATAAATTTCACTTAAGGGTTTCCCTTTATAGTATCTTATAAAAATTTTTGTCTCGAATGCATCTGAAGGAGTGTTTCTTATAAGATCTCCATCTGTTGTGCCCATGCTTTCTGTTGAATCCGGGTAAATGGTAATTTCCTGGACTCTTTCATTATATATCCTCAGCACGAAAGAGGGTAAATAATCCTGAGGTTCTATGTGAAACGCTTCTTCAAAATTAGGAACTAATCTTGTTTTAGCTTGGTTATCAAGAATAGAAACCGGAGATGTCCATTTTACCTTAATAGAGCTTTTACTAGTTTCGGAATATTGAGCTTTTGCACTGAAAGTAACTATCAGCAGAAGAAATAATAGCTTCGTTTCTAATTTCATAGATAGATAAAAAAACAACCGTTTATATCTTGCCTATTCTACAGGCAAGATTTAAACGGTATTTTGAAATATTTATTATGCTTGTTTAATTTTAAAACTATATCCTTCCATAATCAGGTTGGCTATTAGCTTTTTACCGGTTAACTTTTCCTTTTACCTGAATCTCATCTAATTCATGAGTATTGAACTTATCAATCAATTATAACATGAGAACCACTTGAAAACCTTAGGCTATTTAGACTTGATTTTATTGCTATGAGTTGATAATTAGGTTTTTTTTGGGGTAGCATTACTGCAACTTCGGCAATAAACGGATTTCTATTTTGTTTTTTTTAGCATTAAATTGTTGATGACAGACAAAATTACATATAAAATCACTATTAATGGTATTGCAGCTACTTTTATTAAAAGTAAAAGGATTAAGCTAATTAGTAAGAAAATATAAATAATCTGATTGTCTTTCCATTTAAAAGTCTTAAACTTCAAGGCAAACAGGGGAATTTCTGAAATCAAAAGCAATGACATTATTATACTGAGCGAAATAATAAAATAAGGATTGAGGATGATAAAATTCAAATTTAAATCCGAATTAAATTCTGTTATTAGGGGCAAAGAGCCAATAAGAAGTGCATTGGCTGGTGTAGGCACTCCAATAAATGAACCGGTTTGACGCGGATCATTATTGAACTTAGCTAAGCGAAGTGCGGAAAATACAGGAACGATTAATGGAATGTAATTTATAGCTAAAGGGAGATTACTATTTATTGTTAACAAATTAAATAGTATTAACCCTGGCAATAATCCAAACGTGATTACATCTGCAAGTGAATCGAGATCTTTCCCAATGGGGGAAGAGGCTTTAACGAGGCGAGCAATAAACCCATCAAAAAAGTCGAAAACTGCTCCTGCAATGATCAAAAGTGCTGCATTTACAAGATTGCCTTTGAATGCTTCTGTAATTCCAATACACCCTGACAGGAGGTTTAAACAAGTGATGAAGTTTGGAATATGCTTTTTTATGGTCATTTTTTTATTGCACAGTAAGGATTGTAACGTTTTTCTTCCCCAATTGTGGTAGAAGGACCATGGCCTGGAAATATTCTTGTATTATCCGGTAGAGCAAAAAGCTTTGTTTGAATACTATTTATCAATGTTTCAAAATTTCCTCCAGGAAGGTCCGTTCTTCCGATGCTTCTGTTAAAAAGCACATCTCCTGCAAGACAAAAGGCTTGCTCCTCACTATAAAATGCAATATGACCAGGAGCATGACCTGGTAAAAATAGAACCTCCAGTTCTGAATTTCCGAATTTTACTTTGTCTCCTTCATTCAGATAGTAGTCAGGTTCTGTGCCATGATATGCGGCAAATCCATAATTGAATGCATAGCTTTTTACTGCCCTTAAAAGATTTAACTCTATCGGATGTATACCCAGCTCCACTTTGTAATAATCTTTTACAAAACTATTACCTAAAACGTGATCTACATGACAATGCGTGTTAATCAAAACTTTTACTTTTAAATTTTTTGATTTAATAAAAGCAGTAAGTTCCTCCTGCTCATCTTTTTCATAGCACCCTGGATCTATAATTAAGGCTTCTCCGGTTTCGTCAAACAGAATATATGTATTTTCCTGAAAGGGATTAAATACGAATGAGTGAATCTGAATCATTTTAAAGTTTTACTTGCAAAATCGATTTGTAAATTACCAATATTCATCCGAATACCATTCAAAAATGTTAATGTTTTTTAGAAAAGGTAAATTCAAACTGATTGATTGAGAAGATCTAAATTTGTTTAGATTCGGTATGTACACTATCTATTAAAAGTTATTAAGTCATTGGATGTATCCTAAATATTAATTGAGAATAAGGAGCTTCTGAAATTTTGATTTGTGATTTCCGTCAGAAAGAGATTTAACCGAAACTTTGTATATATATACACCTTTTCCAATTTTATCTCCGAAGTCATCACGGCCATCCCAAAATATATTTGAAATATGGACAGGGGAGACATAGAATCTTTCTGACATGGTTTTGATTAATTTACCTGACACTGTATAAATCTGGATCATGACATCAATATCATCTCCTGATCTGTTGTGATCAAAGTGAAACTCCGTATGAGTAGTGAAAGGATTAGGATAATTAATAATTTGTGAGAGGTCGATTTCTTCTTTGTTTACAACAACAAATTCAAGATATGAATCAGATGAATTATTATAAGTATCCCACGCCTTTATTTTTATTGAATGATTCCCGGGAGTTAGATTTTTCAGATTAAATGTAACAGTTCCATTTTTGTAATTATCCAGTTTAGTTGTATAAAATTCATTTAAACTGATAGGTTCATTCGAATTATCTATAATTAAGGAAATCTCATGACCAATGCCTGAAGAAGCCAGGTTTATTCCACTTTCATCAAATAAATTAACAATGAGTTTTGGATTAGTATTTGTAATTCCTCCAAAAATAAATGACTCATCATTCATATAAGCTTTGATAGTCGGAGGGGTAATGTCATCGGATGCATTTTTATCTGAACCTCCTATAATAATATTGGTTGAAGAACCTGCACCGTCGCGTATATCAGGAGAATTGTTAGCATAAAGACTGATTTTACCTTTATTGTACTGGTAAGAAATATCTTTTGGAATTATAAACTCAATTGCAAATTTTCCATTTTTTAGAGAAGCAGATCCGTCATAAATAAGATTGTTTTGGATGTTAAATGTAGTGACTGGGGATTGAAGTGTTGTAATGGAAGTTTCTTTGTCAAAAAGTGTAAGTCTCAACGCTCCGTTATAATCTGAAATTATATTGCCTCCTGATCTTATTTCCCCTTCTATCATTACTTTTTGTAAAGCTTTTAGTGTATCCGCTATTTCATTGGAGTCTTGTCCATTTATTTGGGTAATAAAAATTTCCTCTTTCGGATAATTTAAAGTAAGACAGGGATCTCCTATTAAAGCATAGTTTCGATTATCAATGCCATTTGCACTATTATTTTTAGTGAAAAGTATAATTTCTCCAATTGTCAAGTATTTAGTCGCTCTCTTTAAAAATGCAACTTCATAAAACGCTTTATTAAGAATTTCATTTGAAGTGTTATATACAGGTCTTGTAGATGCTAATGAGCCTATTGAGCCACCTTCTTTGTTTAGAAAGGCAGTCTCAATACCAGAATGTATAACCGGATAATCATATCTTCCAAACTGGCAGGTAGCAGCTACAATGAAGGGCAATTGAAATTGATTGTTAAGTGTAGAAAGTGTAGTAGTATTAATAATATTTTCCTGAGCCAGCTGTATTTCGTTTCCATGTCCCACATAGTTTAGAATGAAGGTGCCTTTCTCAAATTCGTTTATTATAGCTTCATTAGCCAGAGGACAGATCGCTCCGGATGGAGTATATGTGAGAGGATATGCTGGTAGGTAAATTTTATTAATATTATATTTTTGATCATTTTTTGTTATGATGCTTGCCAATGATTCTGCAGTTCTTAGGTAAGTATTGGGATTCGGTTCTTTATTACTTTTATTCCCAGCAATCAAAGTAATGTTATTCCGCCATTTCCCCAAAGATTGATATGATTTGTATTTTTTAATTTTTTCTATAATCTCATAGGCTTCTGATTCTGTCTTGACAGGTAATCTGCCTATGCATACTTCCATTTGATCAATATTATCTCCATTTTCCGGCCAATCACCTTCATTCGCATCCATGAATCCATAGAAGTCATCGGATGAATGAGAAAATATGGGATGCAGCGATTCGCGTGATTCGTATACAGGAACAAAGTTTGTATTGTTTGGTATTCTGTTTTTGTAATCCACAGAGCAGTCTCCTAAAAGGGTTACAAATCGAAGACTATCGTCAGGCTGACTTCTGTCATAAACCATTTTAATAAAGTCTCTTATAGCACTTATATCCTGAGCACCGGATGAAAATTCATTATATATTTTTTTTACTGTAACAACATAAGAGTCCAGGTTGTCAAAGCTTTTATGAAACTGAGCCAGTTCATTTGCCGGTCTTAAAAATTCTTCTGTTGTTATTATTAAATTGTCTGGTATCCCTGATAGTGTAAGACCATGTAAATTTTGGTTCTCAATTTTACTATCAAAATTTGGAACGCCTACATTACCTGGCCTGAATATAATATATTCTCTCAATGTTGATGAATTTGCAGAGAAGGACGATTGCCCAGAGTTAAAACTATATTTTTGATTTTTAACAAAAAGCGGATCTGTAATGTCCCAGATAAATTCTGTATTGTTAGTGTTGTTAATACGATATTCTGAAATGTTATTATTCAGGCTTGGTAATGATCTGAAAGCTGTTTGATCTCCATAGATGCTTAGTTTCTTCTGAATGAATATTTCGAAAAAATCCAGATACCCTTTTGCCTCCGTTTTACCATTTTTGTTGAAAGAGTATTTGATGGAAATATTGTTGCCCTGTATGTTTGAACTGTTGATTTTCCATGTATCAATTTTATATTCTCCCAGGTAAGGATAGTCTGAAGAGGGATCTTCAAAGAATTTGGTAAATTCATGCGTGCCCATCGGAATATTGTTTAACGATACATTGAATGAGGTTCGGCCTGATGATCTTCCTATGGATGCTGATCTCATAACAATATCACTATTTGGTACAATGCCAGAAGCATCATAACTATAAGTATTTTGTAATGTATAATTGAAACTATCCCCAATCCATAGTCTGCCACTCGGTATCCAAGGAGTGGTCATTACCTGAGCTTCATCTTTTTCAAAAAAGTATCTTTCATCAAATTGTTCAATTGTTGCAGAAGCGCCATTAATAGACTCCTGATTACTGATCCGGAGCCCTTCTCCAGAGCCTGTTGTCAGAAAGTAGTAGGAAAAATCTGAGTATATATTGTAAGAGTGATCGAATGATTTTTCAATTTCATTGTATTTCCAGACATGTGGGCCAACTCCATAGAACAAAATATAATCTTGAGGATCAAATTTTCCATCGTTTTCACCATATACATATATTGCATTTTCAACAAGATCATCATACCTGGGTGTTGCGTTGCTTTGAGGAAGCATTCCTCCACCATTGCCATAAATTTTGAGCTCTTTCGGATTGATGTCGGAGGGATTGATGCCTGAGTTTAGAAGAAAGTTGTAATCGAGTTTAAATACTCCTGAATTGGAAATGCTAAGTTTAAACCAATCTCCAATGGCAAGCACAGATTTAGATGTGGCAGCAGAAGAGAGTTGAGAGTGGTTTTTTCTCCTGATAATTTTTGTGGGATTATCCGGAACTAAACTATTCCCACTACTCCTGTAGCGATATGAAAACGCTTTAAGCTTTATATAGTAGCCTGAACTAATCATTATAGGAACAATAAAAATATCGCTGACTGGTTTTCCTTTGAAATAACTTATGGAAATTATAGTTTCAAATTTTTTCTTAGCTATCCCTCTGATAAGCTCCATTGTTTCTGTATCTAATGTTTCAATAGAATCAGCCACGACTTCGATTTCTTCTACTATTTCATCATAGATGCGGATATGATAGGAGGGTAGAAAACCTTGGCTTTCCAGGTGATATGCGAAAGGAAAGTCTGGGACTTTTATTTCATTATCTTTAGTTTGTAAAGTAACTGAACTGCCCCATGGTATAAGTATCCTAGAATTTTTATTGGTATGTTGAGCTGTGCTCTTGGAAGAATATGCTAATAAAAAGATTAAAAGTAATTGAATAAATTTCATTATTGTAAAAATTGTGTTAACAATAAAATTTTCTGAAAAAAGTCAGACGATCTTGTAAACGGACGTATTTAGTACTTATTACTTTTTTATTTTTTTATGAAGAAAAATATAAAGGAGATTACCAGATGAGAATTGGAAGTTGGGTATCAGCAAAAATACTAAATATGGATCTGAGCCGTTAAAAACTGGGTTTCAGAATTATTCGCAGGTTTAGTTTTGGATAAAGTTAGTTTGATTTTTTTCACCGATAAAATTGAGATTGCAAATGTCAATTTTACTGATAAATGTATTTAAATTACCGAATGATTTATGATTACATTATAATAGGACAAGGCATTGCTGGCTCAGTACTGGGATATACATTAATAAAAAAAGGTCTTAAAATACTCATAGTTGATGGAGGGGGTAATAACTCCTCAAAAGTTGCTGCAGGAATTTTTAATCCGGTTACAGGAAAGAGGATGGTTAAGACGTGGAAAGCCGAATTGTTATTCCCTTTTTTGAATGAATTTTACCTTAAAATGGAGAAAGATCTGGATGCAAAGTTTTTTTATCCATTACCTATTTTCAGACCGTTTAGCTCTATTGAAGAACAAAATCACTGGATCAGCCATTCTGATGAGGCCTATAATAAATTTTTAAGGGTGGTTACCTCATCAGATGATTTTCCTATTAATAAAAACAAACATTTTGGCGGTCTAAGTCTTTTTAAAGGAGGTTATGTAGATACAGTAACATTGCTTTCTTCAGCATTTAAGTATTTTGATGAAAGAGAAAGCATTATCAGTGAAAGGTTCAATTGTTCTGACCTTGTATTTGAAAATGAAGGTGTAACCTGGGGCAATTATAAGGCAAGAAAAGTTATTTTCGCTGAAGGATATCTGAATCAATTTAACCCATATTTTAATTGGATTCCATATATACCTGTAAAAGGGGAAGTTTTAACAGTAAAATCTCAATTCCCTTTAAAGCAGATTATAAGCAAAGGCGTATTTGTTGTTCCATTGCATAATGGAAATTTAAAGGCCGGGTCTACATATGATTGGAAGGATTTGACAGACGAGGTTACCCAAAAGGCCAGAGAAGAAATCGAGCATAAACTAAAAGATCTTGTAAGTTTTGATTTTGAATATGTAAGACAGGAAGCGGGAATTCGGCCATCTACAAGCGACCGAAGACCAATATTAGGATTACATCCCAAATACCCTGAGCTGACAATATTTAATGGCTTAGGAACAAAGGGGATAAGTTTGGCACCATATTTTGCAGAGCAGTTATTTTCTTTTTTAGAAGAAAATAAACCTCTGGATAATGAAGTTAATATATCTAGGTTTGAATCATTCTTTTACCGCCATTGATGGCTAATATATTATGCGTTTTATTTATATCTGGTTCCTCTCATTGTCTTTAATATCAGCTGCGTATTCTCAGGCTTACATAGATCAGTTTGGTAAAAACAGAATCCAATATAAAAGCTTTAAGTGGAGAGTTTTTACAACTCACAATTTTGAAATATTCTATAACGAGGGGGATATGGAGCTTGCTCAGAGCGCCGGAAGGTATGCAGAAGAGGAGCTGGAAAGAGTAATCGAGCTTATTGGCTTTACCCCATATGATCGAATCAGAATGATTGTTTACACTTCTCCTCAAAAGAGTGAGCAGAGCAATATTGGTCTGGGAGAAGATCTTGTCGTAGTTGGTGGAAATACAAGCTTTGTCAAATCTCGCATTGAAGTATCTTACAAAGGAAGTCAGGTAGATTTTAAAAAGGAGATTACATATGGCATTACGAAGATACTTCTGAATGTAATGATGTATGGTGGTAGTCTTAAAGATGTAGTTCAGAGTTCTTATTTGCTTTCATTGCCCGAATGGTACATCAGAGGACTAGCAGCTTATGTAGCTTATGGTAACTCTCCTTACATGAATTCTCATGTGAGAGGAGCATTGGAGAAAAAAAAGTATAAAGTCCCTGCGGCTTTAACAGGAAGAGAAGCTGAACTTGCTGGTCATGGTATCTGGAATTATATAGTTGAAAAGTACGGCCTTTATACTGTACCTAATCTGTTAAACTTAACCCGTATTGTAAGAAATGAAGAAGCAGCTATAGAGAGTACTCTTGGGATTCCATATTCAATTTTTTTAGCTGAATTCAGAAACTTTTACCTGGGTATAAATAATAATCTGAAAAAAGAATATAAAGAGCCACAGGAGGATAAATATTTAAGGTTAAATTCTTCTAAAAAGAATGCTTTAAGTGCTGTGAAGGTAAATTCTAAGGGGAATAGAATGGCATTTGTTAAGTTTCAGGATGGAAAATATAATTTGTTTGCGGTAGAGATAACGGATAAAGGAAAAAAAGATTCAAAATCAATAAGAAAAGGTGGTACCAGAAGCGCTCAACGTGATTTTGATACCCACAATCCTACCTTTGCATGGAAATCAGAAGATGAACTAGCATTTATCTATACAAAAAGTGACAAGACATATTTGGAAATTCACAATTTGAAAACAAGAGATAAGGTAAAAAAGAAGATAACTTATTTCAAACATGTTTTTGATTTTGCTTTTTCGGAGGATGGTACTGCAATTATATTCAGTGCGGATAAAGACGGGCAGACAGATTTGTTCTTAATGGATAACGCTCGTGGGGGCATGAAGCAAATTACCAATGACATTTTCGACGATCTTTCTCCATCCTTTTATGGGACAACCAGAGACATCATATTCGCTTCCAACAGGAGTTCTGATACACTTGTTCTTCCCAAAAAGGAAATCTATAAACCATTGGAGCAATATTCTTTATTTAAGTTTAATGGAAGTAATAAACTAGTGAGGCTTACAAACGATATCAATGTTATCCAACCTGTATTCGTAAAGTCTTCAAATTCTGTTTTATTCATTTCGGATGATGATAAAATTGATAATTTATACAGCCTGAACCTAACTGATAAAAAGCTTTCCAGGAAATCTGCTTTTTTATATAATATTAAATCTTTCCATATATCAAGTGCGAATAATAACCTGGTCACTATAAATAGGATTGGAGGAAAAGAAAGAGCTTACTTTTTCCCTCACTACAACCTTGATTCTGTTTTTACAAGATTGGAAACCCCTTCTTCTGAGATTGAAGAGAAATCTGACGATAAGATAACCAGATCAGAGAAGCAAGAATTTGAATTCAATTCAAAAGAAAAGGTTAAAGAAATAAATCTGGATGAGTTCCGATTTGAGTCTGATTTGAAGGATACCACAAATAAAGGCAGGATAGCCGGGGCACCTTTAAGGCAAGAACCTGCTGATACAATTAATAAAAATCAGTTACAGAAAAAAACATCATTCCTTGGACCATATCCATATAGAAACTTCTTTGGAATCGATAATGTCATTTCCACAATTCTTATTGATCCTTTAAGAGGATTAGGAATATTACTGGAGGGACAAATGTCTGATGTGCTTGGTAATCATAGAATAAACGTCGGAGCTTTTGGTGTTGCTGATTTAAAAACCAATAACATATTCGGAGAATATATTTACCTAAAGAAAAGGGTTGATCTCAAAGTCAGGTACGATAGAAAAAATCTTTTTGCTTCAAATGAGTCAACGTCTTCTCAGATATATACTTTGAATAGATTGGCGTTTACTGCATCCTATCCGTTTTCTGTATACTCCCGGTTAAGTGTTAGTCCTTTTGCTGCTTTTACTCGAAGATCTGTTACCGAAATGACCTCTAAAGATATCACACAAGGATATCAGGGACTTAATCTCAGCTTTGTTTACGATAATACAATAAAGCTTGGGTTGAATATGATTGAAGGAACAAGATTTATTCTTAGCGCAGAGCAGTATGTAGCAAACGGCTCCTCTGCCAACAACTTTGGAAAAATCAATCTTGACCTCAGACGGTATCAAAGAATTTATAAAGAAATTGTTCTGGCGGCACGTGTCGCTGGTGGCGCCTTTACTGGTAATGCTAAGAAAAACTTTTTGCTTGGAGGAATGGATAACTGGTTGTTTAACTCAACCGATAATTCCTCTCCTAACAGCCCTTTAGCGATATCTCAGTTTAAGAACAATTCTGATTTACTTTTCATTGAGTACTCAATGCCAATGAGAGGTTTTATATATAATTCACAGTTTGGGTCGCGCTATGTGCTGATGAATGCAGAACTCCGCATTCCATTTAGAGCAATTTACAGACAACCAATCTCTTCTTCATTTTTAAGAAATTTTCAATTAGTAGCCTTTACCGACGCTGGATCTGCCTGGACAGGCGATACACCTTTCAGTAAAGATAATAGTATTAACACCACCGTTGCTGGAGGAAATGGCAACCCATTTACGGCAGAAGTAAGGAACTATGTGAATCCATTCCTGGTAGGGTATGGATTTGGCGCAAGAACGTTATTGTTGGGATATTATGTAAAAGTAGATGTAGCATGGGGAGTCAAAAATAACGTGGTGCAAACTCCATTATTCTATTTCACTTTTGGATACGATTTTTAATATCTGTTTTCATCGAATTTTCAGGTACATGTAAATCATTTAATAATACTATTTTTTACTTGTAAAATACTCTGAATGAGTGTTTTAAATGTGTATTTGTTAATTGGTTTATTATATAGCTTGAGCCTTTAAAACTTGCTCCCTGGATTCCTTTGTTGATAAGCAATTCAAGTTTTCCACAACCTGTAACCCTGTTTCGACGTATGTTTTCAGTTTTGAATTATCTGTATACCCTATGAATGCTGATTATTAAATGAAAAAAGTTATCAACATTTTGATATATTTTTGTGTAAAACTATTGTACAATACTGGAATTCATATAATTTTGACATAAGATTTTAAACACAAGTTAAATTTTTAAAAAAATGAACAAAGCAGAATTAATCGACGCAATCGCAGCTGAGTCAAAACTAACTAAAGCTGATTCAAAAAGAGCACTTGATGCATTCCTAAGTGCAGCTTCTAAAACTTTGAAAAAAGGAGATAAAGTTATCATCATTGGATTTGGTACTTTCTCTGTAGCTAAAAGAGCAGCAAGAACTGGTAGAAACCCACAAACTGGTAAAACTATCCAGATCAAAGCTAAGAAGGTTGTAAAATTCAAAGCAGGTGCTGATCTAGCTAAAAAAGTAAAATAAATAATTAAAAAGCCTGATCTGAAAAGAACAGGCTTTATTTATTAATGACTTTAAATAAGAAGGGCTCCCATTGGAGCCCTTCTTATTTTACTTGATTTTGAATTCTTTCTTTACAGCTTCTACATGGTCAAGTTTTTCCCATGTGAAGAATTCAACTTTTTTACTTACAGTTTTCTTGATCTCTGTTTTCTTTTTGCCATCATCTTTTAGCTCCACATAAGAAAGATCTACTTCTTTTATAAATGGTTCTCTTCCCATATGGCCATATGCAGCTGTTTCAGAGAAAATAGGGTTTTTAAGGCCTAATCTTTCAACAATAGCTTTTGGTCTCATATCAAAAACATTCAATACTTTGGAAGCGATCTGAGCATCGGTCATATTTACTTTCGCTGTTCCGTAAGTATTTACAGTTAAAGAAACTGGTTTTGAAACACCGATTGCATAGGCTACCTGAACAAGTATTTCTTCTGCAACTCCCGCAGCAACAAGGTTTTTAGCAATGTGTCTTGCTGCATATGCTGCGCTTCTGTCAACTTTAGAAGGATCTTTTCCAGAGAATGCTCCACCGCCGTGTGCACCTTTTCCTCCATAAGTATCAACAATAATTTTTCTTCCTGTTAATCCTGAATCTCCGTGAGGTCCGCCAATTACGAATTTTCCGGTTGGGTTGATGTGGAAGATTGTTTTACTGTCAATAAGTTTTTTAGGAATCACAGAAGGGATTACTTCATTGACCATGTCATTTTTGATCAATTTCAGCATATCTGCATCTTTCCCAAAGTCATCGTGCTGAGTGGAAATAACGATAGTATGCACTCTCTTAGGCTTGCCGTTGTCGCCATACTCAATTGTAACTTGAGATTTTGCATCTGGACGCAGGTAAGTCATTTTCTTGCCTTTTTTTCTGATCTCAGCTAACTTTTTTACCAGTCTGTGAGAAAAAGCCAAAGCCATAGGCATATATTCAGGAGTTTCTGTTGTTGCGTAACCAAACATCATCCCCTGATCACCAGCTCCCTGATCTTTATCAATGCCTTCTCCTTCATTAACACCTTGTGCAATATCTGGTGACTGTTGGTGAAGTGCAGTAAGTATACCACAAGAGTCTGCTTCAAACATGTACTCTGCTTTGGTATACCCGATTTTCTTAATAGTATCTCTTATAATATTCTGAGTGTCAATAGTAGCCTTAGTAGTAACTTCACCGGCAACTACAACTAGTCCTGTAGTAACCATCGTTTCACAAGCAACTCTTGAATGTGGATCTTGTGCAAGAATTGCATCAAGGATTGCATCTGAAATCTGATCAGCAACCTTATCAGGGTGACCTTCCGACACGGATTCTGAGGTAAATAGGTATGACATTATTTTTTTAGGTTTAAAGGTATCTTATTTAAGAATAACTAATTATCAAAGTTAAATTAAAATCCAACAACACAAAAAACTTAATCAGTTTCTTCCAAAAAATAGAAATACTGTGGGCTTTTTGTTAAGATCTGGTAAATTTTTTTTCCATTCATTAAGGTTTTTCGTCTGAATAAATTGCTGAGGTCCTGTAATATCACAAGCTATACAAAGTTGGGTTTCAGGATTGCCAGTCGCAATTATATCTTCTAAAAATTTATTATTGCGGTAAGGTGTTTCGATAACTATCTGTGTGGCTCTCTTGTCCCAGGCTTCTCTCTCTATGGCTTTAAAAGCCTTAATTTTTTGATCTTTATCTATTGGAAGATAACCTTTAAAGCAGAAATACTGACCATTGAAACCTGATGCCATTAATGCCATAAAGATGGAAGATGGGCCTGGAAGAGGCACTATATCCCATTTTTTTTTATGTGCAATTGCAACAGCTAAAGCTCCTGGGTCAGCTATGCCAGGACAGCCAGCTTCAGATAATACACCAATATTTTTTCCTGATGGAACTGTTTCAAATAATTTAATGGCCTCTTCTTTTGAAGTATCTTTATCAAGTTGATAAAAGATAAGGTCTTCTATTTTTCGTCCTGTTTTTAGCTCACTTATATATCTTCTAGCTGTTTTAATATTTTCAGCAAAATAATAATCAGTTTCTTTAATAACTTCAGCTATCGCCGGAGCCATCATCTGAAGGGCAGTGCCTTCTGCCAGTATTGAGGGAATCAGATATAATTTGGAAGTTTCAGATTCGGGAATCGACATTGTATTTATATTTGTTGATCATTTAAAGTGCTAAAATATGAGTGAATTTCAAGGCTTAGGAAAAGGGTTGATTATAGGTGGTATTATTTTCGTCGTTATTGGGTTGATACTATTGTTTTCTGATAAAATACCCCTATTAGGCAAACTCCCGGGAGATATTGCGATTAAAGGAAAAAACTGGTCATTCTATTTTCCTTTGGCTACAAGTATTTTACTTAGTATTCTTATTTCGTTAATCTTGTTCGTTATAAGAAAATTATTCTGAATCAAACTCAAAAATCAGATTGATAAATTCGACTGGTTTTTCAGCATGAATCCAGTGGCTTGCGCCTTCAATTGTTTTTAACGTAGAGTTTGGGAATATCTTTTTAATAATTGGTTCATCAGAGAGTTTTATATAATCACTTTTGCCACCTCTAACAAATAGAGTGGGTGTGTTGATTACTTCTGAATCATTAATTCCAGCACCTACAAATTCAATTTGTTTTGTGATTACACTCAGGTTTATTTTCCATTTGAATTGTCCATTTTCATCTCTGCCCAGATTCTTTAACAGAAATTGTCTGGTAGGTAGATCTTTAATATGAGCCGACAATTGAGTATCAGCATCTGTTCTGCTTTCAAGTGTTTCAAGGTTAACGCTATTCAGCCCTGCTAATATGGTCTGGTGGTGTGGCGCATAATATCTTGGTGCAATATCAGAAACGACTAATTTTCTAACCAATTGCGGATATTTCTGAGCTAATTTCATACTCGCTTTTCCACCCATTGAATGGCCCACTATCAAAGCATTCTTTATGGAATGATCTTCCATAAATTCTTTAATGTCATCTGCAATCACATCGTAATTCATTATATCACTCCAAGGCGAATTGCCATGGTTTCGTTCATCTATAACGAATACTTGATACTTTTTAGCCAACTCTTTGGCAACAGAATATAAATTGTCAGAAGATCCAAATAATCCATGTAACAGAATTAAAGGTTCCCCTGATCCTAGTTCTTTATAATATAATTTCATCCTTTAGTTTAATTCTTTAAGATACATTTGGATTGTATTCTCTAGTCCAAAATAAAGAGCATCGCATATGAGTGCATGCCCTATAGATACTTCATCAAGATTAGAGATATTGTCTTTAAGGTATTTTAGATTTTTAAGATCAAGATCATGTCCTGCATTAAGTCCTAATCCAAGAGAAGCAGCTTTCTGGGCAGCAACTATATATTCGGAAATAGCTTTTACCTTATCCTTTGAAAAATTTTTTGCATAAGGTTCGGTATAAAGTTCCACTCTGTCAGCACCAGCTTCTGCAGCTCCTTCAACCATTTGTTCTACAGGATCTACGAATAGACTTACTCTAATCCCACATTCTTTAAAACCCCGGATAACATCTTTTAAAAAATCTTTATATTTTATTGTATTCCAGCCAGCATTGCTTGTAATAGCTCCCGGAGGATCAGGTACAAGAGTTACTTGATGTGGTTTGATTTCTTTTACAAGATCAATAAATTTTCCTTCAGGATTCCCTTCAATATTAAATTCAGTTTTAATCACTTCCTTTAAAGCATAAACATCCGCATATTTGATATGTCTCTCGTCTGGTCGCGGGTGAACTGTTATTCCTTGAGCTCCAAATCGTTCGCAATCCAATGCAACTTGGATCAAATCGGGATTATTGCCCCCTCTGGAATTTCTCAATGTGGCTATTTTATTTACATTTACACTTAAGCGGGTCATTGTTTTTTCTTTTTCTGAAAAATAATTTGACTATTTTTGACGACAAATAAATTCAATATTCTATTAAATTTCAAAAGATGAGTTTAAAAGAAAAAATCGATGCTGATATAAAATCGGCAATGCTAGCAAAAAACAAAGATGAATTGCGTGCATTAAGAAGTATAAAATCTCTTATTTTATTGGCAGAGACTGATAAAGGCGCTCAGGGAGAGGTTTCTACAGATGCAGAAATTAAGCTTTTAACAAAGGCGGCAAAACAAAGAAAAGAATCAGCTGAAGTTTATGCCGGACAGGGAAGGGCGGACTTGGAAAAAATTGAGCTTGATGAATTAGCAGTAATCGAGAAATATTTGCCGAAGCAGCTTTCTGAAGATGAAATAGCTGCAAAACTGAAGGAAATAATTGCTGAAGTTGGAGCCAAAGGTCCTGGAGACATGGGAAAAGTTATGGGCGCTGCAACTAAGGCATTTGCAGGAACAGCAGATAATAAAGTTGTTTCAGCATTAGTTAAATCATTGTTGAGTCAATAAGAAATAAAGTGGAAATCTTTGATATAATAGTTATTCTGATTCTTGCACTTGGGGGATATGCGGGATATAAAAAGGGACTGTTATTGGAAATAGTTACCTTTCTGGCATTCATAATTGCAGTGTTGTCTGCATTTAAGCTTCTCAAAGAAGGAATGAATTGGATGCAACCATATATGAAAGATTTCCCCCAAATGCTGCCTTATGTTACATTTACGATAATCTTTTTGTTGGTTTTTGTCGGAATATACTTTTTTGGTAAATTCTTAAAATCAATACTTGATTATACACTTCTTGGCACATTTGACAGCGCTGCCGGAGCATTTGTAGGAGTTCTAAAAACTGCTTTCATAATTAGTTTGTTTATTTGGTTGACAAGTGCCGCCAAGCTGGAGTTTATTTCTAAATATGGGCAAAAATCATTTGCTTATCCTGTGCTTGCTTCTTTTGCGCCAAATACAATCCACGTTGTCAGCTATATAATACCATTTCAGGATATTTTTCCAGCATTAAAGAAGATACTTGAAAACCAAAAGGCTTGATAGTACTGATTGATAATTTAGATTCATATACATATAATCTTCTTCATCTTTTTCAAAAGCTGGGAGTGGTATGTACATGCATGCGAATCGATGAAATTGAAGATCTTGAAGCTTTGAATTCTTTCTCGGGAATTGTCTTATCTCCAGGTCCAGGAAATCCTAAAGACCAACAACTACTTCTTTCAATTATTGAAAAATTTTGGAGGCTTAAGCCAATATTAGGTATATGCCTTGGTCATCAGGCAATCGGATACTTTTTTGGTTCTGAAATTGTTAAAATGGACAAGCCTATGCATGGCAAGATTTCATTATTAGAAGTAGTGTATAAGGATCCGGTATTTGAAAATATTAATGAGGATTTTAATATTGTTCGATACCATTCTTTAATTCTGGGAAAATTGCCACCAGTGCTTAAAGTTCTGGCTGAATCAAATAATAATGAGATTATGGCAATAAGGCATATTACTCAGCCAATTTATGGGTTTCAGTTTCATCCGGAGGCAGTTTTATCCGAAAATGGTGAAAAACTTATACAAAACTGGCTTAGTTTATCCTTTACTATAAAGTAATATTTCAAACTTTGTTTTAATTTGCACGTTAATAAAATTACATCTTCACATCATGACTTTTACAGTTAAGCAAGAAAAAGAATTCAAATATATTGATGAAGGTAAAGGCGAAGTTCTTTTACTGCTACATGGGCTTTTTGGGGCACTAAGCAATTGGGAGGGAGTAGTTAAAGAGTTTACTTCTAACTACAGAGTCATAATTCCTTTAATGCCTATTTATGAAATGCCTGTTAGGTCAGCAAGTGTAGAAGGTTTGGTGGCTTTTATAGAGAAGTTTGTCAACTTCAAACAGTTAAGTGATTTAACTTTGCTTGGTAATTCACTTGGCGGACATGTAGGACTTGATTATACTTTGAAAAATTCATCAAAAGTCAAGCGGTTGGTTTTGACTGGAAGTTCAGGGTTGTTTGAAAATGGAATGGGAGGGTCATATCCTAAAAGGGGAAGTTATGAATATGTGAAAGAAAGAGTAGGTTATACATTTTACAATCCTGCCACTGCAACTGAAGAGCTTATAAAAGAAGTTTTTGACATTACGAAAAGTATACCTAAGTGTATGAATATTGTTGCCCTTGCAAAATCTGCCCAAAGGCACAATATGGCCAAAGACGTTCCAAATATTAAAATTCCAACTTTGTTAATCTGGGGACTTAATGATACGATAACACCACCATTTGTCGCTCATGAGTTTAATCGATTAATAAAAAATTCGGAATTAAGATTTATCGACAAGTGCGGACATGCTCCAATGATGGAAAATCCTGAGAAGTTTAATGCTTTTGTTCACAAATTCCTGGAGTCTACTGTATGATTGCCGAAGAACTAATAAACCAGATGATTCCTCCATTGAAGGTTTCTGATTCAGCAGAGAAAGCAAAGAAATGGATGGAAGAGTTCAGGTTAACCCAATTGCCTGTTGTTGAGAATAATAATTTTTTAGGATTTCTTGAAGAACAAGCTTTGTATGAAAAAGATGACTTCACCGTACCAATTTCAAACATAAGGTTAGTTAATAAAGAGCTGGTAGTAAAACCTTCTTCTCATTTTTATGATGTAATAAAGTTGGCATCTAAAAATAAGTTGCAGATCGTACCCGTAGTGAATGATGATTCAAAATTTGTAGGCGTTATTTCAGTAAATGAAACATCATTTGCTATGGCTCAAATGTTTGCAACTCAAGGGCCAGGTGGGATTATTGTACTATCTATGCAGGATAAAGACTATTCATTGTCTCAGATAAGCAGGTTGGTAGAGGCAAATGATGCCAAAGTTTTAAGTTCATTTGTTTCTAATGATGAACTTGATCCGAATAAAATAAAACTTACTCTCAAATTAAATAGAACAGACCTTACAAGAATTATTGCGACTTTTGAAAGGTATGATTATAAAATAATTGCTAATTTTCAGGAAAATGAACTGACAAGTCACGATAAAGAAAGACTTGATTTACTGTTTAAGTATCTGAATATTTAGAATGAAAATTGCAATACACGGCAGAACCTTTAATAATGACGCTATCCCATTTATCCAGGAAATGTTTGATAACCTTAAATCAAGGGAGTCAGAAATCCTGGTTTATAAGAATTTCTCTGTTTTTCTCGATAAGGTAGGGATTAAATATAATAATGCTAATATTTACAGTCACCATGAGGAGTTAGAAGATACAGATTTTTTATTTAGTATTGGTGGAGATGGAACCTTTTTAGAATCTGTCTCATTTGCCGGACCTCAACAAATACCACTTCTTGGAATCAACACAGGGCGTTTAGGATTTTTAGCAACAACTCCTCGCGAAAAAATCTTACAGGCTATTGATTCAATTTATAAACATACCTATAAATTCGAAGAAAGAACTTTGATTCATTTGGATTCTGATCTTGATTTATTTAATGGTGTTAATTTTGCATTGAATGAATTCGCTATTTTGAAGAGAGATATCTCATCTATGATAGTAGTGCATACTTATATAAATGGAGAATATTTAAATTCTTATTGGGCGGACGGATTAATTATTTCAACTCCAACAGGTTCCACGGGCTATTCTCTAAGTTGTGGCGGACCTTTAGTTATGCCAAGTACAAACAATTTTATCATTTCTCCGGTTAGTCCTCATAATCTTAATGTAAGGCCAATGATTGTTCCGGATAGTAGTGTTCTTTCTTTTGAAATAGAAGCCAGAAATAAAAATTTCCTTATTTCACTCGATTCCAGATCAAAATCAGTACCTGTTAAAACCAAACTGACAGTAAGAAGGGAGAAATTTAAAGCTAAAATAGTTGAGTTAGAAGGGTATAATTATTTTCAGACACTAAGAAATAAGCTTAACTGGGGCTTAGATTTAAGGAATTAATTTTTATTTTAATAAGAAAAATTTGACTTTAATTGTTAACTTAGCGTAATAATCGAATTAATTTTATTTCTTGCAAGAAATTTATTGAGTTTTAAACTCTTATAGGATATGAAAAAGTTATTACAATTAGGACTTTTATTATTTTTAGTTTCCTTTTTCAATGAGGGATCATTTGCCCAAGAGTTCAACAAGAAAAATCGCTATTATAGTGTTGGAGTTACACTTAATGCAATGAACTATGTAGGTGAATTGGATCCCGGTCCAAGCTTTGCTCGGCCAGGCATAAAGCTAACAAGACCTAACTTTGGTATTGAAGGACTAGCAAGACTATATCCAAGATTTTCACTGAGAGGAGCTATATCTTATGGGCGAATAAAAGGTAGTGATGATAAAAGTGCAAACTATAATGATAAAAACCTTTTCAGGAGAGCAAGAAATCTTTCAGTGCGAAATGATATTTTTGAGGTTAAAGTAGATGCAGTTATTGATCTGATTGGCCATAGAGGTAAATATGTAAGACGTGCCGATTTCACACCTTACGGATTTATAGGTATCGCATATTTTCATCATAATCCTAAAGCAGAAAGCCCGGATGCATTTGGTGGCAAATATGTTGCTTTAAATCCATTACAAACAGAAGGAAAATCTTATTCTTTAAATCAGGTTGCAATTCCATTTGGTTTAGGCGTGAGATATAAATTATCCAAACAGCTAGACTTGGCATTTGAATTAGGATGGAGATACACATTTACAGATTATCTGGATGATGTAAGTTCTTATTATGTTGATAAAGGAGACCCTGAAACAAGTCTTGCAGCGGCAATGGCTAATAGGACACTTGAAGGTGGAGTTGAAAGAGATCCACAGTTATTTGCGAAGTTGGGTGATCAAGAAAGATTACAATTTGATTCAAATGGAAAATTAATCGGAATCAGAGGCGTGTCAAATCCAGGAGATCAAAGAGGTGATAAAAATAAAGACTGGTACATTGTAACTGGCTTTCATTTGACTTACATTATTCCTCCGAGAGTTGTTTGTCCTAAGTTTAGATAAAAGATAAAACTTTGAATAGAAAAAATAATAGAATAGCAGGAAGGATCCTTTCTGCTATTTTTCTCTTTATAGGAGTTTCGGTTGCTAATGTTAATGCTCAGGTTCATGAAATTGGATTAGGCGCTGGAGGGTTCAATTATACAGGAGAACTTGCAAGAAAATTCAACCCATTATTTTATCGTCCGGGAGCTGAGATTTTTTACAGACTTAATTTTAGCCCTGCTGTTGCATTAAGAGGAGCATTTAGTTTTGGAGGGATATATGGGGCTGAATTAAAATCGAAAGACCCTGTTGCTAATTACAGACAGGGCGAATTTAAAAATAACCTCACTGAGGTATCAGCTACTTTGGAATATAATTTTTTTAATTTCAGAGCTCCAAAAGATTCAAGAAAAGCTCAAAGCTCATCTAGGATTACTCCATATTTTACAGGTGGTATTGCATTTTATAATACCCAACAAGACCTTGGAACGGGAAATAGTTTTTTTAATGTTGCAATTCCCATTGGCCTGGGCTTCAAATACCAGTTGACTGAACATTGGAATCTTGGTGGAGAGTTTGTGGCAAGAAAAACATTTACTGATTACCTTGACGGAGTAAGGGAGGGTACTATCAATTACCGCAGAACTGGGGATATTTTAAAAACTGATTGGTATTATTATACTGGATTAACTGTTAGCTACACTTTTTACAGCGTCAAATGTCCTGCTATTTATCATAAATAAGTATTTCATTTTTCAAAAGTCGAATCATTTCGTACCTTTGGTTTTCTCATTGGGCCAAAGGTAGATGAACTTAATTGAACAAATTGATAAGACCAAAATTCCAGCGCATATTGCTATTATTATGGATGGGAATGGCCGATGGGCTAAGAAAAAGGGAGCAATAAGCAGAATTTTCGGTCATAAAAGTGCTATCACTTCTGTAAGAGAAGCAACCGAAGGTTGCGCAAAAATTGGGGTTAAGTATCTTACTCTTTATGCATTTTCCACAGAAAACTGGAGCAGACCCAAAGAGGAGGTGGATGCCCTTATGCAACTTCTTGTTTCAACAATCAAAGGAGAAGTAAAGCAATTAAATCAAAATAACGTCCGCCTTTCTACTATCGGTAATTTTAAAGACTTGCCTACTTCCTGTCAAAAGGAATTATCAGAAGCAATTAACGCTACTAAAAACAATACAGGGCTTACTCTTACGTTAGCTCTGAGTTATAGTGGCAGATGGGATATTTTGGAAGCTACAAGAAAGCTTTTAGAAAAGGTAGAACGAAACGAATTAAAGTCGAAAGACCTAACTTTGGAGATGATTTCAGATTGTGTTTCAACAGCAGGTATTCCAGATCCGGAGTTAGTAATAAGAACCAGTGGAGAGTTTAGAGTGAGTAACTTTCTGTTATGGCAAATTGCATATTCAGAATTTTATATAACAGATATTTTATGGCCCGACTTTAGGGAGGGCGATTTGTATAATGCAGTGCTTTCTTTTCAAAAGAGAGAAAGAAGATTTGGAATGATCAGCGAACAACTGAAACAAGTTTAATGAAAAGAATTTTTTTAATTGCACTAATAAGTATCCTATTTCCTATTTCGGTTCTGTTAGCCCAACCAATTAAGAGGGAGTACATAAACCCAAGCTATTCTAATCCCGAACAATATATTATCGGAGGAATAACCGTAAGCGGTATTCAGTTTTTGGATCCGCAGGCAGTTATTGCTATAACCGGTTTGAAAACTGGGGATCCGATTACAATTCCTGGTGAGGATATTACCAATGCCATAAAAAAGCTTTGGGATCAGGGACTGATTGGAGATGTAGAGGTATCTGTTCAGAATGTTGAAGGAAGAAAGATATACCTTGATTTCAATCTGAAAGAAAGGGCTAGACTTTCTCGGTTTGTGTTTAAGGGGGTAAAGAAAAACGATGAAAAAGATCTTAGTGACAAGATTGGCATTGCCAAAGGCAAAATTGTCAACGACGCTATGATAAAAAATGCCCAAAAGAAAGTTAAGGATTTTTATCTGGATAAAGGGTGTCTTAATACAGAGGTTACCATTACCCAGGTTAAAGATACAGTAGTTTCTAACAGTATCATTCTAAAAATTAATGTAGACAAAAAACGCAAAGTTAGAATCCGCAACATTATAATTAACGGAAATGAAGCTTTTAGGGATCAGAAATTAAAAAAGAAAATGAAGAAGACAAAAGAAAAGCGTTGGTATAAGCTTTTCACAACTTCTAAACTTCTTAAAAAAGAATACGAACAGGATAAAGCGAACGTAATAGAATATTATAATTCTCAAGGTTATAGAGATGCAGAAATAACATTTGATACCATCTATAAGCTCAATCATAAATCTGTCAATATAAAGATGGATATTGAGGAAGGGAAAAAGTACTATTTTGGAAATATCACATGGACAGGAAATTTTATTTATGATGATAAAACTCTTAGCAGAATATTAGCTATTAACAAAGGCGACGTTTACAATCTTGCAAATCTGCAGAAGAGATTAAATTATAATCCAAGCGGAGCTGATATCAGTTCATTATATCTGGATGATGGATATTTATTCTTCAGTGTAGATCCTGTTGAAGTGCTTATTAATGGTGATTCTATAGACATAGAAATGCGTATTTATGAAGGCCCGCAAGCTACTATAAAAAATGTAACTGTGTCTGGAAATACGAAAACACACGATCATGTCGTATTGCGTGAAATCAGAACTTATCCAGGCCAGAAGTTCAGTAGGGCAGACCTTATCAGATCACAAAGAGAAATAGGTCAATTAGGGTATTTCAATGCTGAAACCATTGGTGTGAATCCGATACCAAATCCTCAGGAAGGAACAGTTGATATTCATTATACAGTAGAAGAGAAGCCAAGTGATCAGATTGAACTTTCAGGAGGATGGGGAGGTTACTTTGGTTTTGTAGGTACTTTAGGACTGGTATTTAATAATTTCTCTGCCAGAAATTTATCTAAACCAAAAACATGGAGTCCACTTCCTGCGGGAGACGGACAAAGGTTAGCTTTGCGTCTGCAGGCAAATGGTAGAGCATATCAGACTTATTCGCTTTCATTTACCGAACCATGGCTAGGAGGAAGAAGACCTCAATCATTCTCTATCAGTTTGTCTAGGTCAGCTCAAAATCTATATAACAGCAGCACTGGAAAATATAATGCCGGACACCTTTATGTAACAGCGGCAACAGTGAGCTTGGGCCGAGAATTGAAATGGCCTGATGATTACTTCTCATTAAGTAATTCACTTTCCTTTGTGAAATATGACTTAGATAATTATTCTTCTGCTTATGGAATCGGAGGAATTGGGTTTACTACTGGATATGCAAACAACTTCTCATTCATTACTTCTATTTCAAGGAATAGTGTTAATGATTTTACATTCCCGACCGGAGGTTCAAATCTTAATTTAACGATAACAGCTACTCCTCCATATTCATTATTTAACGGTGTAAATTACGAAAATCCGAAATTATCCAGTCAGGAGAGATACAGATGGATTGAGTTTCATAAATGGATGGTAGATCAATCCTGGTTTGTTCCTCTTGTACCTCCAAGAAAACCAGGTGGAAGAAGCCTCGTGTTAAACCTTAGAGCCCACCTGGGATTTATAGGCTCCTACAAAAAATCTACAGGAATAGGACCTTTTGAAAGGTTTATTATGGGAGGTTCCGGTATTACAGGATATAATTTCTTGTTAGGTTCAGATATCATAGGGTTAAGAGGTTATCAGGACAATGTTATTAAGCCTGTTCCGCAAGGTGGAACGATATTTGACAAGTTTGTTGCAGAGATCAGATACCCGGTAAATTTAAGTCCTGCGCTTTCAGTGTTTGTTCTGGGTTTCTTTGAAGGTGGGAATAATTGGAACAATTTCCAGGACTTTAATCCGTTTAAGGTTTATAGATCAGCAGGGGTTGGTACGAGAATTTTTATGCCAGCTTTTGGTATGATTGGTCTTGATTGGGGATATGGTTTTGACGCAGTCCCAGGATTAAATAAAGGAAGTAAAGTTACTTTTACCATCGGACAACAAATCCGCTAAAAACATGAGAACTTTAGGAGTGCTATTTTTACTTTGCCTGATTACGCTTAGCGTTAATGCTCAGAAGTTCGGGTATATTGATAGTGACTATATTCTGAAGAAATTACCAGAATATGCAAAAGCTGAAAAGGAACTAAATATGCTCTCTTCCAAGTGGCAGGCAGACATCGAAAAGATGAAAAAGGAGTATGAAAAAATGCAAACGGATTTTAAAGCCGAAGAAATTTTGCTCACTGAAGATATGAAGAAAGAACGCCTGGATACTTTAGCAGGAAGAGAAAAAGCAATTAAAGAATATCAAAAGAAGATTTTCGGTTTTGAGGGAATGATATTCTTAAAAAGGCAGGAGTTGATGAAGCCAGTACAGGATAAGGTGTTTGAAGCAGTAGAAAAAGTTGCCAAAGCTAAAAGCCTTCAGATTATATTTGATAAATCCGGAGATCTGGTAATGGTATATACCAACCCTATTCATGATTATACTGATTATGTCCTTGAAGAATTAGGCTTAGGTGATCCTAACGACACCGCGGAAAAATAACCTTAAATAAAATTTTCTATTATATTTACGACATGAAAACAAAACTATTCGTTACTGCATTTTTGATATTCTTTGCTGGAAATTTTTTCGCCAGTGCACAATCAAATTTGAAATTGGGTTATACTAACCTTGATTATATATTAGGCTTGTTGCCTGAGGCAAAAAAGATCGAATCTGAGTTGAAAGATTATGAAAAACAACTTCAGGCTCAGTTGCAAAGCAAGTATAGTGAATACGAGAAGAAACTTCAGGATTACCAAAAAGGTGTTCAGGCAAATCTTTTTACAGATCTTATAAAAGAAGATAAGGAGAAAGAATTGATGAATATGCAGAACTCTATCAAGCAATTTGAGGAAAATGCACAAACAAGCCTTCAAAAGAAACAAGTATCCCTATTGGAGCCTGTACTTGAGAAAATTCAAAAGGCTATTGATCAGGTAGCTGAGGAGAACAATTACTCTTACATTTTCAGTACCCATGCTGATTATGGAGGATCTGCTATAATCCTTTACGCAAAAAGCAAAGATGATAATATCTCTGATCTTGTACTTAAGAAACTAGGAGTAACACCTCCAGCTCCAGGCGCAACAGATGCTAATAATAATACAGGGATCGGGACTGGTGCTGGTGCAGGAACAGGCGCAGGCACAACTCAACCTAAACCAGCTGAGAATAAACCTGCAGGATCAGGTGCTCCGGTAAAAAAGAAATAATTATTGTAAATCAGAATGAAAAAGCCTCCTTGTGAGGCTTTTTTTATATCTCCTCTCTTTTACCTTCTCTTATTAATTAAAACAATTCACGAATTTATTTTATTATCATTTTATGAAAAAACCTGACTTTCTAAAAGTTGGTGATGTTGTTGGGGTAGTAGCTACTGCTAAAAATTTCCTTCCTGAAGAGCTTAATGCTGGTATTGAAATAATTAAAAGCTGGGGGGTGAAAGTTAAAGTTGGTAAGAACTGTTATAATCATTTTCATCAGTTTGCTGGGACAGATGAAGCAAGATTTTCAGATTTGCAAGAATTTTTAGATGATAAAGAAGTTAAGGCAATTATTTGTGCCAGAGGAGGATATGGCACGTCAAGGATAATTGACGATATAAGTTTTAGTGGTTTTGAAGCTCATTCCAAATGGGTAGCAGGCTTTAGTGATGTCACAGTTTTATTAACTCATCTTAATTCAATAGGGTTTCAGTCCATTCATTCAAGTATGCCTGTAGTTTTTGGTAAAAATCATAACCGGCATTCAATTCAAACACTTCGAGATACTTTGTTCGGAAAGCTTAATCCTTTTCAGTTCCCATATCACAAGTTAAACCGAACAGGTAATATAGAAGGGCAAATTGTGGGAGGGAATTTATCTATACTTGTTTCCCTAATAGGAACATCATCGGATATTTCAACAGAGGACAAAATTCTGTTTCTTGAAGATGTTGGAGAAAATCTTTACAGGATAGACAGGATGATGATTCAGTTGAAAAGAGCTGGTAAATTAAATAAGTTAAAAGGACTTATTGTAGGGCATTTTAGCGATATGTCAGATAACACGGTACCCTTCGGAAAATCTGCTTTTGAAATCATTGCTGATTCGGTTAAAGAATATACATACCCTGTCGGCTTTAATTTTCCGGCAGGGCATGAAGCAGATAACAGAGCTTTTATACTTGGAGCAAAATATATTCTCAACGTGAATTCAAAAGAATCTGTAGTCGTTTACTGTACCACAGATAATTTAAATTATTCTTCATAAACTGTCTGGAGTACTGTTTGGCCTACTGCTTTTAATGTATTTTTATCAATAACACTCATATTGTCATTGTGAGTGTGCCAGTATGATCCAAAATAATTTCCATCAGAATTTTCAAATTCAATAATATCAATCATTGGTATTTTGGCAATCTGGTTAACATAAAGGTGGTCATCTGTTATTTGAGCAGTTTCCTGGTAAATAAAATGTTTTCCAAATCCTAGTCTGTTTGCAATATCCCATACTTTTTTAACAATTGAAGGTGCATAAACCATAGAAGTACCTTCCATTCCAAATTTGGCATCTTTGCCTCCAACCATGTCTAACAAGATACCAAAGTATGCCGTATAATCACCTTTGTTTTTTGCCCAATATTGAGAGCCAAGGCACCATGAATCGTATTGTTGATCCCCCTGATAGAATTCAGGTTGTCCATAATCTTCCCCGTCAAATAAAATAATATCAACCCCTACATTTGGCTTTGTATTTTCACTAAGCAATCTGGCTATTTCTATAAGAACTCCAACTCCACTGGCTCCATCGTTTGCACCTAGTATTGGACTCTTTTGGTTTATTGAATCCTGGTCTGCAAATGGTCTTGAATCCCAATGGGATGTCAGTAATATTCTTTTTGTTGCTTTCAGATTAAATGATGCTTTAATGTTTTTAAGATTCAGCATTTTTCCATCAAAAGCCTTCGACTGAAATTCCTGAACAATTATAGTGTCAGCAAAGGTTTGTAGTTTTGAAATAAGAAAAGAACCACATTTTTGATGGGCAGGAGTATTAGGCACTCTTGGGCCAAAAGCCACTTGTTGTTCAATAAATTTGTATGCTGAATCACTATTAAACAGAGGCGCCTGAACTAAAGGCTTGGAAACCTGAGGTTGCTTATCCTGTTTTGGTTTATCCTCTCCACAAGAAGAAAGAATAAATAAAGAGAAAGCTGCAATTACTGCTATTGAGAAATTATTCTTCATATGCCCAATCAATGGAATTTTTGGAATCTCTTATTACAAGACCCGCTTCTTTAAAATACTTTCTGATTTTATCAACCTTCTCATAATCTTTAAGAGATTTGGCGTCCCTGTAAAATTCAAGTAAGCCTTCGATTAACGACTCATTTTCATTAATTCCTTCCTCAAGAAGACCAAGGATATTTTCGGTTATGTTAATAAAAGTATCCTTTACTTTACTTAAAGTTTCGGATGAAATCTGATCGATATTTAGTGCACCTGTTTGAAAACCATTTATTTTTTTCAAAAGGTTAAACAAACTTGCAATAGTAATAGCTGTATTAAAATCATCATTCAGCCCTTCGAAGCAGGCCTCTGAGAGCTTTTTAAGTTCAAGGTCCAAAGCTTCATTGCATGGTTCTGAAACCTCTGGATTTTGACTTAGATATTTAACAAGCTTTAAACCATTTAAAAGTTTTTTATAACCTTTTTGTGCCGCAATTAATGCCTCATTTGAAAAATCTAATGTGGATCTGTAATGCGCCTGCAAAATAAAAAACCTTATGGTCATTGGTGTGTATGCTTGTTTTAACAAAGCATGTTTCCCTGAGAAGAGCTCGTCCATGGTGATAAAATTTCCCAAAGATTTACCCATTTTCTGACCATTAATGGTGATCATATTGTTATGCATCCAGTACTTTGCCGGCTCAGCATGATTTCCTGCAGTTGCTTGTGCTATTTCACATTCATGGTGTGGGAACATTAAGTCCATCCCTCCCCCGTGAATATCAAAATGTTTTCCAAGATATTTGGTACTCATTGCAGAGCATTCAATATGCCATCCAGGGAATCCTTCTCCCCATGGAGACTGCCATTTCATAATATGCTCCGGAGAAGCTTTTTTCCAAAGAGCAAAATCAAGAGAATTAGCTTTACCGGATCCATCGAGCTCTCTTGTACCTGTTATTAAATCCTCTATAACCCTACCAGACAGCTTTCCATAGTGGTTTGATTTGGAATACTTAACCACATCAAAATAGACAGAACCATCTACAACATAACCAAAACCGCTATCTATGATTTTTTCCGTAAGATCGATTTGCTCAAGGATATGGCCGCTTGCATGTGGCTCGATAGATGGAGACAAGACATTCATCCTGTTCATAATTCTATGGTAAGCATCGGTATAATGCTGAACTACCTCCATTGGCTCCAATTGCTCAAGTTTTGCCTTTTTTGCAATTTTGTCTTCCCCCTCGTCTGCATCATTTTCCAAGTGTCCTACATCAGTAATATTTCTGACATACCTGACTTTAAATCCAAGAAACTGAAGGTATCTGAAAACTATATCGAATGTTATTGCTGCTCTTGAATGACCTAGGTGAGGATCCCCATAAACTGTTGGGCCACATACATACATTCCCACATAAGGCGCAAGTATGGGTTCAAATACTTCCTTTTCTCTGGAAAGAGTATTGTAAATTTTTAAGTCCTTATTCATGCTGCGAATTTAAATAAAACGGTGGTAATGACTTGATAAAAATTAATTTTCTATAAAAACGTCTGCAGAAATCGGGAAATGGTCCGACCCCCAGACAGAATCATGAGTTTTAAAATTAATAAATTTGATTTGCTTCGAAGCAAAAATGTTATCAATTCTTAAAAAAGAATATTTGCTAGAATAGGTAAAGCCAAAACCATCTCCTTTCTCCTCAAATCCATTTTTAAAATGATTTCTGAATTGCTCATAAACATAGCTATACGGGACATCATTAAAGTCTCCGCAGATAATTGCAGGATATGGGCTATTGTTGATATGTTTGAGTATTTGTTTTAATTGTTCAGCTCTTTCAAGTGCTCCGCGTTTATATTTTTTAATTGAGCTAAATAGTAATTCTTTTTCAAACTCTGACCCTGTAAAGATTTTTTGATCGATATTCATCGATTGTAGATGAACATTGTATACACGTAAAGTTTTATTTTTATTTATTTTAATATCAGCAAACATCGCCTGGTTAAAAGTACTACTGGTGAATTTTACTTCTCCGGATTTAATAATTTTATATTTTGATAATATTGCCAAGCCAAGTTTTTGAGGGGGAATATCGTAATAAGGAATAATTCTATTATTAGGGTAGTTTTTTTTAAAGATCTTAATTGTGTTCAACTCTTCTATGGTATTATTAGTATAAAATTCCTGAATACAAACAATTTGAGCACCACTTTTTTTAATCCAATTGATTGAGTTTTGAGATTGTTTGATTTTCTGTTCACCCTTTTTATGGTAGGCGCTAAAAACGCGAACATTGTAACTTGCAATTTTTATTTGTTCCCCATCTTTTTTGTGTAAGCTCAATTGAAATGTTCTCCCAAAATATTTGAAGCCACCGAAAAGAAGTAATAAAAAAAATATGATCGCTTTGTAATGATTTTTTTTGAAAGAATTTAAAAAGATTAAAAAAATATTAAGTAATAGAAAAAATGGGATTAACAGGGGGATCAAAATAAGAATTTGAACTTTTTGGGGAGGAAATTCATTGGAAGTATATACGAGAAGAATTCCCCCAAAAATTAGAACTGTGAAGATTAAATTCACTGATAACCAACCATTATCAACTGATTTCATTGAAAGTATTATTTCTGTAAATAAAATTTTAATTTTAGGTAATATTTTTTGAAAAAAAAGAATTTTGGTTAATTTTGCATTGTTCAAATTTAGGATAAGTATGATTAAGAGGGGACATAGTCCCCTCTTTTATTTATAAATTATTAATGAAGATAGAGGAGAAGTTACTTCATATTGCCGAAAAATACCTTTCCAGCGATGATTTGTTCATTGTTGATTTAGTTATTACAGGCAATTCAGGAAGGCAAAAGATAAGCATAACTCTTGATGGTGATAAGGGAGTTGATATTGATACATGTGCATATCTGAGCAGAAAGGTAGGGAACGAGATTGAAGAATACAATTTAATTGATTCGGCCTATGTACTGGAAGTTTCTTCCCCAGGGATAGATCAGCCATTGAAATTAAAGAGGCAGTATTATAGGAATATTGGTCGAAGAGTAAGTGTTACTTTATTAGACGAAAGTCAAATTGATGGTCTGCTGAAAGAGGTTAGCGAAGAGTTAATAGTTCTGGATGCAGAAAAGAAAGATAAAGCGTCAAAAAAAAATATAATAGAAAGCCGTCAAATCGCTTTCAGAGATATTAAGAAAACAAATGTTCTAGTTTCATTTAAATAAGGAAATGGAGAGTTCAATATTAATCGAGTCATTTGCGGAATTTGCAAAATTTAAAAACATTGATCGTCCGACAATGATAAGGATTCTGGAAGATGTTTTCAGAACAATGATCAGAAAGAAATTTGTCACAGACGAAAACTTTGATGTTATTATCAATGTTGACAAAGGTGACCTTGAAATTTGGCGTATTCGCGAAATAGTTGATGATGAATTTGCAGAAGATAGTTTTGACTTTGATGAAAATAAACATATTTCCCTTACTGATGCAAGAAAGATAGAGGCAGATTTTGAAGTTGGGGAAGAAGTAGCCGAAGAAGTTAAACTTATAGACTTTGGTAGAAGGTTGGTAATGACAGCTCGCCAAACTCTTATCCAGAAAATTAAAGACCTTGAAAAGGATATCCTTTTTCAAAAATATAAAGAAATAGTTGGCGAAATCATCGCTGGTGAAGTATATCAGATTCTAAATAAAGAAGTTCTTTTATTGGATGGAGAAGGTAATGAACTAGTATTGCCAAGGAGTGAACAGATTCCAAAAGACAGATTCAGAAAAGGCGATAGCGCAAGAGCTATTGTTCATCGTGTGGAAATGCACAATGGTAATCCCAAAATTATCTTATCCAGAACATCCCCAGCTTTCCTTGAAAGATTATTTGAAAGTGAAGTCCCTGAGGTTTATGACGGTCTGATTTCTATCAAAAAAGTAGTAAGAGAACCAGGAGAAAGAGCAAAGGTAGCAGTAGAATCCTATGATGATAGAATTGATCCTGTTGGAGCATGTGTTGGTATGAAAGGATCTAGGATCCACAGCATAGTTAGAGAATTAGAAAATGAAAATATTGATGTTATCAATTTTACAGACAATCTGGAGCTTTATATTGCAAGAGCTCTTAGTCCTGCTAAAATTGGAAATATCAAAATTGATGGTGATGAAGGTCGCGTTTCTGTATTCTTAAAGCCTGATCAAGTATCGCTAGCTATAGGTAAAGGCGGTCAAAATATAAAATTGGCAAGCAAACTTGTAGGTATGGAAATAGACGTATTCCGCGAACTTTCAGAACAGGAAGAGGAAGATGTCGATCTTTCAGAGTTTAGCGATGAAATTGAATCCTGGATTATCGAGGAGTTAAAAAGAGTTGGGTTGGACACTGCTAAAAGTGTACTAGCACTAACAAAAGAAGACCTTGTTAGAAGAACAGAACTAGAAGAGGAAACGATTGAAGATGTTCTTAGTATTCTGAAGCAAGAATTCGAATAAAAAAAACTATTACAATTATTATTATTACAATATTAGGTAATGACTGAAGAAAAAATGATGAGGCTAAGCCAGGTGGCAAGAAAACTGAATGTAGGTCTTTCTACAATTACAGAACACCTTGCTGCTAAAGGCTTTGAAATTGAAAATAATCCTAATTCAAAAATAACGCTTCAACAATTCAATCTGCTGATGAAAGAATTCGAGTCTTCAGCACTTGATAAAAAGGAAGCGTCTGGTCTCACCATTGGTAAAAAGCATACTGACAACATCATCATTGAGTCAGAAAATACAGCTGAGAAAAGAGCTAAAGATGAAGACGAAGAATTCTTCATTAAAAATACTAGTACAGAAAAAAGCAAACCAGCAGAAGAGCCGGTTGTCAAAACTGAACCTGTTAAAGAACAGCAAGTAGATGCCTCTTCAGAATCAGATCTTTCAAAAGTAAAGCTTCAAGGGATAAAAGTATTAGGGAAAATTGATCTGAATGAGAAGAAAAAAACTAAACCTAAAGTCGAAGAACCTGCGGAGGTAAAAGAACCTAAGCAAGTTGTCGAGCAACCTAAAGAAGTGAAAAAAGCAGAGGAGCCGGTAACTATAAAAGAGGAACCTGTGCCTGTAAAACCTGTAAAAGTAGTTCAGGAAGTAGTTGAAGTTAAGGAGCCTGTAAAGCCAAAGGTGGAAGAAGTAGTTGCTCCTGTTGCACCTGAACCTAAGGAAATCAAGATTCCGGAAGTGAAGAAGGAAGAAAAGCCGGTAGAGGAAATTGTAAAACCAGTTCAGGTGACCGAAGAAGTAATCACAAAACCTCTGCAGCAAATGCCACCGGTTGTTAAGCCACAGGAAGAAGAGGAGTTAATAAAGGCAAAAGCCGATACCTTGAAAGGTCTTACCGTAATGGGCAAAATAGAATTGCCAGATAAGCCTAAGAAAAAGGATAATAAACCTGTAGCCTCTTCTGACGACAAAGACAAAAAGAAACTTAAGAGAAAGCGTAAAAGACTCAGAATTCCTGGCAAGGAAGGCCAGCCCACTACTCAAACAGGGACGCCTCAGGTTCAGACAGGAGCAGGAACACAATCCAGAGACAATAGACCTGGAAATGCTAATAGACCTGGAAATGCCAATAGGGATAATAATAACAGAAACAAAAACTTTAAGAAGCCAGTTGTAAAAGAGGAGGTTTCTGATAAACAGATTCAGGATCAAATCAAAGCGACACTTGCAAAATTAAGCGGAAACAAAGGCCCAGTTAACAGAGCAAAATACAGAAAGGACAAAAGGTCTGCATTTGCCGAGGCTGAGGAGGAAAGGATGCTTCATGAACATGAACAGGCCAAAGTTTTGAGAGTTACAGAATATATCTCAGCAAATGACTTGGCCGTTATGATGGAGGTTTCTGTTAACCAAGTTATTTCGACATGCCTTAGTTTAGGTATGTTTGTTTCAATAAATCAAAGGCTAGATGCGGAAGCAATTACCGTAATTGCTGATGAATTTGGGTACACTACAGAATTTATCTCAAGCGATGATGAGGAAATCATTGCAGAGGCTGAAGATCGCCCCGAAGACATGGTTGAAAGGGCTCCTATAGTAACAATTATGGGACACGTCGATCATGGAAAGACGTCACTCCTTGATTATATAAGAAAAACTAAAGTTGTACAAGGCGAAGCCGGAGGTATCACTCAGCACATTGGTGCATATAATGTAACCACAGATTCAGGCAAGAAAATAACCTTCCTGGATACCCCAGGTCACGAAGCGTTCACCGCGATGCGTGCCCGTGGAGCTAAAATTACAGATATTGTAATTATAGTTGTAGCAGCAGACGATAGTGTGATGCCGCAAACTAAAGAGGCAATAAATCATGCTATGGTTGCGGGTGTGCCGATAGTTATTGCTATCAATAAGGTGGATAAACCTACTGCTAACCCTGATAAAATTAAAGAAGAGCTTGCTAAAGAAAATATCTTAGTAGAAGACTGGGGTGGAAAATATCAGTGTGAGTTAATATCTGCGAAGAGCGGAAAAGGTATTTCTGAGTTATTGGATAAAGTCTTGCTAGAGGCTGAAATTCTAGATTTAAAGGCAAATCCTAATAGAAATGCCTCAGGAACTATTGTGGAAGCGTCTCTTGATAAAGGTCGTGGTTATTTAGCTACGGTTCTTGTTCAAAGTGGTTCACTTAGTGTTGGAGACGTTGTTGTTGCCGGAGCTCACTATGGAAAAGTTAAAGCAATGACTGATCATAGAGGCGTTAAAGTCAAAAAGGCAGGCCCATCTACTCCGGTTCAGCTGCTTGGTTTGAATGGAGCACCGCAGGCAGGTGATAAATTTCATGTTATGGAGTCTGAAAGAGAAGCAAGGGAAATTGCTACTAAGAGGGAGCAATTGCTTCGTGAGCAGAGTATCCGCACAAGAAAACATATAACACTTGACGAAATCGGAAGAAGGCTTGCTATCGGAAACTTCAAAGAGCTTAACATTATCGTTAAAGGTGACGTGGATGGTTCGGTTGAAGCACTTTCTGATTCATTGCTTAAACTATCTACTCCTGAAATTCAGGTTAGAATCATACATAAAGCAGTTGGTGCAATTTCGGAATCAGATGTATTGCTAGCATCTGCATCGGATGCAATCATTGTAGGTTTCCAGGTAAGGCCAACTACAACATCAAGAAAGCTTGCTGATCAGGAAGAAATTGAAATCAGACTTTACTCCATCATTTACGATGCGATCAATGAAGTGAAAGATGCGATGGAAGGCATGCTTGAGCCAAAACTTGAAGAGGTCGTTGTAGCAAATGTTGAAGTTAGAGAGACATTCAAGATTTCAAAAGTTGGTACTATTGCCGGCTGTTATGTTACTGATGGCCTTATCAGAAGACAAAGTAAAGTCAGAGTAGTCAGAGATGGAATTGTTGTTCATACTGGTAAGCTAGATTCACTGAAGAGATATAAAGATGATGTGAGTGAAGTGAAATTTGGATATGAGTGCGGCTTGAGCTTCCAAGGGTTTAATGACCTGCAGGTAGGTGATATAGTTGAGGCATTCGAAGAAAAAGAAACTAAACGTACTTTATAAGTTTTAAAAAATAATTTAATGAAAAAGCCCCGATTTGGGGCTTTTTTCATTATAAATACAATCAATCTGATAGTAATAATTAGATTGAGTTCATTTTTTCTTTGGTCTTCTGAAGTTGACGTTTTAAGTTTTCATAGACTAAATCAACAGCTTCTTCAAATGAAGCGGCTTGTTCCTTAGCCATTATTGATGTTCCAGGAAGAAAAAGTTTAACATGCACAGATTTATTCCCTTTAACATCATCTGTCTCGACCCGAAGGTAAACGTCTCCTTCAGTGATTCTATCATAAAAAGTTTCAAGTTTGTCCAGTTTTTTCTGAATAAAATCTAGCAACTTTTTGTCTGCGTCGAAATGGATAGATTGCATTTGAAGTTTCATAGTTATATAATTTAAAGTTATCAATCATGCTTTTGGATGAGCCTGCTCAAAAATGGCTTTGAGCTTATCCAGAGAATTATGGGTATAAACCTGAGTTGCTGCAAGGCTGCTGTGCCCCAACAAATCCTTAATAGCATTCAAATCTGCTCCTTTATTAAGAAGATGAGTAGCAAAAGTATGCCTCAATACATGGGGACTTCTTTTTTCCAAAGTGGGTATGGTATCAAGATAGTTTTTTACTGTGCGGTAAATAAACATCGGATAGCTTTGTTCACCTTTGTCCGTAATAATTAAATATTCATTAGGCTTTTCAATCACTTTTTCTCTCTCCTTCTTATATATATTAATAAGATTCATTAGGTTTTCGTTCAGAGGAATGATTCGTTCCTTGTTTCCCTTCCCTTTGATTTTAATAATACGCTCAAACTTATTGATGTGTTCTTCTTTTATTGAAATAAGTTCGGACAAACGAATACCTGTTCCATAAAGAAGTTCAAGGATAAGTTTATCTCTGAATCCATAAAAGTCTAAGGAAAATATGAAATGATCAAGGAGACGTAATAAATCGTTTTCCTCGACAAAATGAGGTAATTGTTTGTTTATTTTAGGTGCTTTAAGACGAAGAGTAGGGTCTTTTTGAATTGTTCCTTGTTTAAGGAGATATTTAAAGAAAGATCTTAGACATGCAATCTTCCTGTTGATTGATTTTGCTGTAATTTCATTTTCTGCCAATGTTATAATCCAAGCTCTAATCATCTGATAAGATGCTTCAGAAGGGCATGACAAGCCATAGCTGTCTTTTGAAAAGACAGAGAATTGATTGAGGTCATTTTGATATGAAATAAAGGTATGATTGCTATACCTTTTTTCATATCTAATATAATTTAAATACGATTCTATCATATTAGTACTACCTGAATATCAGGTAATACTAAACATAATAAAAAAAATCTTATTTCAAAAGAAAGAAACTATATTGTTTCTTGCTCATTAAGTTTTTGTCTATAAACAGCTCTGATTTTTTCAGCTCTTCTGGAAACAGATTTTTTCTCGTAATAGCTTCTTGCGCGAAGTTCTTTCAATACACCTGTTCTTTCGAATTTCTTCTTAAATCTCTTAAGAGCTTTATCTATTGACTCGTTTTCTTTTACGTTGATGATAATCATTTATTTTCAATTTAAGGGATGCAAATATAAGTAATTATTCACAAATATTCACTTGCCTAGATTTAAATTTTTAATTTATTAGATTTTTACTTATAACTATTTTTTGAATTTCTGAAGTTCCTTCACCAATTGTACACAGTTTCGCGTCTCTATAAAATTTTTCTACAGGGAAATCCTTTGTATATCCATATCCACCAAAAATCTGAACAGCCTCATTTGCAACTTTTACTGCAACTTCGGATGCATAATATTTTGCCATCGCCGCCTCTTTTGTCATGTGCATTCCTTTGATTTTCATATCTGCCGCTTTTAAGGTCAGGAGATTTGCGGCCTCAAGTTCGGTAGCCATTTCTGCCAGTTTAAATGAAATTCCCTGAAAAGAAGCAATAGGCTTGTTGAATTGATGACGTTCCTGAGAATATTTTAATGCGGCATCAAATGCTCCTTCTGCAATGCCAAGGCTTAATGCTGCAATTGATATCCTTCCTCCATCAAGAACTTTCATTGCTTGGACAAAGCCATCTCCCTTACTTCCAAGCATTTGATCTTTGTGGACTCTTACATTGTCAAATATGAGTTCTGTTGTTTCGGATGCGCGCATTCCCAATTTATTTTCTTTTTTTCCTGCGCTAAATCCGGGAGTACCTTTTTCAATAATAAATGCGGTAGAACATCTGTGCTCACCTGGATTTCCTGTTCTTGTTATCACCACTGCCAAATCTCCTGATTTACCATGGGTAATAAAATTTTTGGATCCATTTATTATCCAATAATCACCATCCTGCACGGCAACGGTTTTCATATTTCCAGCATCTGATCCTGTATTTGGTTCAGTAAGACCCCAGGCCCCAATAAATTCTGCTGAAGCAAGTTTGGGCAAATATTTCTTTTTTTGATCCTCATTACCGAAAGATAAAATATGGCCAGTGCAAAGGGAATTGTGCGCTGCTACTGAAAGTCCTATCGCACCGTCAATTTTGGATATTTCCTTGATTGCAGTAATGTATTCAAAATATGAGAATCCTGCCCCTCCGTATATTTCGGGTACCAAAACACCCATGAGTCCCAATTCTCCCAGTTTTTTGAAGAGAGGAATAGGGAACTCCTGTTTTTCATCCCATTCCAATACATGAGGTTTTATACTTCTCTGGCCAAAATCCTGGATCATTCTGGCTATCATTTGTTGGTTTTCATTGAGGTCAAAATTCATATTCTAAAAATATTTTTTTTTTATAAACGTTGTACAATTTTAATTTGTTGAGAAAAAATTGAACTTTTGGTCCAAATAGGAAAAAAAAGTATTTCCAACATTGTGGCTCTTGATAAAGTTATAAAAAAGTAATGCTATCTTAGCAAAAGGAATTATATTGAATTTTTGGTAAACCGTTAACTTTATAATCATGAAAATTACAGTTGTAGGAACAGGATATGTAGGTTTAGTAACAGGAACCTGTTTTGCTGAAACAGGCAATTTTGTGACTTGTGTCGATATCGATGAGCAAAAGGTCTGCAAAATGAAGGAGGGTATTGTGCCAATTTATGAGCCTGGTCTTGATATTATGTTTGAAAGAAACATTAATGAGGGCAGATTGACTTTTACGACTAAACTAGAAGATGCAATTGATGGAGCAGAGGTAATCTTTTTAGCTTTGCCTACACCTCCAGGAGCGGATGGCGCAGCTGATTTGAGCTTTATCTTAAAGGTGGCCGAGCAGCTAGGCTCTTTAATAAAAGACTATGTTGTCGTCATAGATAAAAGTACTGTTCCAGTAGGAACTGCTAAAAAGGTAAGACAAAAAATTGCAATGAATTGCAATTGCGAGTTTGATGTTGTTTCTAACCCGGAATTCTTAAGAGAGGGCGTCGCTATTGAGGATTTTATGAAACCAGACCGCGTGGTAATTGGTACATCTTCTGAAAGAGCGAAAAAACTGATGGAAAAACTGTACGCTCCATTCGTAATGCAGGGAAATCCTATTCACATGATGGATGAAGAGTCTGCTGAGCTTACAAAATATGCTGCAAATGCCTTTCTTGCCATGAAAATTTCATTTATGAATGAAATAGCAAACCTATGTGAAAAAGTAGGAGCGAATGTAGATATGGTTAGAATGGGTATTGGTACTGATAAAAGAATTGGTAACAGATTCCTTTTTGCAGGTGTTGGATATGGAGGAAGCTGTTTTCCTAAAGACGTAAAAGCTCTTGTTAAAACTGCAAAAGACAATAACTATGATTTTAAAATTCTGAACGCAGTTGAAGATATCAACGAAATTCAGAAAACCATTATGATTCCGAAGATTAAGAACTTCTTCAAGGGTAATCTTATGGGAAAAAGAATAGCAATTTGGGGATTAGCATTTAAACCAAATACTGATGATATCAGAGAAGCGCCAGCTTTATATATTATCAATGCTCTATTAGCAGAAGGTGCAGAAATAGCAGCCTTTGATCCGGAAGCTATGGATAATGTGAAAAAAATCTTGGGCGACAGAATTACCTTTGTTGACAATCAGTATGACGCTTTACTTAAAGCTGATGCATTAGTAATTGTTACAGAATGGCCTGCATTCCGTACTCCTGATTTCCCTAAAATGATCCAGAGAATGAATGCAAAAGTGATTTTCGATGGAAGAAATGTATTCAAAACTGAACAAATGAAGGAATTAGGTTTCCATTATGAATCTATTGGAAGAGAAAAAGTAACAAGAGATTCCAAAACAGGAGAAAAAATTACCATTAGCAAAGATAAAATTATTGAAAACTAAGAGGTTACTTAGAAATGTATAATAAAGCCACAACAAATAAAAGAGTTTTAGTTACCGGAGGTGCCGGCTTTTTAGGGTCTCACCTGTGTGATAGATTTATCGCAGAAGGTTACCATGTAATAGCAATGGACAACCTGATTACGGGAAATTTAAGAAATATTGAACACTTGTTTCATTTGCCACAATTTGAATTTTATAATTGTGACGTTTCGAAATTTGTGCATGTCCCTGGCAACCTGGACTATATTCTTCATTTTGCCTCTCCGGCCAGCCCAATAGATTATCTGAAAATTCCTATTCAGACATTAAAAGTAGGTTCATTAGGAACGCACAATCTTTTAGGTTTAGCAAGGGCTAAAAAGGCAAGAATCCTTGTGGCTTCTACTTCCGAAATTTATGGAGACCCCCATGTTCATCCTCAGAATGAGGATTATTGGGGAAATGTTAACCCTATAGGTCCTAGAGGAGTTTACGATGAGGCCAAAAGGTTTCAGGAAGCTATTACTATGGCTTATCATACTTTTCATGGACTTGAAACCAGAATCGTTAGAATTTTTAACACTTATGGTCCTAGAATGCGATTAAATGATGGAAGAGCACTTCCTGCATTCGTTGGTCAGGCTATCAGAGGAGAAGATCTTACTGTATTCGGTGATGGATCTCAAACCAGATCATTCTGCTATGTTGATGACCTTGTTGAAGGTATTTACAGGTTATTGTTGAGTGACTATGTATATCCGGTAAATGTTGGTAATCCTGATGAAATTACTATTAAAGAATTTGCTGAGGAAATTATTAAACTTACAGGTACTTCTCAGAAAATAATCTATAAGCCTCTACCAACAGATGATCCTAAACAAAGAAGGCCGGATATTACGAGAGCAAAAGAAATTCTTGGATGGGAGCCAAAAGTTTCCAGATCAGAAGGACTAAAAGTAACTTATGATTACTTCAAAAATTTACCTTCAGAAGAGTTGAAAACAGAACCTAAAGAATTTTCTAGTTATTCGAAGTAATCTTTTGAGAGAAATATCATTTATAATTAAAAAGTCCTGCCAGCTTTTGCTGGCAGGCTAATTTAAAGGATGGACTTTAATATATATGATGATATTGTAGCCAGGAGAAAGAGTTTATGTGTGGTTGGGTTGGGATATGTTGGGCTGCCAATTGCTCTGGAATTCGCCAAAAAAACTGATGTTGTCGGATTTGATATAAACAAAGAGCGTGTTGAGCTGATGCGTCGATGTATAGATCCAAGCGGCGAATTGGATAAAGAAGATTTTTTGGGAAAAAGTATCATTTTTACTCATTCTGTTGAGGATCTTAAAGATGTGAGTTTTTTTATTGTAGCAGTTCCTACTCCGATAGATACATTCAATCATCCTGATCTTAAACCACTCATAGCAGCTTGTAATACTGTAGGGAAGGTGTTGAAAAAAGGCGACTATGTTGTGTTTGAATCTACTGTTTACCCAGGTTGTACTGAAGAGGATTGTATTCCTATCCTAGAAAGGATTTCCGGCTTAAAATTTAATGAAGATTTTAAAGTAGGGTATTCCCCTGAAAGAATAAACCCGGGAGACAAAGAACATACGCTCTCAAAAATTATTAAAGTTGTTGCAGGATCTGATGATCAAGCAATGGATGAAATTGCAAAAATTTATGCACTCGTTGTAGAGGCAGGAATTCATAAAGCCTCTTCAATTAAAGTTGCAGAGTCAGCTAAAATTATTGAAAATACCCAGCGAGATCTGAATATTGCATTGATGAATGAGCTTTCAATTATTTGTGATAAGCTCGGAATCAACACTTATGAAGTACTGGAAGCTGCTGCGACTAAATGGAATTTTTTGAAATTTACTCCTGGACTTGTGGGAGGCCATTGTATAGGTGTAGACCCGTATTATCTAACTCACAAAGCTAAATCATTGGGGTATAATCCGAATGTGATTCTGAGTGGTCGATCAATAAATGATAATATGGGGGCTTATATAGCTAAGAAAACTATTCAGCTGCTGATTAAAAAAAATAAAAATATTAATCAGAGTAAAGTCCTGATAATGGGGGCTACATTTAAAGAAAACGTTGAAGATATAAGGAACTCAAAAGTTGTGGATGTGATCAAAGAGTTAAGGTCATTTTCACTGACAGTAGATATTATAGATCCTCATGCATCTTCTGAAGATTTTGAGCATGAGTACGGAATTAACATAAATCAAAAGACTGTGGGGCCATATGATGCCATAATTATGGCCGTGCCTCACAAGGAATATACATCTCTCGACCCATCCTACTTTAGTAAATTAATGGATCAGAATTCAGTTTTTATTGACTTAAAAGGGATGTATCGGAATCAATTTAAAAATTTGACATATTGGAGCTTATAAAGAACATCTATGAAAACCTTTAGTAAAAAGATATTGATAACAGGAGGAGCCGGATTTATTGGATCTCATGTAGTAAGGCTATTTGTAAATAAATATTCTGATTATTTGATTTATAATCTTGATAAGCTTACTTACGCAGGAAATCTGGCGAACCTTACAGATGTAGAAAATGCACCAAACTATAAATTTGTGAAAGGCGATATCGTAGATACGGGATTTATATCAGCCCTTTTTAATGAACACAAGTTTGATGGAGTAATACATTTGGCTGCAGAAAGTCATGTGGACAGATCCATCGAAAATCCAATGGAATTTATTTTTACAAATATTGTTGGGACAGTTAATCTTTTAAATGCAGCCAAAAGCATCTGGAAAGATAACTATGATGGTAAGATATTTTACCACGTTTCCACAGATGAGGTCTATGGTTCTCTTCATGATGGAGGATTCTTTACAGAGACAACATCATACGATCCTCAATCTCCATATTCTGCATCAAAAGCAGGTTCTGATCATTTCGTAAGAGCTTATCATAATACCTATAAAATTCCTGTATTAGTAAGCAATTGCAGTAATAACTATGGCCAAAATCAATTTCCTGAAAAACTTCTGCCTTTGATGATTAATAATATCATCAACAAAAAGCCATTACCTGTTTATGGTAAGGGAGAGAATATCAGGGATTGGCTATATGTTGTAGATCATGCAAGAGCTATTGATGTAATCTTTCACAAAGGCAAGATCGGTGAAACATATAATATTGGCGGGAACAATGAATGGAAGAATATTGACATTGTTAAGTTAGTATGCAAAGTAATGGACCAAAAACTTGGAAGACCTGTAGGTGAATCAGAAACACTCATAACTTATGTTAAAGACAGGGCAGGTCATGATCTAAGATATGCAATTGATGCTACTAAAATAAAGCAAGAGCTTGGGTGGGAGCCTTCACTTCAGTTTGAAGAAGGCCTTAATATTACAGTTGACTGGTACCTGAATAATAAGGAGTGGCTTGAAAATGTAACTTCCGGAGCCTATCAGAATTATTATCAACTACAATATAGTTCAAAATTTTAAGGATGTTTCAAACTCCCTTTCATAAAGAAAATTTAAGTAACTACTGTTTCCTGGTAACAGGAGGAGCCGGATTTATAGGATCTAATCTGGTAGAATATCTGCTTAAATATAATGCAGGAAAAGTAAAGGTTCTGGATAACTTATCTACTGGGTTTTATCATAATATTTCTGCATTTGAAGATAATCCTTCATTTGAATTTATAGAAGGGGATATTAGAAATTCTGAAACTTGCCAAAGGGCTTGTGAGGGGGTTGATATCGTTTTTCATCAGGCTGCTTTAGGCTCTGTCCCGAGAAGTATCAATGATCCGATAACTTCTAATGAAGTTAATGTCAACGGATTCTTAAATATGCTTGTCGCGGTCAAAGATCAATCTGTTAGAAGGATGGTCTTTGCCTCTTCTTCTTCAGTCTATGGCGATAATCAAGAACTCCCAAAGCAGGAAGATAAAGTAGGAAATGCGTTGTCTCCTTATTCTGTTACAAAGAAAATAAATGAAATGTATGCCGATGTTTTCTCTAAAATTTACGGAGTAAACTTGATTGGGCTGAGGTATTTTAATGTATTTGGTCCAAGGCAAAATGTGCAAGGTGCTTATGCCGCTGTTATACCAAGATTTATAGAAGCATTTCTTACAGGTGGTAAAGTTATTTTTCATGGAGATGGGAGTCAAAGCAGGGATTTTACTTTTGTAGAAAATGCCGTGCAGGCTAACATTAAAGCAGCATTTACAGATAATCCTGAGGCATTGAACACTATTTATAATGCAGCTTTTGGAGATACTATATCTTTAGTTGGGGTCTTTAAAAAGTTGCAGGAGATTTCTGGTAATAACGAAATTCAGCCTGAGATTCATCCCAAACGTGTTGGTGATATTCAGGATAGTCTGGCAAATATTAGCAAGGCAAAATCATTGCTTGGGTATGAACCTGCAATTAAAGTTTCTCAAGGGCTGGAGATTACATATAACTGGTATAAGTTTAATCTTGAATCAATAAAAAAATAAAAAAATGAAAGGTATAATTCTTGCCGGAGGGTCTGGTACACGATTACATCCATTGACGCTTGCTGTAAGCAAGCAGCTTATGCCGGTTTATGATAAACCAATGATATATTATCCTCTTTCAATTCTAATGCTGGCTGGAATTAAGGATATTCTTATCATTTCAACACCTCATGATATGCCGAACTTCCAGAAACTTTTGGGCGATGGTAAAAATCTTGGTTGTTCTTTTAGTTATGCTGTTCAGGAAACCCCCAACGGTCTTGCTCAGGCTTTTGTGATAGGAGAATCTTTCATTGGAAATGATAAAGTAGCGCTCATATTAGGAGATAATATCTTTTATGGTTCTGGGTTGAGTAATTTATTGTTCAAAAATAATGACCCTGATGGGGGAGTGGTATTTGCTTACCATGTCCAGGATCCTGAGCGATATGGTGTTGTTGAATTCGACAAAGACAATAAAGTATTATCTATTGAAGAGAAACCGGCAAAACCTAAATCAAATTTCGCAGTTCCCGGATTATATTTTTATGACAATCAGGTAGTAGAAATTGCAAAATGCCTTGAGCCCAGTCCAAGAGGCGAATATGAAATCACAGATGTTAATAAAGCTTATCTTGAGATGGGTAAGTTAAAAGTCGGAATTCTTGACAGAGGAACGGCATGGCTTGATACAGGGACCTTCCCTTCCTTAATGGCAGCTGGCAATTTTGTGCAGGTTATCGAAGAGAGACAGGGCTTGAAAATTGGCTGTATTGAAGAAGTTGCATACCGCATGAAGTTTATAAATGATGAAGGTTTAGAAAAACTTGCGAAACCTTTGTTGAAGAGCGGTTACGGGACTTATCTTTTAGACCTCTTAAAAAATAAAGCCTGATAAAAGTCCACAAATTATAATAATAGGAGGAGGAACTTTTGTGAACTGAAGTAAGCAAAAGGTTCCTCCCATAATAAAATAACTTACAATGTTGCCTTGCAATGGCTGAAAAAGAATTATAGCAGTTGCAGTAACAATACCAGCACTGACCGCATTTATCCCTTCAAGGGAAGCTCTTACTGCCCTATATTTTTTTAACCTGTCCCAAAAACGTATTATAAAGAAAATCATAATAGTACCTGGAAGAAAAATGCCGGCAGCGGCCACAACTCCTCCTAATATTTCTCCCCAAAGACCAAACTCCCGCATAGATAATGCCCCAACAAATGAACTGAATGCAAACAAAGGTCCGGGCAAGATTTGTAGAAGAGCGAAGCCGGAAAGAAATTCTTCATGAGTCAGATATTGTTTCTGATCAAAAACAACAAATTCCTTATACAGCATAGCACTTAAAGCCTGGCCTCCACCAAAAATTAGACTTCCGTTTCTGAAAAAATTCTCAAAAAGTCTGATTGGTAGTGCATTTGTCATTTTCCCTAGCAAGGCTGCTCCGATAAATATTCCAGTAAATAGAAAAAAGTTGGACCATTCTATTTTTTTCAGACTTGCGCTTTCCTCAATAGGCTGTTTTTTAAAACGAAATGAGGTGGTAAAGCCCCCTAAAATTAGGCAGATAGGAAATATCGCAGGTGTCTGAATGAAATAACAAATGACAGCAGATATTATGAAGAGCACTATACTTGTCTTAGTTTTTACTGTTCCGCTACTGATTTTATAAGCTGCAGATGCCACAAAGCCAACAGCCATAGGTTGAATATATCTTGTAAAATACAATGGAATGCTTTCGTGCTGCAGATAAGAAATTGCAATTGCAGCTATTGTCATAATTGACACAGTTGGTAAAATCCAGCAAAGTAAGGTAAGAAAGGCAAGCCGAGGACCACCAATTTTAAATCCGACAGCTGTTAACGTTTGTGTTGAGGCAGGTCCGGGTAATATCTGACAGAAAGAATTCAATTCTATTAATTCTGCTTCCGTTATATAGCCTCTTTTTTTTACCAAAATATTAAAAAATAAGGCTAGATGAGCTTGAGGTCCTCCAAAAGCAGATAGGGAAAGGAGAAAAACATCTTTTAAAAAAATAAGATGCCTTACTTTTTTAATTGAGATGGTACTTTCTGTTTTATGTAACGGAACCTCAGGAAGCAATGGAGTCGAAGGGATTTTTTAACTTTTAAACTTAAATATAGTTATTTCGGAGAAATTTTAATCTCACTAACAAATCAAACTATTCTCATATGATAAAGTTTAATTTTAGTTTGGCAGCTCTGATCTGTCTATTTTTAGTCTCTTGCGATTCCAAAAATGAAAAATCGAACGAAGCAGAAAATGTAGATACAATAGCTACAGATAACACTTCGGTAGTTAAGGAAGAAGTTAAAGAGGATACAGTAGGTCTGTTGAAAAGCGGAGGTCTTACATTAAGACCATTGGTTCAATCTCCGGATTTTCCAGATGCTATTCTGGAGTTGAATAAACCAGAAGAAAATGGAAAATTAAAACCCGGCAAGGTGGAGTTTAATTACGAGATTAAAAATTATGAGCTAAAAGGCCAGACATCAGGCTTTTGTCAGGATAAATGTGCCAATTCCAAAGATGGTCAACATATTCACCTGATTTTAAATAACGAGCCCTATATTGCTAAATATGAGCCAAAATTCGAAGAGGAACTAAAAGAAGGTCATTATGTTGCCTTATCCTTCCTTTCACGTTCTTATCATGAAAGTTTAAAACACAGTCAAGCATATGATTTACGTCAGTTTGTAGTTGGTAAGGCTGCCAATAAAAATATAGATTTAACTCAACCTATGTTATTCTATAGCAGACCTAAGGGAGAGTATGTTGGTAATGATACAAAAAATATACTGTTGGACTTTTATCTTGTAAATACAGAGCTGGCTGAAAATGGGAATAAAGTAAAGGCTACGATAAACGGAAATGAATTCACAATTACTCAGTGGAAGCCTTATTTAATTGAAGGTTTGCCAATGGGAGAGACGAAAATAAAACTTGAACTGATAGATAAAGAGAATAAGCCAGTTAAGGCACCATTTAATCCGGTAGAAAGAACAATTACATTAAAGCAAGCTGCGAGTTAATAGTATTGAAATAAAAGGAGGCGCTCATAAAGCGCCTTCATTGTTAGTGAAGGACTTCTCTTAAAATCTTAACTGATTTTAATTCGCCAAAATTTTCAATGTGTTTATTAAAAAACAGAAGGAGGATTTCGAGAAGCCTTTGACGGACTGCATTGGATATTTTTACTGGCTCAAAAAAATCTGATCCAATAAAAAGATTGATCTTAGCTTCTTCTTCCTTTGTAAGAATAATGGCAGTTGAAGTAATGATATCTTTTGCGGATGAAGGGAAAATACCATGAAAGGAAGAAAGCTGAAACAAGAAATGGATATGAAAATTTTCGTAGTCAGATTCTAAAGAATCAAGAATTATTAAGCTTTTATGTAAAAAGAAGAATAAGTCCTTGTTCGCCTCTTCTTCCTTCAATGTTTTTATTAAAACTTCAGCAATCATTAATGCAATCGTTGTCTTCTTAAGGTCATATGGAAGACTTTTATATGGTTGACTGCAGTGTATCTCTGAAATTCTGTTCAGGTTTGCATTGAGTTTTTTGTAAACAATTAAATCAAGGATTGTGAGAGGTTGGAAAAGTGCAATCTTACTTTTGTTTTTGCTTCTAACCCCATTTACTATATAGCTTTGAATGCCAAGCTCACTAGTATAAATCTTAGCTATGATAGAACTTTCCTTATACTTAATGAAATTTAATACTATTGCCTCAGTTTTAACAAGCATTATTCAATTACGGCGATTTTAGCTACCATTGATTCTTCTCCGTTTTCTGAAGAAGAAAATACAAGATAAGTACCTGTCTCAGCCTTTTTACCATTGTAATTTTTACCGTTCCAGGTTGCAGTACCTCCAGCAGCTTTTGTTTGGAAGATAAGGTTACCGTATATATCTGTTATTTTTATATTCGCGTTTTGAGCAAGTCCGGAGATACCTACAGTGCCAGCAAATCCTGGAGGTACAGGATTGGGGAAGATTTTTATGTCTTGAAATTTGTCAGTAGCTTCAGTTGATTCGCCTCTAAAAGATATAAGCCCTTTAGATGTGGCAATGAAAACTTCTCCGGTACTTTCCATAATTGCAACATCATTGATGATGTTGGACAATAGCGGGCTATTGTCAACAGTAAAATGATGTATTACTTCCAGTCCAGTTTCGCTAAGAAGCCAAAGTCCGTTTTCTGTTCCAATCCATTTTCTGTTTCCGCCATCAACTGTGATGCATTTGATATTTTCCTGATAGAGTAGTGGATATCCTTCATATATTGGTTTTACCGCATCAACAGTTGGGGACGTAAGAACTGAAGAAACGTTGTAGATGATTCCAACACCACCCTTTGTTCCAATCCACATATCACCCTTCTTATCCTCAGCCAGGCATGTTACCTCCTTTTGTGGCAAGCCTCCTTTTCCCGGAGTGTTATCCAAAGACCTTTTGACATTAGTTTTTTCATTAAAAACTATAAGTCCGTCTCCTCTGCCCGGGATTACTCTTATCCACTTTTGATTGTAGCTGTCTATAAGCAATTCAATGTTGAATCTTATATTGTCAAGGGTAATAGGATAATTTCTCCAGACTGAATCCTTGCTCAAAGAGTGAAGAGCCGGAGAAGTTGAAGAAGGAAGAAAGCTGTTGAGGATCCATAAAGTACCATTTTTGTCAACTTTAGCATCGCTTGTTAACACAAAAGAGCCATGCCCTCCTCCTGGATCTATAAGCGGAGTATTGGTAGGATTGTAAATAGTAGTTTGATTATTTTTTAACTCTAAAATTCCATGGCCATATGAAGCGAAATATAATTTCCCATTATAAGGATTATAAGTACTATGTATAATATCTGATGCATAAGATAAACTTCCTGAATTGGTCCATATATCGTTTTCAAATATACAATACTGGCCATTCTGATTTGCTTTGCCATATGTGGGCCCATATCCTCCTCCACATACTACCAATTTATCTCCGTAAGTGTCGATCGTGAAAGAATTTTCATTTTGAGGAGAGTTTATCTGGAAATATTGGATATTGCCGTTAGATACTTTAAACAACCCTCCGCCTTGCTGATCTGCAACCCATAAATTGCCCGCCTGATCAAATGAAGCTTCTTTGGGCCAGTTATAAGGGAAACCTGACTTCAATTCATAACTTCCCAAATTTTCAACTATCAAGAGATAATCATCCATGCCACAGAGAAGTTTAGATCCGCTTAAATTAACCGTGGTAAGGCCGCTGCTATAAGGAAGATTGCTTTTTTGCCATTTTTGGTTGGTGTAATAGTAAAAACCCTCAGATGGAGATCCTGCTATCATTATATCATTCAGATAGTTTATTGTTTTGATAGATGAAAGAAGTCCGTCTTGAGTTTGAAATATATACCAGTTGGAATAATCGAGAAGATTGATGGTTGTTGAAACCCTGGCAACCATAAGTCCTTTATCAGTTGCTGCGTATAAACTGTCCTTTTGCTGATTAAGAGAGCTAGCATATACTTTTAAAGTGCTTCCGTTTGGACCAATATTCGTATAAGATTCCTTTACTTCTTTCTTTTTAAGGTTAATAACTATTAACCCAAAATCCGTTGAAAGATATGCAAACTCATTGCTGAAATTTATATGGTTAATGACCTTGCTGCCAATAATAAACTTATTTTTTAGCTCACTCAGGTTATAAATGGAGCCATCCTTCTCAATAATGTCAATATTAGCATCTGCATAGGTTATTACTGTTTGTCCAGTGAAGTCATTGAATTTTATTCTTGTATAATCAACACCGCTAAGTCCATTAATTTTTGATAAAGGAGAAATACTATTATCAGTTTGGTCAATAACGACCAAACTTCTCTGATTGGAAGTGGCATACACTTTATTACCTGCTACTGTAAGTCCTGACCAGAAATTATATGGTAGGTGTGTTCTCCAGCTTCCTAATGGGATGGATGACTGAGCGAAAGAAGTTCCTGCTTGTAATAAAAGACAAAGGACGATTAAAAGTATAAATCTAGATTTCATAATAAAAAGACACCTGCCCAAATATAACTTCGAAAAACAATAATTATTACATTCACCTAAAAAGGAAAAGTGAATATTTTTTTTCAAATTTGATAAAATCCTGGTTTTATATAAAAAAATAGATCAGAATCCGTTTTACAAAACAAAGAGTTGAGTATGTCTGTAAGAGTAAATTTACCTAAAAGTGAGTCGTATTCAGTGGCATTGGCTGAAAAGCTTACTTCTGAATTTTTCTCTAATAATTTAACTATATCTGGTAGTCAGATTGTCCGATTTTGTAAAATAGATCAGGTTAATTTTTTTGTATTAAAAGTTTTAATGGATAAGTGGAAGGAAGAAACTACCAAGCTTAGAAGTCCTTATTTTGATTACGAAAATGAAGATGTTAAAAATGGTGTTGAAGTACTCTTAAATATTCTTTCAAACCATATCCTTATAAAGAAGGAGTTTTTTCGCCCGCTGCTTCAAAAAGCTATTTACGAGTCTATTATTTACATTATAAATCCTAAAGAATATTTAAAAACTGAACTTGTTCAATCAGGACAAAGTCTTGAAGGGTTAAAGAAAAATCTTAAATTTTTTAAGGTACACAAGAGATTCTCCGAAAGTATTATTAATAAGTTGAAGCCAGACACTCAAGAAAATGAGTTTAATGAAATGGCAAGCCTTTATTCTGAGCACTCTGATTATTTCGATCCAATACAGCCTATTCTTGAGCAGTTTTCATCATTGCTTGTGATCAATCCCAAGGAATTTATTATAGAAGAGCAGGTTGTTCATTTGAAAGTTGAAGAAAGAAAAGAAGAGAGCAGTAGTATTAAAAAATCAGTGGAGATTCCACCTGTTCTGGAAACGACTCCCAGCCCTACAAAAGAAAACACAACACTTAATCAGACATTTTCACGGACACAACTTACCCTGAATGATATGCTTAAGCAGCAGAATGTATCAAGCTCAGGGATGCATGTGAAAAGCAAGATTTTTGATATCAAATCAGCGATTCCACTTAACCAGAAGTTTATTTTTATAAGCGAATTATTTGCAGGTCATAGTGGTGAATATGAAGCAGCATTGACAGAATTAAATAACTGTTCTGAGCTGGAAGAGGCCAAGCAAATATTAAAGGACAAATACCTTCCAAAATGGAAGTGGGATTTGAACAAGAAGACTGTTCAGGACTTTTTTGAAATAGTAAGCCGTAAATTTTATTAGTGACTCAATAATTGTCTTCTGTGTGCGTCCAGCTTTAAGAAAATAAATAGCAGGATTGTAAATGACCACAGTGATGATCCTCCATAGCTAAAGAATGGCAGAGGAATACCAATAACAGGGAAAATTCCAATCGTCATTCCTATATTTACCATAAAGTGGAAAAATATAATGCTTGCAACGGAGTAGCCGTAAATTCTTGCAAATTTATCCTTTTGCCGCTCTGCAAGATAAACAAGCCGCATCATAAAAAGCACATACATTACGATTAGGATAGTGCTTCCAAGCCAGCCATGTTCTTCTCCGATAGTGCAAAAGATAAAGTCGGTACTTTGCTCTGGTACAAAGTCAAATTTAGTTTGTGTCCCTTCAAGAAAACCTTTCCCGAGAAATTCGCCTGAGCCGATTGCAATTTTGGATTGAGTAACATTGTAGCCAGCCCCGAGAGGATCGATGTCAGGATTTACCAGGACGAGAATTCTCTTTCTCTGGTGATCCTGCAAAACTTTATTTACAAAGAAGTCAACGCTGAATGCAGTTGCAATACAAATAATACAGCCTACCAGCACAAAAGAAGATCTGATTACTAATGTCCGGACTTTAGTACTTTTCTTTCTTGAAGTAATAATATAGATAAGAGCGAGAATACCCAATCCGACTACGACCTGAGCGATGGAAATAGGAGGAAATATAAGCGCCAGGATAAATAGAATAACACTGACAAGGCCAAGTATAAGTATAAGTGGAGAAAGTCCTTCTCTATAGAGAACAAGAATAAATGAGCTGAAAACCAGTACTGATCCTGTTTCATTTTGCAATAATATACATATCGCCGGCAACCCTATGATCAGGGCACACATGAGCTTGGTTTGCAGTTTTTCGAATTTAATATTGATTTTCCCTAAATAAGTAGCAAGTGCAAGGGCAGTTATAAACTTGGCAAACTCCGCCGGTTGAATTCTCAATGACCCTATTTCGAACCATGATCTGGAGCCTTTCGCTTCTGTTCCCAGGAATATAGTGGCTATAAGTAGCAAGATCATCAACCCGTACATAATGTATGCAAAGGTGTTGTAAAACTTATAGTCAATTACAAGAATCAGTATAATGAGGACCACAGATGTGCCGATCCAGACCAACTGTTTACCTGAGTTTAGAGAAAAGTCAAATATATTCTGATGTGCTTCCGCATCATATACAGCGGCGAACACATTCAACCACCCTGCAATCACGAAAAAAGCATAGAACCCTACGGTGAGCCAATCTATACTTTTTGATAAATTATCGTCTTGACGCATATTATTTTTTCAAAACTGTCTTATTCCTATGGATAAAATCTTTTTCCAGGATGTATTTTTCAATATGTGGTTTAGTGATGGTATCGTTCAGGTATTTTTCCATCATTAATCTTGCAATAGGCGCCGCTGTCATTGCTCCAAATCCTGCATTTTCAACGAATACCGCAATGGCAATTTTAGGGTCTTCTTTAGGCGCAAATGTAATATAAACAGAATGGTCCTTTCCGTGAGGGTTTTGAACTGTTCCTGTTTTACCACAGACCTTCATCCCGTCAATTTTGTTAAATATTGCGGCCGTACCACCGTTAACAACCATTTCCATAGCGTCGATTATCACAGGGTAATATTTCTTATCAACTTTGGCGTAATGTTTTTCCTTGTATTGTTCCGGAACTTCCTTGTTTTTGCCAATATGTTTTACAAAATGCGGTGCATAATAAAACCCTTGGTTGGCAATAGTAGCTGCCATATTCGCCATTTGAATCGGTACGATCATTACCTCTCCCTGTCCAATATCAAGAGATCGTATCGTCGAATGTTTCCAGCCATTATAACCATACCATTTGTCATAAAATTCCGGAGATGGAATATATCCAGCTTTCATATTAGGTAAGTCTACACCTAATTTATGACCAAATCCGTATGACATGATTAAATCTCTCCACTGTATATAACCTATTCTTGAATCTTTAAATTTATTATCGTCTTTCCCTTGTTGAATCATGTTCCGAAATGCCATATAATAATATGGATTGCATGACCACTGAAGAGAGCCCATCAGATTTTGAGGAGACGGATGACTATGGCAGTTAGGTCCCCACGACTTGTTACATGCAAACGTCGTGTGGGGCGTTAAAATTCCCATTTGCTGTCCAACAAGTGCCTGAACTATCTTAAAAATTGATCCCGGAGGGTACATTGCCATTAAAGGCCTGTTAAATAATGGCTTTAAACTATCCTTTTCCAGTTTTCTGTAATTTTCCGAAAAGTGTCTTCCAGTTAATATATTAGGGTCATAGGTTGGGCTGGAAATAAATGCCAGGATTTCTCCTGTAGCCGGTTCAATGGCTACAACACTACCAATTTTATTTTCCATTAACCTCTCCCCATATTGCTGAAGTTCGAGGTCTATGCTTGTATAAAGATTTTCACCTGGTATGGAAATAGTATCATAAATACCATCTCTAAAAGAACCTTTTTCAACTCCCCTAACATTCACCATCATGTATTTGACACCTCTTTGGCCTCTTAACAACTCTTCATAATTAGCTTCGAGACCAGAGATTCCAATGTAATCTCCCTGCAGGTAATACTTATTATCTTGCTTTTCCAGTTGTTTTTTGGAGATCTCTCCAATATACCCTAAAGCATTGGCGAGACTGTGGTGAGGGTAAGAGCGAATTGTTCTTGCCTGGGGATAAAATCCAGGATAGTCTATAAGAAAGTCCTGTACCTTGGCAAAATCAGCGATAGAGAGTTGTTTTAAGAAAGCAGTGGGTTTTACAGTTGAATATTCCCTTGCTTCTTTGATTTTTTTAACAAATTCTTCTTTGGTGATTCCAAAGCGTTCACAAAAGATGAGCGTATCTTTTATTTGCACCTCCTTTGGCACGACCATCAGGTCAAATACAGGGGTGTTGAATACAAGTATCTTTCCATTTCGGTCATAGATCAGACCACGGTAAGGGTACTCGATAATACGGCGCATGACATTATTCTGGGCTTCAAATTTATATCTTGAATCCAGTACCTGAATAAAAAACAGTCTTACAATGAAGACTGCTCCAGTCAATATGAAAATCAACTGAACAATATTTTTTCTATCTCTGAACATTTATCGTTTGCGGGAGAAAAGCAGGAACTGTAGCAGGGTGAAAACCCCAAATGTAAATATTGAGCTTAATACAATTTTGCCTATCGCCTGAAAGAAGACATTTAGTCCCCAGGCTTCAATGGCAAAAAGAAGCGTATGGTGAATAAATATGAGTACCGCAGCGTAAGAAGCGAACCATTGGAATCCAAGAGATTGGATGGAGATTTCCATGGTAGCATCATAACCACCTCTAGGGGTAAGCACATTTATTACGTAAGGACGAATGTAGGCTATGAAAACGCTGGCTGCCATATGCATGCCTAATGTGTCATAGAATACATCTATTGTAAATCCAAATACCAATGCAATAACCATGGTAAGCATATGCGGAATCTCATATGGCAGCATTAATATGAAGCCAATGTAGATATAGCAAAATGCCATATTGAAGAAGGCAAAATTTCTGAATATCAATATTTGTAATACCCAAAACAGGATAATCAGAAGTATGGGCATTAAGATAGTTCTGCTTCTCATTCGTCAGATGAATAATTGCTCTGGCTTTCCAGAGAATCTTTTTCGGCTTTAAGGTAATTTTCGATTATATAAACGTATTTCAGGGTTGTAAAGTCTGTCGCCAGTTTAACATTGATTTTATAAAATGGTTTTCCCTGATCTATTTTGAAATCCTGAATTCTTCCTATCAAAGCTCCGGGAGGAAATAAGGTATTGTAGCCTGAAGTAACTACACTGTCTCCAATTTTGAAATGGTGATGTCTGCCTACATATTGCAGATCTGCTATGGCAGGATCCATTCCTTGCCACTTTACAATTCCATCAATTTCTCCATCTGAGATTTTGGCCGAGACACTCCATTTCTCATGTAGTAACGAAATAATTGTTGAGAAATTTTCGGTGCATGATTTAACCTTGCCGACAATTCCGTCCTGAGCAATAACTCCCATGCCAGGTTTGATTCCGTCGAGACTACCCTTGTCTATCGTGATATAATTTGTAAAACGGCTTGTGGAATTATTTACAACTTTGGCCGGAATGTAATTGTACTGGTTGGCTTTTAAAAATTCGGACTTATTACCAATAATAAAATCCTTTTTTTGATACTCTTTGGTAAGTAGTCGCTTCAGCCTTGCATTTTCTCCTGCAAGCTGAGTGTTTACATCCTTGAGGTTAAAATATTCAGTTACGTTGTTGGAGGTCTGAAGAATTTCTCCAACAACGTAATTTGAAGTATTAAAATAGGATGCGCTTTGATAACTGTTGTTTCTGATTATCAGCCACACACATATGGCTTCGAGAATCAGAAAAAAAAGAAATGCCTTATACTGGTATAAAAAATGAAATAACCTGTGCATTTAAATTTTAAGTCATCAATACTGCTCTGTATTTATCAAATTCTTTTATGGCCATTCCGGTCCCTCTTACTACAGCGCGAAGTGGATCTTCAGCTACATGTATCGGAAGTTTGGTTTTCATTGCCAGTCTCTTATCCAGTCCTCTAAGAAGAGCTCCTCCTCCAGTAAGGTGAATACCATTATCATAGATATCGGCGCTCAGCTCAGGGGGAGAAATTTCAAGAGCTTTCAGCACTGCTTCTTCAATTTTAGAAACTGATTTGTCAAGTGCAAAAGCAATTTCCGAATAAGTTACTTTTATAATTTTCGGAATACCTGTCATCAGGTCTCTTCCTCTGATTTCATAATCTTCAGGAGGATTGTCCAGCTCTGTCAGTGCTGAGCCAACTTCGATTTTTACTCTTTCTGCAGATCTTTCACCTATTAGTAAGTTGTGCTGTCTTCTCATATAGTCAAGGATATCTTTGTTAAAGACGTCACCTGCAACTCTTATCGACTGTTCACAAACGATACCAGAAAGTGCAATTACTGCAATCTCAGTTGTTCCTCCACCGATATCAACAATCATAGAACCTACCGGTTGTTCGATATCGATTCCAAGACCGATAGCGGCAGCGATCGGCTCGTGTATCATATAAACTTCTTTTGCGCCTGCATGTTCTGCAGAATCTCGTACAGCTCTTTTTTCTACCTCAGTGATTCCTGACGGGATACAAATGACCATTCTGTGAGATGCACCGAAGAATCTTTTTCCTCCATCAATTAACTTAATTAGTCCCCTGATCATGTGCTCTGCAGCATGGAAGTCTGCAATTACACCGTCTTTTAGAGGTCTAATGGTTTTGATGTTCTCATGAGTCTTCTCATGCATTTGCATTGCTTCCCGGCCAATGGCTCTTACCTTACCTGTAATCTTGTCAAGGGCAATGATTGATGGTTCATCAACCACAATTTTGTCCTTATAGATGATTAAGGTATTTGCTGTTCCCAGGTCAATTGCGATATCACTGGTGAAAAAATCAAATAATCCCATGCTTATTAAAAATCCTGATTTAGACTAATCCTTTTAATACTGTGAAATTTACAAATTTGTTTTTAAATCAAAAGAAATTAAACTCATTTTTAGTGCTTGAAATGCCTGAATCCAGTTAGGACCATGGCTATATCATGTGCATTGCAATAGTCTATTGACTCTTGATCTTTAATTGACCCTCCCGGTTGTATTACTGCTTTGATGCCTGCTTTGTCAGCGATCTCAACACAGTCAGGGAAAGGGAAGAAGGCGTCGGATGCCATTACTGCACCTTCAAGGGAGAATCCAAAACTTTTGGCTTTTTCGATCGCCTGTCTCAGGGCATCTACTCTTGAAGTCTGACCTACTCCGCTTGATATCATCTGTCCGTCAACTGCCAATACTATAGCATTGGATTTTGTATGTTTACAGATTTTGTTGGCAAACAACAAAGCTCTTTTTTCTTTGTCGGATGGAAAACGATTGGTTACAGGTTTTAGTTCTTCCTCTGTTTCCTTTTTTAAATCTTTTTCCTGTTCTATTACTCCGTTAAGAAGTGTTTTAAACTGTCTTGAAGAGAGTGTAACGGGTTTTCTTCTTAATAAGATTCGATTTTTTTTCGAAGTCAGCAATTCCAGTGCATCTTTTTCAAAATCCGGAGCAATTAATACTTCGAAGAACAGCTTGTTTAGCTCTTCTGCTGTCGCCAAGTCAATTTTGGAACCAGTGATGATTACACCTCCGAATGCAGAAACAGGGTCTGCAGCCAAAGCCTTCAGGTATGCTTCTTTTGGAGTGGTTGCTGTAGCGATACCGCAAGCATTATTGTGCTTTAGGATGGCAAAGGTTGTTGTTCCTTCAAATTCATCAATCAATCCTACTGCGGCGTCAACATCCAGCAGGTTGTTATATGATAATTCCTTACCGTTCAGCTTTTCGAACATATCATCAAGCTTGCCATAGAACACACCTGCCTGATGAGGGTTTTCTCCATAACGAAGAACCTGGAAGTCTCTTACACTTTGCTTAAAATGTTTTATTTCTTCTCCACTGAAGAAATAATTAAAGATTGCAGTATCGTAATGAGAAGAAATGTCAAATGCTCTTCCTGCAAAAAGTCTTCTTTCGTTCAGATCTGTTTCTCCTTTTCTTTCAACAAGGATATTTTCAAGCATAGGATATTGATCTTTTGAAGCAACAATCACAACATCTTTGAAATTTTTAGCAGCACCTCTTATTAAAGAAATTCCTCCTATGTCAATTTTTTCAATAATGTCTTCATCAGATGCTCCGGATGCAACTGTCTCTTCAAATGGATATAAATCTACGATTACAAGATCCAGGCTTGGAATATCATATTGAGCCACTTCTTTCTGGTCCTGTTCAAAATCTCTTCTGAAAAGAATTCCACCAAAAATTTTAGGGTGAAGTGTTTTTACCCTTCCTCCAAGAATTGACGGATAGGTAGTCAGATCTTCTACAGGAGTAACTTTTATTCCCAGGTCTTCAATGAATTTTTGAGTGCCTCCAGTGGAATAGATTTTAACACCTTGCTTGTCAAGAAGTTTAACTATTCTGTCAAGTCCGTCTTTATAATAAACTGATATAAGAGCAGATTTAATTTTTCTTGGATTCATTATTTACTTTTTAAAATTTCAGGAAATAGGATTATATGTTTTTGAACAAATAAGAGCATCGATTACTTTAGGAAAGTGTTCGTGCTCAAGTGCTTGTATTTTTTTTGCAAGAGTTTCGGCCGTGTCTTCATCTGTAAGAAAGCATTTGGCCTGGAATACAATAGTCCCTTTATCATATTCTTTGTTAACCATATGTATACTGATACCGCTTTCTTTTTCTTTGGCCTTTACCACAGCCTCATGAACATACATGCCATACATGCCTTTGCCTCCATAGGATGGAAGCAGTGCAGGGTGAATATTTACTATTGAATTTGGATAAGCTTCAATGAGATTTTCAGGAACGAGCCATAAAAAGCCAGCAAGAATAATCCAGTTGACCCCTAATTCTTTGAGCTCATTTACTATTATCTGTGATTGAGAAAATTGTGCTTTGTCAAACACACGTGTAGGAACCCCAAGCGATTTTGCACGCTCCAGAGCGTAGGCATTTTTATTATTGGAGAGCAGCAATACAACTTCCGCACTTTTGTGCTCTTGAAAATATTCAATAATTTTTTGTGCATTTGAACCGGAGCCGGAACAAAATATCGCAATTTTAACGGGCAAGGGATTTTTTGATTTTAAGGATGCAAATATATAATAAGATTTAGACAAAAAGCATACTTAGGACTCCTGTAAGCATTATTACCTTACAAAAAGTACTTAATTTCTTAAAATCTGTAATCGTATCTGCCTTGGAAAGGTATATCAGGAAGACAAAAAAGGGAAGAATGACAAAAAAGAGGTTGTATCCGATAAAGTATACATTGTAAGGATTCTCTCTCAGGAGCCAAAAGTATCCTATTATTAAGGAGACAATGAAAAGTATTCCGACGATAAAAAGAAATGATTTTGTTTTTCGGATCCCCCATATAATGGGTAATGTTTTACAGCCAAAATTTGCGTCACCTTTAACATCTTCCATGTCTTTTACTATTTCCCTGATAAGGGAAATGAAAAAAGCAAAGAATGCATATACAAGAACAGAGATATAGCGCTCCTTAGCAAATATACCAACAAGCATAATTGATAGTGCAGTTAGAAAGGATATAGCTATATTTCCTGAAAGTGGTTGTCTTTTTAACTGGTTTGAATATAACCATAGCAGGAAACTGCAAAAGGCAATAATACCCCCTAATCTTAACCCCATCATCAATCCCACAATAATGCCGGTTCCATTGAGCATAAAATGAAAGATCATCGCTGTTCGTCTTTTAAATATCCTCCCGATTACAACTCTTCCTGGTTTATTGATGATGTCAATTTTGATATCGTAGTAGTCATTGATAATATACCCGGCAGCAGCTATGCAAATTGTTGCTAGTGTGAGTAGTAAGAATGAAATATTGAATGGTTTAGTACCTTTAATAAGGAAAAAATAGACAAACAACTGAGAAAAAAATAAGATAAGGAGATTATTAAACCGAATGAGTTTAATAAACCCCTTGAAGTAAGTTTTTAAATGCAGTTTTACTGGTCTTGGCATAAATTAGGTTATTACCAAAGGTCAATCAGCCATTTTCCCTGGGCTTTCATTACTTGTTCAATAACATCTCTTACAGCGCCGCGTCCTCCATTGTATGGTGAAATGTATGTGCAAACATTTTTTATGTCTCCCACAGCATCGTTCGGGCAGGTTGGCATTCCTACCAATTTAAGCATTTTAAGATCAGGAAGATCATCACCCATGTATAAAATGGAACTTTTGTCAAGATGTTTATCATGCAGGTATTCATTATATACAGCAAGTTTGTCTTTTACTCCCATGAAAACGTCTGTTATTCCCAAGAATTTCAGCCTTTTGGCAACTCCTTCTTCAAATCCTCCTGTAATGATAATGATGTTATAACCGCTTTGAAGTGCTTTTTCAATAGCATATCCATCTTTAATAAAAAAATTTCTAACATGTTCTCCGGTAGAGAAAGCCTGAATGCTCCCGTCCGTGAGAACTCCATCTACATCAAAAAGAAAAGTGTTGATTTTTGAAAAATCAGAATGTTGACTATCCATGAAATTAAGATTGTGAATGAACTTTAATTATATTTTCAGTAATGTCTTTATAAATTTTCTTAAAATCTTCTTTATTGTCAAGAATTTTCAGATGATCTCTTATAGTTGAAATATCCTTCCTTACTGCAGGACCTGTTTGAGCCTTGATAGGATCTATTTCAAATGCTTTTTTCAGAGTTTCAGAAAGCAAAGGCTTTAGTATGGTAAAGTCTATGTCATGTTCATCCAGAATAGATTTTGACATGTAGAGTAAATGATTTGCAAAGTTTGCCGAGAAAACTGCTGAAAGATGGATGAGCTTTCTTTTTTCTTCGGAAGCCTGAAATGCTTTCGCAGAGATACTCTTTCCTAATGCTAAAATATGTTTGGCTGTTTCTTCGTCGGAGCCTTCTGTTAAAATCGGAATTTCTTCCCAGGTAACTTTTTTACGTTTGGTAAAAGTTTGCAGAGGATAGAGACTCCCAAAATGTCCGAAACAAGATAAAATTGATATTGATTTGGTGCCAGAAGTATGAATTAATATACCATCTGGCGGAAGGGTAATCTGAGCCGATACTTCTTCTATGGCATCATCATTCACAGCAATGATAAAAATTGCAGATTTGCTTTCAGAGAAATCCAGGCTGGAGACGCAAGTAGCATTGTACAACATGCTACACAAACTTTTCGCCGAGGCGGAACTTCTTGAATATACTTCATTAACAAAATGCCCGGCATTTTCAAGAGCAGGGGCCAGATGACTGGCCAGATTGCCCGAACCGATCATAGTTACTCTATAGCCCATGCTCGCAGATTTAAAAATTATTCGGTGTTTTTATCTCTCATTTTGGCAAACTCCTGATATCTTCTGATCATAGCAAGTAACATTCCTGCTACAAGAACAAGAGTTCCAATCCAAAGAATATTGATAAAAGGTTTTTCAATTGCTTTCAAAATGATGTAATCCTTCTGAGTAGTATTTACTGCAAATGTAAATACCTCTTTAGTCGGGTCAATATTAAGAAAGCTGATTTTGATCCCAAGGTCTTCGTTAACATCCGGAATTTGTCCGGCTAAACCTTCTTTCACCTTAATTATATAAATCGGGTGAATGCTGTGATTTTTCTCCCTGTCAAGTACGTGGAAGTGAGCCATTACTGCAGCGTCTTCTTTCGCCAGCGGCATTCCCGGTACATAATTCACTCTTTCAACTTCATTAAGTATTGTTACATAGTCATTGATAAATACGGTATCTCCAGGTTTAATGGTATATTCTTCCGTTGGAGACCATTCTTTTTCTTCCTGAGGAGATGGAATGGAAGAAACGTGTGCATAAAGATCTTTATCGTAGAAGTGTTCTATGCCCGGCGATGCGAGGAGTCCCATGGTGGGGTTGACTTGCGCTCGTGGATATAGGGTAAAAGTATCACCGTTTGCTTTAGCTATTAAAACTTCATAATATGTATTTTCAGGAAAGATTTCTATTGTATCTCCCTTGTCAAAATATTTTTTTCCTTCGTGTTCTATTGTTTTTTTAGCAAGAGCCTTGTATTTATCATCCAGCAGAATCAGGTGCTCTTTTTTGATATAACCCGGGTAATCTTTTGCTTCAAGTCTTGGTCCGATGAATTTCAGCTTGTAGTCATTCATCTCTTTCCATTCATTTCTCCATAGAAGGATATTGTCTCTGTTGAAGTCATTACCTGCTTCTTTGGAATAAATCAACCCGGTAGTGTTAAGGGAAATGACTTTTGAGTACCCTGATGAAAACAGAATTCCGAATAACATCAGGGCCACACCGATATGGGCGATTGCACCTCCGGTCAGTTTATAGTTGTTTTTAACTATTTTGATGAATATGGAAATATTGCTGATTACTGAGAAAAGAGCAGTTGTAAAGAGCAGAATATATGTCGGAGTGATGTCGATTTTATTCATCATCGTCAGACAAATCAGTGCACTGGAAACCAGTAAAGTAATGATAGCCGGTATGCTGATTTCTTCCCAGAGCTTTTTGCTATCCATTTTTTTCCACCAGAAAAACTGACCAATAGCCGAAATCAGAGCAATCAGTATACCTGCCCAGATTTGGAATTTGGAATAATGTTCAATTTGGTCTGCAGGAGGGGCAATGTTGGATTCTATGCCTATCCAGCCAAGGAATTTGTTGTAAACAGGAATAGAGGTTGTGTAAAGAACCTGGAAAGCTGCCAGGCAGAATACAACTACTCCAATAAATATCCAGAATTCGCGGGAGTAAACGGATACTTCTTCACTGTCGTCTCCTCCAAGCTTTTTCCAGCGAACGATTATAAAGATTACTGCTACAATTATAAGTGCAAAAAGGAAAAGCAACAGCTGTCCGGAAAGTCCAAGGTCTGTAAATGAATGCACAGAAGAGTTACCAAGTACTCCACTTCTTGTAAGGAAGGTAGAATAAAGTATCAGAATAAACTGTGCTGTTATAAGAATTACAGATGCCTGAAGAGACTTATTACTATTTTTGAAAATGAGCATGGTATGTATGGCTGCAACCAATACCAGCCATGGTACATACACAGCATTTTCTACAGGGTCCCAGTTCCAGTAACCACCAAAGTTCAGTGTTTCATATGCCCAATAACCACCCATCAAAATTCCAATACCAAGAGTTGTTGCAGCGAATAGAGCCCAAGGAAAAGCTGGTCTGATCCATTCTTTGTATCTGCCTTGCCATAAACCTGCCATACAATATGCGAAAGGAACAAGAGTTGCAGCGAAGCCAAGGAATAAAGTAGGAGGGTGAATTACCATCCAGTAATTCTGCAATAGGGGGTTTAAGCCAGTGCCGTCTTCAGGAATAAAATTCGGATTGATTTGATATACAGGAATATCTCCCATATAATCTTTCAATAAAATAAATGGAGAACTACCAATTTTAAAATCAAGTCCAGGGATAACAACTCCCAATATCATTGAACAAAGGAAGAGCTGGACAAGACAGAAGATCGTCATGACTGGCGCTTCCCAGGTTTTATTTACTTTAATAAGAATTAAACCAAGTAGGACATTCCAGAAGGTCCAGAGTAGAAAACTTCCTTCCTGACCTTCCCAGAAACATGAAATCATGTATTCGGATGGAAGATTGTTGGAAGAGTGGCTCCAGGCATAGTGGTATTCGTAGTAATGCTGGCTTATTATGGTAAATAAAGCTGCAACTATACCAAATACGGCCAGTGAGTGGATGAAAAAGATGCCTCTTGCAAATCTGAGCCAGGAATCTTTTTTAGGTGCATCTATAGATACTGTTGCTTTTCCGAAAGAAATGGTAGCAAGTATGGAAAATATAAATGAGATGATGACGCAAAGGTGGCCAAGGTCGCCCAGATATGCACGCATGAATTCGATAGTTTAATTAATTAGCCTTCAGTTCTTTTTCTTCATATTTTGAAGGGCATTTCATAAGGATTTTATCTGCTTTGAAGATTTTATCCTGAGTGCTGCCAATTACCACAATTTGTTCAGCTCTTTCAAAATCCTGTGGTTTAGGGTTGAGGTATACTACTTCCTGTTCCTCGTTATTCTGGTCAATCAGTTTGAATGCAAAATAATTTGGATCCATTTCAGGTTTGTAGTAAAAGTCTGTTAACTGGCCATTGGCGTCTTTTTTTACTTTGCCAACTACATGCACTTTGTTCTTATTTCCGTCGGCTGCCATTTCGGATGCTTCCTTAAATGTAACGTAGGCGCTTGTATCTCCGGACGTTGAAACAATAACACCGATACAAATAGCGATAACAAGGAGCCCTATAATGTGAGTCTTTTTCATGGTTATTTTTGATGCTCGATTTCGTCTTCCATTCTGGTTAATTTTCTGTCCAGCACTACAAGGTAGACTATGATTCCTGTAAGAATCAGTACAAAAGTTCCCACTACTACATAAATTTTACCTTCCTTTCTGAATGCATCAGCCATTTCCACTTCTTCAGAAGAAGTAGCATTCTGGGCAAGTACAGGTGCAGCAAAATTCAAAGAGAACAACAAGACGAATAGAAAAAACAATTTTTTCATAGATTAATTCCCCCACTTAATAAGGTGTTCGATATTTTTAAAGCGTATTCTTAAAGTTGTGATCCACCAGCCTAAAAGTGAAAAACCAATAATGGCAGGGTAGAAGACCAGTCTCATTTTGTTGTCCAGGTCGTAAGCATTGAAACCCGGGTTACCGCCGTTTCCAGGGTGAAGAGAGCTTGTTAGTCTTGGAAGCACGAAGATCAGAGCAAGGAATGCCGGATATGCAAGAATGTTATATATAGCGCTGATTTTAGCTTTTTCTACAAGATCTGAAAACGAACCTCTGAGAATAAAGTAAGCGAGATAAATAAGAATCCCGATAGCAGATGCATTTTGCTTGGGATCGCCACTCCAAGATTCGCCCCAGGTAAATTTAGCCCAAAGCATACCCGTGACAATTCCTAATATCCCGAATACAATACCAGTATTGGCTGCTTCTACAGCAGTTTTATCATGTTTCCAGTCTTCTTTGGAAAGGTACAATATGGCATTTACCACAGATACCCCAAGCATAATGATCATTGCAAACCACATAGGAACATGGAAATACAAGTTTCGTATAGATTCATTAAGGATTGGAAGTCTCGGTACGGGAAATAAAAAACCTGCAATCAGTGTATAGAACAGGAGAATAATTGTCAGTATTTTCCACCATTTGAGTGGACTTTTTTTTGAATTTGTTGTCATGAGGCCGAAATCTACGAAATTACCTTTTTCAGCTTCGCCAAAGGTAAGGAAATAGTAAATATGTTACAGTTATTATAATTACATTTATAGAAAGCACAATTGCAATTTCATCAATACTTAACGAGCGATCCAGCCCGTCAATTGCAGCTTTGGAAATTTTGATGACAAGTAGTAACAAAGGTAGAATTACAGGAAAACCAAGAATGGCCATAAGAGTGGCATTGTTCCCGGCTTTTGCAGCTATTGCACTGATCATTGTAAGAGCAGAGGCGAATGATAGAGAAGCCAGCAAAATGTTGAATATAAACAACAAATTATCTTCAACTCTATTCTCCATTACCAAGGCGTAAAATGCGAATGCAATAATTCCCAGCAAAATCATCAGAATAGCGTTGTAAATGATTTTGGAAACTATGAAAGCCTGTGGGTTTGCTATGGTGTAATAATAAATAAACCTTTGTTGACGTTCTTGGAAAAAGCTTTTAGATACAGCATTTATTGAAATGAAAAGCATTATGATCCAGAATATTGCATTCCAGGTAGCTGGAGAGAGTTGTGATGTTCTGACTCCAATACTCAGGTAGCATATAAAAATTGCGCCGCCAACATACAACAAGATTCCTCCGAAGGCATATTTTTGTCTCCATTCCAGAGTGAGATCTTTTTTTATAAGGGCAAGTATTTGGGCAAGCATTTCGTGTGCAAAGATGGGGAAAACCCATTGATCAAAAAAGTAAATTTTTCTAGTTTAAATACCTATTTAAAGGAAAATCCGGTCGCTAAACGTATATTTGTAGTATAGAACTTTTAAAACGATGAAAAAAAATCTTTTAACTCTGAGCTTATTATTTTTTGCAGTAGTAAATTCTTTTGCTCAAAAAGCTGATCCTAAGAATGTTCTTAAAATAGGCTTCCCAGAACTATTTGCTGCCAGCTTGAATTTGGCCTATGAAAGGGCGATTAATGATAAGGTTTCATTTCAGGTTACCGGCGGCTATCGTCATATTCAAGATAGTTATGGACTTACATGGACAGATAATGATAATACCAGATCTGAGGATCGAAAAATTTATTCAGGATATACCGTTGTACCAGAACTTAAATACTATTTAACAAACACAACCTGGGCAGCTCCTAAAGGATTTTACATCTCAGCATTTGGAAGATATGGTAAATATGATGTTGAATTTAATGACAATACAACTCCTAACAATGACTATAATGCCACATACAGTTATACAGAAGCTGGAGGAGGTGTATTAGGAGGGTTTCAATTTATTTTTGCAAAGGTTTTTGTTATGGATTTTTATATAGGTCCTCAGATGAAATTAAGGACTTTGCAGCCAGTTACTTATGAGAATAAAAGAATTATAACAGATCCTAAAAAGGCAGCTTCATATATTGGGGTGGAAGAAGATGGACAAAGACCTGGAGTAAGGATCGGATTTAAAATCGGAGCTGCATTTTAATTATTAACAATCGTTATTAATCAAACAAAAAGCCCTTCGGAATTCGAGGGGCTTTTTGTTTGATATTGCTAAACGTAAAGAAATCTATTTAATTAATGCTCTACTTTTTCTTGAATAATTTGCTATAAGCAGTGCTTGTGCGATAGGTAAGAGTAGAATCATTGTCAAATGAATAATTCCAGGCAGGCATATTTCTGTTGTCCATTACGATTGTTTTGAGGCTGTCTTTTTTTCGATAACCGTGCATTGAGAAATTCAGGACATTCTTTTTTTTGTTCACGGAATAAGTCCCAAAGATGCTGTCTACCAGAATAGTGTCGCTTCCCATTCCACTTCTGAGATAAAGAGAATAGAAAGTCTTATCCTCGCTGAATGTATAAGAGGTGTTGAAATCAGTCCATTTTCCGACCAGACGCGGGTCCGCATAGTTTTCGTCCTTTTTACAGGAGAAAAGTAAGGGCAGGGCCAGGGCGAAAATGTATAACTTACGTTTCATGCTATAAATTTAGCTAAAATTTAATTCCCAGAGATGGAGCAAGGTAAATTGAGAAAAAAGTCTTGTTTACAGCGTCACTATTTACTTGCATTCCAAGAACAAGGCACCCTATCAGGTGTTCCGGAATTATAACTGTTTGATAACCGATGCCAAAGCCACCACCCAGAGGTTTTGGCTTTTCAATAGGTACATTACTGTTTACGTTTTTAAGTTTTCTCCAATGATTATGTAATGTATATGGACGGGTATTGCCATCAAAATAAATAAGATTGCCATATGTTAAACTTCCCTGAATGAATATACCTTCTGGAGCCATAGCTTTTGGGTAAAAGCGGAAAAGCCCCTCCGCAAGGTAGCCGTCTTTCAGAAAACTTTCTTCTTTTACTTTTATACTATTTTTACCACTTCCCGTGCTCCCGAGTTTTGCGAAAAGATTGATGCCCAAAGAGAACTTACTACTTAACGGATATTCTAGCTCTAATGAGACAGTGTTCCAGAAAAATGCAGGAGAAAGTTTGATGTTGAAACCGTTTAAGGGGTTCTCTTCTGTCTTAGTATTCTTAAAAAAACGGTAATGAGTGGGCCTTTTCTCAAAGTCTGATGAAAAAGAGGATAGGGGAAGTAAAAGTGCAAAAAGGTATAAAAGCCTTTTCATTTATTTATTCAGAAATATTATTCTAGTATAAAGTTATGAATAATAGTTGGATTTAACGGATGTTGACTATTCATTTTCGTTGAAAGTGATATTTTATCTGTAAAGTCAGATTTTACTTAAAAATCTCCGAAAAATCAATTTTACGAATAGGGAGAAATTTTGGTTATTTATTTAAAAATGGTGCAAAAAGAAAAAGGCAGGCTCAATTAGAGTCTGCCTTTTTTATGTTTAATAATTGGTTAGCCAATTATAGCTTCCGCCAGTACAATTATTTTATTGTCAAGTACTTCTACTAATCCACCATCTATTACAACATTTTTCACCTGATTATGGCTTTCGGAAATTTTAACATTTCCTTTGTCCAATGTGCTGATGATCGCCGCGTGGTTGTTAAGTACTTCAAAAGGTCCCTCAGTTCCGGGAAGGTTCACTGCGACAACTTCGCCGCTGAATACCTTTTCGTCAGGAGTTATGATTTCTAGAAACATCATTCTAATGTTTTATAGTGGAATTTTAATGAGGATATTGAAAGAAAAGAGGAATGCCACTTTAAACCAGCATTCCTACTTCCTCATTAATTATTTTGCTTCTGCAAGAAGTTTCTCTCCTTTTGCAACTGCCTGTTCGATGCTTCCAACAAGGTTGAATGCAGATTCAGGAAGGTGATCGTATTTACCATCCATAATCTCATTGAATCCTTTGATAGTATCTTTAATGTCTACAAGAACACCTTTAAGACCTGTAAATTGCTCAGCAACGTGGAATGGCTGAGAAAGGAATCTTTGTACCCTTCTAGCTCTGTGAACCACTTGTTTATCTTCGTCAGAAAGCTCGTCCATACCAAGTATGGCGATAATATCCTGAAGTTCTTTATATCTCTGAAGAATTTCTTTTACTCTTTGAGCACAGTTGTAGTGAGCATCACCAAGGATGTCTCTTGTAAGAATTCTTGAAGTAGAATCAAGTGGATCCACGGCAGGGTAGATACCAAGCTCAGAAATTTTTCTTGATAATACAGTTGTTGCATCAAGGTGAGCGAAAGTAGTTGCCGGAGCAGGGTCAGTCAAATCATCCGCAGGAACGTAAACTGCCTGTACAGAAGTGATAGAACCTCTTTTTGTTGAAGTAATTCTTTCCTGCATTGCACCCATTTCTGTTGCAAGAGTAGGTTGATAACCCACGGCAGATGGCATACGACCAAGAAGAGCGGATACCTCAGAACCTGCCTGAGTGAAACGGAAGATGTTATCGATGAAGAAAAGGATATCTTTACCTTGTCCTTGTCCATCACCATCACGGAAATATTCAGCTACCGTAAGACCTGATAGAGCAACTCTAGCACGTGCTCCCGGAGGTTCGTTCATCTGACCGAACACGAATGTAGCTTTTGAATCTTTTAATTTTTCTGTACTAACAGCTGCAAGATCCCATCCACCATGCTCCATGCTGTGTTTAAATTCGTCACCATAGTTAACAATACCAGCTTCAATCATCTCACGAAGAAGGTCATTTCCTTCTCTTGTCCTCTCTCCAACACCAGCAAATACTGAAAGACCTGAATATGCTTTTGCAATGTTGTTGATAAGCTCCTGGATCAATACGGTTTTACCTACTCCCGCACCACCAAACAAACCGATTTTACCACCTTTTGCATATGGCTCAATAAGGTCAATTACTTTAATACCGGTAAATAAAACTTCAGTAGATGTAGAAAGATCTTCGAATTTCGGAGCGTGTCTGTGGATTGGAAGGGTTCTGTCTCCTTTTGGCTGAGGAATACCGTCGATTGCTTCTCCAACTACGTTGAAAAGTCTTCCTTTTATATCTTCACCAACAGGCATTTGGATAGGAGCACCTTTGTCTATAACTTCCATTCCTCTCTGTAAACCGTCTGTACTCTCCATAGAGATGGTTCTTACCCTGTCTTCTCCCAGGTGCTGCTGACATTCAAGTACAACTACCTGGCCATTCAGTTTCTTAACTTCAAGGGCATCCAATATTCTTGGAAGTTTTGTATTAGGCCCCTCAAAGCTCACATCTACCACAGGTCCAATTACCTGTGTTATTTTACCGATATTTGCCATTATAATTTAAGCTGTTAAAGTAAAGTATGGTTAAATTTGCGAGTGCAAAACTACTGGTTTATTTAATCATTCCAAAATGAGCAATATTTTATTTATCCATAACATCAGTAGTTCTTTCGAATTTTTAGTCAACTATAATTAAATAGTGTCCTTTTTTTACTGAATAGAAGTAATTATAGATCGAAATGTTTGGGAAGAGTGAAATAGGTGGTAGTCAGGAATTAAGAATAATTCTGAATGTGGTACCTTTCCCTAGTTCTGAAAAAAGTACAAATATTTTCCCGTTATGGTAATTTTCTACTATTCGTTTCACCAGAGTAAGGCCTAAACCCCATCCCCTTTTTTTGGTAGTGTATCCGGGTTTAAAAATTTCCTGAACTTTTGATCTTGGGATACCTTTCCCGGTATCTGAAATATCAATAGCTATTTTTCCATCATTCATTCTTAAAATTCTGATGTCAATCCTTCCAATTCCATTCATAGCGTCAGTAGCATTTTTGCAGATATTTTCTATAACCCATTCAAAGAGTGGTTTATTGATTTTTGCAGTCGCAGAAACTTCAACATCTGAAATGATGGAGAATATGACTTTACTGGAAATTCTGGATTTTAAGTAATCTATATTTAATTTAACTGCCTGATATACATTTTCATCGGTCAATGTAGGAACTGACCCTATATTAGAAAACCTTGCAGTAATCATTTCAAGGCGAACTATATCTTTATCTAGCTCAATAAGAGCTTCTTCCCCCTCATATTTGGGGTTACTTTTCAATAATTCCAGCCACGCCATTAAGCTGGACAAAGGAGTACCCAGTTGGTGTGCGGTTTCCTTTGCTAGTCCTACCCAAACCCTGTTTTGTTCTGCATTTCTGGAATAGCTGAAGGCCAGATATGCGATGATTGCAAATATTGCAATTACTGTAAGCTGAATAAATGGATAATAAACAAGCTGAGTTAATAAATATGAATTTTTGTAGAATATGTAATTTTTAAGCCCCGGGCCGAATTCTACTACAATTGGCTCATGTTCTTTCTCCATTTCAGAAATTTCTTTCTTCATGAAAGCTATCCTTTCTGCTTCGGTAAGACCTTTGGGAATAAATAGGTTTTTTTCGCTAATAGGCAGTTTATGCTCGTCTGTCAGAATAACAGGCACCGAATTGTTAGCTTCTATAATTTCCTGAAAAAGAAAGGTTAAGCCTCCGCTATTTTCAGGGTTGATAGCTGTTTTAAGTCCTTTCGCGTACAAGTCAATCAGCTTTTTCTCTCTGTCTGCCAATTTGTTAACAAGACTTTGAGTGTAATAAATTGATGCTGCGCCAATAACCACAGCAATAATTAATATGATCAGTTTGAATTTCGATCTGTTCTGATAAATGTCAAGTGTTCTTAACTGATTAAATTCCATTTTTCAAAAATACTTTTTTCCCAAAAAAAGAGGAACATTTTTGTTCTGACTTATATTACTACAATTAAAATATCCTTTTTCTTACATTAGCTTTCGTATTTAGAAATTTAAAGGTTATTTTTGTAATCCCACAGTACAAAAGGAATGATTAGTAATTTTAAAGCGGTTAGTTTATCCTATAAAACGGCTCCCCTGGAAGTCAGAGAGTTGCTCTCTTTAAATGAGGATTTGTGTAAGAAACTGATGCTGAGCCTTAAAGAGTTCACTGACGCTTCTGAAATATTAATTCTTTCTACCTGTAACAGGACTGAAATTTATTATTCTTCCAATTCAGACTTTAGCAAGGAGATTATAAAACTGGCTTTTCTTCAGAAAGGAATTACTGACGGAGAAAAATTTTACGAATATTTTCAGATTATTGAAGATCATTCTGAAGCTGTTCGTCACCTTTTTAATGTGAGTATCGGTCTGGAATCTCAGGTTGTGGGAGATATGCAGATTACCAATCAGGTAAAACATGCCTACCAATGGGCTGCAGATATGGGAGTAGTTGGTCCGTTTTTGCACAGACTGATGCATACCATTTTCTTTACCAATAAAAAAGTGGTTCAGGTTACTCCTTTTAGAGATGGCGCAGCTTCTGTAAGTTATGCTACAGTGGAGCTTGCGGAAGAACTTGCTGCTGAGCTGGCAGAACCCAAAGTTCTGATCGTCGGGTTAGGAGAAATGGGAGCGGATGTTTGCAGAAATTTTTCAGGGACCGGACTTAAAAATATCACAATTACCAACCGTACCTATTCTAAAGCAGAAGAACTTGCTAAAGAGTGCGGAGTTAAAGTTATTCCATTCGAAAATCTTTGGGAGGCAGCAAAAGATGCGGATGTAATTATTTCTTCTGTTTTCAGAGATGAGCCTTTGTTTACAAAAGAAGAAGTTGCCAAGCTGGAGATTTTATCTTACAAATATTTTATTGACATATCAGTACCAAGAAGTGTGGAGAGTAAGGTGGAAGAGATTCCAGGGGTATTGGTATACAACATAGATCATATCAAAAACAGAGCTAACGAAGCTCTGGATAAAAGAGTCAATGCTATTCCGATGGTAAGAGAGATTATCACGGAAAGTATCTTTGACTTTAATGATTGGGCTAAGGAAATGGTGGTTTCTCCGACCATCAACAAATTGAAAAATGCATTGGAGCAGATCCGTCAGGAAGAGATGTCTAGGTATTTGAAGCAACTGAATGACGAAGAAAGCAAAAAGGTAGAGATGATTACCAAAAGCCTGATGCAAAAAATAATCAAATTACCGGTACTTCAGTTAAAAGCTGCATGTAAAAGAGGAGAAGCAGAAACTCTGATGGATGTTCTGAACGATCTCTTTAACCTGGAACAGCAGCCTGAAGAGCTTAGAGTAAAAGAAAAGAACTAAGGGTTTAAAATATTCGTTTAAAAACTAAAGCAGGGCAAACTTCCCTGCTTTTTTTATAGTTTTACCCTTTAGATGAATTTAATAAAGCCATTTTTATTCCTATTGTGCTCTCTAATCTCTCAGGCAATGGTCCTGGCAGGAAGTGGTGATTCATTAATTACCGTTCAGAGAGAAAAACTTGACCTAAATAAGAAAGGCCAGTTTTTACTTCCAAAAGAAACCATCCTTCAACTTTATAATGATTTTACACCGATAAAAGTCATATCCCCGAGTGATGCGGAACAAATTGGCTTTGTTGATAAGAAAGGAAAGTTTGTTATTGCTCCTGCATATCATGTGCTGGTTGAGTCCTTTCAGAATGGTTGTGCTATAGTAGGTAATTACGAAGGCTCTAAAGTTATTAAGGGAGTGATTGATGAGAACGGAAAGGTTGTTGCTCCTCTGAAGTATGATTCGATAGCCAGAATTTCAAAAGCTGTGTTTGCCTGTAATCTGGGTGGCTATTTTGATTTTTACAATGCCGGAGGAATTCGTTTAAATGTTGAAAAGCTTTCAGATTTTAAAATAGAAGGAAATCTTGTGTCAGGGACCAATATTGAAGCTGAGCAAGGTGTTTTTGACCTGAATGGTAAGTTGCTTTTACCATTTCAACAGAAACATATTAATATCAAGGAATCCGGAATCGAAGGAAAGAAATACCCTGTCTGGGAAATAATGGAGGATGGAAAGGTATTGTTCACAATTCGCGCCGACAGTTTACAAGCTTTTCAACTAGGATTCAACAGATTTTTTAGAAATGAATATGTCGGTATTTTAAAAGGTAAAGAGGTTATTGCTCCTCCTGTGTATGCAGACATCCAAATTCTGGAGCCAAGATATTTTATAGTCAAGCGAGAAAAACTTTTCGGACTGATAGATAGCTCAGGAAAAGTGATACTGCCTGCAATATTTGACAGTATCGAGAAAACAAAATACGCCTCTTTGTTGAAGCTCTATTCAAAGGATGGGGAATCAGTTTTTAATAAAGATAGCAAGCAGGTGATATTTAGAAATGAAAAAGCTATTCATGTCCTCGATAGTATTTCTTTTGCTGTAAAAAATAAAAATGACAAATGGGGTGTAGTAGATTTAAACGGCTATACTATTATTCCATTTGAATATGATTCTATAGGATATAAAAGAGGGGACTTATTTGAAGCTGGTATGAAATTCATCGATAAACCAGAAATGGGAGTTATAGATTCAGACCAGCAATGGGTAATCTGCAAAGGTGAACTTGATTTATTTAATATTGGGCTTATTGAAGCTAATGAAGAAAAGGATAGCAGCGGTACTTTAAAAAGGAAGACTATTTGTAATCTCAATCCATACAAATTTGCTTCGTATGAAAAATTTCCCAATGGATTTATAAAAGTAACGAACTATAAAGGTCAGATCGGGTTGATCAACAGCAAAGGGAAAGAAATAGCAGAACCGATATATGACTCACTTGCGACGGTATCAGATACTCTTGACCTTTTCTTTTTAAGAAAAGGAAAAAATATCGGACTGATAGATGGCTCGGGTGTATTTGTGTTCAGCTTTAAAGACGATGTAACTGAAATACGACCTTTCGAAGATGGACATGCAGCATTTAAGAAGAAAGGGCTGTATGGATTTATAGATTTAAATGGAAACATCAGGGTGGCTCCAAAGTATCCTAAATATCAGAATTTCTCAGATGGTTATGCTGCTGTTGTGTTGCTTGGAAAATGGGGCTTTGTAGATAAAAATGAGAACATAGCTGTTCAGCCTTATTATCCTCAGGTACGACCTATGAGGAAGGGAGTTGCCAGAGTTTCCACTGGTGCTAATAAGTGGAAATTTATTGATTCTACAGGAAAAGATATAAACGGGAACGTCTACAATGAAATCGCTGTTTGCGGCAAAGGCCGATATAATGTCTTTAAGAATGGTAAAGTGGGATTGGCTGATGTTAATGGAAAGGAATTGATAGTTCCAAGATATGACCAGCTAAAGGATTATGAAAATGGGATTATAGAAGTAAAGAAGGATGGGAAAGCCGGATTTATTGATGAATCGGGTAATTTTACTATTCCTCTAGAATATGAAGATGTAGCTTACGATAAAATTAATAATAGATACTTTCTGCAACCAAAGCCGGAAGAGAAGACATCTATGGAGTTTACTTCAGATAAAAAATAACAGAATATTCCTTACTAAATGCCAATAAGAATTTTTGCCATACTGATTTGTTGTCTTTCTTTTTCCTTTTCAATTGCACAGGATAAGTCTTCGCTGATATATAGTGAAGGGTTGGCTGCTGTGAAAAAGAAGGTTTCTGAAGGCATTCGCTTTGGCTTTGTGGATGAGGAAGGAAAGCTTGTTATAGATTATAAGTATGATACAGTATATAAACCATTCAGGCAGGGGCTTGCAAATGTTGGCTTATTCGGTAAGTCGGGATTGATTAACAAGAAGGGGAAGGAAGTAATACCATTTCAATATAAAGAAATAGGAGATATCTCAAGGAATATCATTCCGGTGAAGAATGATCAGGGCTTGTGGGGGTTTTTGAAGAAGGACGGAAAGAAGATCACAGAATGCCTATATAATAATTACAGATTTTCTCATAAAGGAAGGATCATAGTTCAGCACAAAGGTAAATGGGGGATCATTGAAGGTAGCGGAAATCAGGCGGTTAATTTCAGCTATAACTACATTCAGTATCTTGATGGTAAAAACTTTCGGGTGCACAGAATAAACAGTTGGCAGATTAAAGATGCCAAGAATAAAGTGGTGGCAAGTTTTGAATTTGACTCGCTGAGACCAGGAATTGGAAATACTTTCATCTACTCGCTTATTGGAAGTTATGGACTTGTAGCTATGAATGGAAGTGTATTGACGGATCCTGCATATGAAGAAATTGGCTCTTTCAAAGGTAATGTGGCTCCTGCACTCAAGGATAAATGGGGAGCTGTGAATACTAGCGGAAAGGAAGTACTTCCATTTTTATTTGATAAAATTATTGTTGAATCAGCGTTTATCATTGCTGGTAAAAAAATACGGGATGGCTATAAGTTTCAGCTGTATGATCATGAAGGAAAATTGCTTGGTAAGCATGACTTTGATGAAGCAGGTTTTGCTTCTGAAAACCTTTGCGCAGTCAGAAAAAAGACGCTTTGGGGATATGCAGATAAAACGGGAGAGTTGGTAATACCTTGTAAATACAGAGATGTCTTTGTTTCTCCTGATGGATTGCTAGAAGTGACGACTGTTTCTAATCAGAAGATTGTCTTGAAAAAGGATGGCGAAACCATTGTTGAACCTGAAGATTTTTCTTTTTATAAAAAGGGTATACTCAAAGTGGATGCTACTCAGAAAGCTAGTTGGATTGTTCCCAAAAACACCTATGATACTTTTGAGAAGATCAATAATGACCTTTGGATTGTTTCTAAAGCCGGTAAATACGGTATTATAAATATTTCCGGAAAAGAACTGGTGCCTGTAAAGTATGATGCAATTCAGCCTCCTTCTCCCAACGGATATATTCCTGTTTCTCTGAGCAGGAAATGGGGGATAATCAATATGAGCAACCGCTTTACCGTACCACTTACCTATAAGTACGAAAAAATTTACCCTTTTAAAGATGGTTTATTTCGTGTAGTGGTAAATAAGAAATTTGGTTTCATTGATGGAGAAGGAAATATGTGGATTTCGCCTCAGTATGGCCAGGCAAGGGATTGCTCAGAGGGGATGGTCCCGGTTGTGATAAGAGATAAATGGGGCGTATTGGATAATAAAGAAGTCCTGAAAGCTCAACCATATTATGAATCTGTAACTGATTTTAAAAATGGTTCCGCTATTGTTAAAGAAGGTGGAAAATGGAACCTAATAAACAAGGAAGGGAAGCAGTTGCATAGTGTTCATTTTGATAAGATCGTGTCAACAAAATACGATCGGTATTTGCTTTATAAGGACAATAAGCTAGGTCTGGCAGATAAAAACGGTGAAGAGGCTCTTGCTCCTAAGTATGATGAGATAGAAGAGCTGGGTGATAACAAGATAAAAGTAAAGAAAGACGGTCTCTGGGGAGTATTAGACTATAATGAAAATATTGTGTTGCCGATTGAGAATGATGTAGTGATTTATGATTCCGCAACAGGAAATTTCTTTGCAGGAAAGAAGGGCAAGCTGGAAGTGATGCAAGTGAAATGAGTTGTAAGTTATAAGTATTAAGTTATAAGTAGCCACGTAAGAACTTACAACTTAATACTTATAACTTAATACTTATAACTTAATACTTTATTACAACTCTACCCCAAACCTTGCTCCAAGTTCTTTCAAATCCTTTTCAACAGGAGCTAATAATGGAATTCCTTTTTCCATTCTCTTCGCTTCCATCTCTCTTTCAGGGTCTCCTGGAATAAGTACTTTTTCTCCTTCTATTGCCTTTGCTGATCTGAATCGTGTGATCCAGTTATCCATATGTGATTTAAATTCTTCTTTTGGTCTCCAGGCATCTATGCGCATTGCTCCAAAGAAATGTCCTATACCTTCTCCCACAGGATCTGCAGGTGGTGCAAGGAAACTAACAAATGGAGGCACCCAAGGTCCATAATTCGCTCCTGAAAATACTGCCGAGAAAATGTCAACTATCGCACCAAGACAATAACCTTTGTGACTGCCATGTTCTCTGTCCCCTCCCAGTGGTAGTAGCGCACCACCATCTTTTAACTCATGAGGGTTAGTGCTTTGTGCTCCTTCTTTATTTTGGATCCAACCGTATGGAGCTTCTAGATTTTTTCTCTGCAGGATCTCAAGTTTCCCATTGGCTGCAGTTGTAGTAGCAAAGTCGGCAACAAAAGCAGGTTGCTTGTCTGCAGGTATAGAAACGGCTATGGGATTGGTTCCCAATAATCTTTCTAACGAAAACGTAGGCGCTACGAGTGGACTGGCATTTGTCATTGCGATACCTATCATGTCTTTCTCCAAGCCCATCATGGCGTGATAACCTGCAATACCAAAGTGGTTGGAGTTTTTTACTGATACCCATCCTGTTCCGGCTTTTTCTGCTTTCTCCATGGCAATCTGCATAGCCTGGGGAGCAATCACCAAGCCTAGTCCTCTGTCACCATCTACTACTGCTGTCGATGGTGTTTCATGAACGATCTTAAGTTTTGGGTTTGCATTAATTCTACCGGCTTCCCAAAGTCTTACATATCCGGAAAGTCTTGCTACACCATGAGAATCAACACCTCTAAGGTCGGCAGATACTAAAACTTTAGCTCCCAGTTTGGCGTCAGACTCTGGGCATCCCATTTTTTTAAGAATATTTTCAGTAAAGGAAAGTAAATGATGGTAGGCGTACATAATGCTCAATTTGTCTGCTAAACTATCAAATTAATATAAAAAAATCTATAAAAAATTTTTAAGCTCCACTAACTGGATGCTCAATAGAGTTGTTAGTTTGGCCTTTGAGCGCACATCAATTGCTTTTAGTAGAAACTTTTGAATAGCTTTACATTTAACTTTTATAAGAAAGTATCTTGTTCGAATTATTAAATACCTCAATACCAATCATGAAACGACTTTGCCTTTTTATTTTACTACTTGCTCAGATTCAGGCTTTCGCAGATGATAAGAAGAATCTCAAAGCAGATATAAAACAAGTAACTGTTTTTTTGAACAAGGCTCAGGTGACTAGTATACTTCAAACCAATCTGGAAGAAGGAACTAATGAGCTTCTTGTAGATGGCCTCCCTGCTGGCATTGACAAGCAAAGCATTCAGGTTTCCTGTAAAGGAGACTTTGTGATTATGTCTGTTAAGCATGACTTAAATTTCATTGATCCTCAGAAGAAAAGTGCTGAAATGATCGCATTGGAAGATTCGGTTCGTTTTTACAGAGTACTGGCTCGAAAGACGAAAAGCCTGAGTGATGCGCTTTTAAAAGAAGAAAAAATGATTCTGACCAACCAGGCTATAAAAGGTGAAAAGCAAACGATGACAGCGGATCAACTGGAGGATGTTGCTGATTTTTATAGAGAAAGACTGGAGGATATTCGTTTTACTTTGATAGACAATGATGATAAATTAAATGAACTTAATGAGAAGGCCACACGCTTTCAGCAACAGTTGGATGATCTTTTTAATGAAAGAAATAAGCATACCAGTAAAATTTCAATTTCCGTTTCCGCTAAGTCCGCTGGAAATGTTCAACTCGAGCTTCTTTATGTAGTAGACGATGCCGGCTGGACTCCTTTGTATGATATAAGAGTCAAAGATACCAAAGGCCCTGTTCAGGTTAATTATAAAGCTCATGTGTATCAGAATACCGGCCTGGATTGGAATAATGTAAGGCTAAAGCTCTCTACTTCAAACCCTACTTTAGGGGTAAACAAACCTGAGTTGAATTCATGGTATCTTAACTTTTATGAAGCTCCTACTGTAAGTACGACCGAGTTTCTAGAACCAGAAGTTGCTAAAGATGAAGAAGTATCAGAAGAAATGGTATCTCCAGATAGTGCTTACCGGAGCTTAGAGGAAGTGGTAATCATTGCCCAAAAAAGTTTCTATACATTGTCCCAACCCATCAGTGATTTTACCTCTGTTGTAGAGAATACAGTATCTGTAGAATTCGACATTGCTTTGCCTTATACAGTCCTATCAGGAAATAATCCGCAACTGGTCGACATTCAAAGTCATGAAGTAAAAGCAGATTATGAATATATCTCTGTGCCAAAGCTTGACAAGGATGCATTTCTTATTGCTTATGTGACTAATTGGGAAAATCTGAATCTACTCTCAGGAAATGCCAATATATTCTTTGAAGGTACTTTTGTCGGGGAATCATATATTGATGCACAAAACACAAGTGATACATTGTCGCTTTCTTTAGGAAGAGATAGCAAAGTGGTGGTTAAGAGAAATAAACTAAAAGAATTTACCAGGAAAAACTTTATCGGTCTGAACAAGAAAGAAGAACATGCTTTTGAAATTGAAGTTAGAAATACCAAGAAGGAAAGCATAAGTGTCCTGGTTGAAGATCAGATTCCGGTATCACAAAACAATCAGATCGAAGTGGAGCTGATAGATGGAGGAGGAGCTATTTTTGATAAGGCTAGCGGAAAGCTTCAGTGGAAGCTGAATATCGGGGCTGGAGAAACAAAGAAAGTTTTATTTAAATATGCATTGAAATATCCCAAAAATAAAATAGTTTCCGGTTTGTAAGAGTTTTAAATATTATGATTAGGTATTCTAGCTCTCATATAATAGTAAATGGACCTCATCCCTAACCCTTCTCCTGAAGGAGAAGGGAACAGTTCAGCGAAAAAATCATATGATTTTAAAAAATAGAGCTAATAACATATACATTAAAGTCCCTCTCTTTCAGGAGAGGGATTGAGGGTGAGGTTTATAATGAAATGCTACACTTTGCGAATTTAATACCTAATTTTTATAAGTATTAAAATCAGTTTCCGATATTCATTGAATAATTTATAGTTATTAATAGCAAATTAGTATGAAAAGACTTCTTATTGTGGCCTGCATTCTTATACAGTTACAGGCTTTTGCTGAGGATAAGAAAAACCTGAAAGCGGAAATAAAACAGGTTACAGTGTTCCTTAATAAAGCTCAGGTGACGAGCTCTATAAATACTCAGCTGGACCCTGGTTCTAATGAGCTCTTAATTGACGGGCTTCCTGCGGGCATTGACAAACAAAGTATTCAGGTTTCGGGGAAAGGTGATTTTGTGATCATGGCAGTAAAGCATGAACTGAATTTTGTAGATCCTCAGAAGAAGAGCAAAGAAATGATCGCTCTGGAAGATTCGATTCGTTTTTATCAGAAAGAAGCGAGAAAGCTGAGAAGTTTGAATGATGTGTATGCAAAGGAAGAACAAATGATTCTTGCAAACCAAAGCCTGAAAGGAGAGCAGCATACTATTACTGCGGATCAATTGGAGGATGTTGCAGATTTCTACAGAGAGAGACTTGAAGAAATTAAAAATGAGGTTATTGATATTGATGAAAAACTAAAAGTGATTCAGGAGAAAGCGGACAGGTTTCAAAGACAATTCAATGATCTTTTTAATGAAAGGAATAAGAATACAAGCAAAGTTACAATTTCGGTTTCTTCTAAATCCGGAGGCATTGCTCAGCTTGAGTTACAATATGTCGTAGCAGATGCAGGTTGGTATCCTTTGTATGATATAGGGGTAAAAGATACTAAAGGCTCAGTGCAGCTGAACTATAAAGCTCAGGTGTATCAGAACACAGGTTTAGACTGGAATAAGGTCAAGGTTAAACTGTCTTCTTCCAATCCTACTCTTGGCGGAGCAAAGCCGGAGTTGTATCCTTGGTATCTTGATTTCTATGAGCCCAAACCTGTAGTCAGATCTCCAAGATATCGAAGTGAAGGAGAAAGCTATGATAAGAAAAAAGAAGCTAAAACAATGTCATGGGAAAGCGAGGAAGCTGCAGGAGCGCCCGCCCCTGCAATGTCTGTAAGTAATTACACAACTGTTGTTGAAAATGCCACATCAGTAGAATTTGATATAGCATTGCCTTATACTATCCCTACGGGAAATACTCCTCAACTTGTAGACATCCAAAGTCATGAAGTAAAAGCAAGTTATCAATATACTGCTGTTCCAAAGATAGATCAGGATGCATTTCTGGTAGGTCATGTGACCGATTGGGATGAACTGAATTTGTTATCAGGCAATGCAAATATATTCTTTGAAGGAACCTTTGTCGGTGAGTCTTTCATTGATGTTAACAACACCAATGATACTCTTGCTCTTTCATTGGGAAGAGATAAGAAGGTAGTTGTAAAGAGAAATAAGATAAAAGACTTCACAAAGAAGAACTTTATAGGAGCTAATAAAAAAGAAGAATATGCTTTTGAAATTGAAGTGAGAAATACAAAGAAGGAGAGCATAGATATACTTGTAGAAGATCAGATTCCTGTTTCTCAGAACAGTCAGATCGAGGTGGAGGCGATAGATACTGGTGGAGCAATTTATAACAAAGACAATGGTAAACTTCAATGGAAACTGAGCTTGGGAGCAGGAGAAACAAAGAAAGTGTTATTCAAGTATTCAGTGAAGTATCCTAAGAATAAGACAGTAGGTGGGCTATAGCCTGTTTTGATAAGAATTAACATAAAAAAGAGGTCAGAAAAGTTTCTGACCTCTTTTTTATTATTGTTAGTGAATATTACTTACAATTTTCCCCATAAAACTTAGCAGCATTGATCTGTGTAGTCATCGACTGCATGTTTTTGAATTCACCCGCTTCAATTTTTCCTTTCAGTGCAGGACAGTCATTGTAGAATTTAATAGTATTGTCTGCAACTTTATTTGGGAGTAAGTGTCCCATTACCTCTAATTTCTGATCGCTCTTTTTCATGAGGCAAATACTGGCCCCTTCTTTCATTTTAAAAGGCATATAATTGTTGTTATCAAGAATTGGAGTGGCATAATGTTTATAGACTTTCACTTTATCATTTTCATGCATTACTCTGAATAGCTGATAACGCTCAGAACCTAATGATGGATTTCTATATTTTATAGATTCAAAAGTTGTTTTGTTAAGAACTAGTTTACTTGTATTGTCAGCAGTGATGTTCATTTTCCTTTGCCCGTCTGGGGTGTCCATTACAAATAAGGCTTTATGGTGTTCAGAAATAAAGCTCTCTTCACTTTCCAAATTATATATCCAAAGCTCTCCATCAATTCTGTTGTTGTCAAAGTCGATCAGGTAACCAGGTAACGCGACATAACCCATCGGAGGCTTCTCTCTTGGTATCATTGGTTTCGGACGGGTGATTGCCAGAATGTTCCCTGCTGGGTGAAACTTTAATGTTGAATTCATTCCGGGTCTTTCAAGGTGTCTCGTAACTGTATTGTTTGCTGCGAAACATTTTTTCAAATAAGTTACATTAGAAAGGATTCTTTTCCCATCACCAGCATCATAGTCATTTGCAATGATCTCATTACATGTTTTCTCGCAGTCATCAAGCTGCTCAAGCCAGAATTGAGAGATCGCAAGGTTAATAAGGTAGGCATATTTGATCTTTCTCATTTTCTTGTCAGTAGCATCTATTTTGGAAGCATTATTCTGCCAGTATTTTAAAGAAGGAGCAAGTGCTGTTCTGGTAGCTTCAAGCGATTGTGTATGTGTGATAGCTTTTAATGCTGCCGTTGTTTTATTTAGCTCTTCATTGAATGGTGCATATTCAGGAGATTTTTTAAGGTCTACTCTCCAAAGGATATCATTCACATTTATTGGCTGAAAGCAATAGTTGGTGCGGATATTGGCGAATGTACTATTAAAAAGAGCTTTATACGTGGATATGAAATAATCATACCGTTTTGACGGAAGCGTTTTCTGGATATAGTTGATGGCATCCTCCTTGGTAGTAAAAGTTTGAGATTTAAGGACTAAGGGTTGGTTTATTGTTGCTATTCCAATATTTTCTAACTGCTTGCCATTGGTATTATCTGTTAACTTTATGAATGTGGGAGCTATCATATTTGATAAGACATAATACCCTTGCAGCTGAATTAATTTACCTTGTGCATCCTTTGATTCATAAGTTGTATTTTCGATGGATTCCGAAATTGTCTCATACTTGTCGATGATTACATCAAGTATTATGTCTGCCGAGCGTGGGTCTTTTACATACTCAAATCCCTGGAGGTATACAGCATTTTCAATGTCTGCATCTTTTAATTGAAGTTTCCCAAGATATTCCGGATCAGAGTAAAGATTTACTGAATAAGTTTTTAGCGCGTTAAGCACGCCGAACTTCGGTAAATCCATGTATTTAATGTTGATGTATTCTTTGTCTAGGTCTATTTTCTGAGCTGTTGAAATGACTGAAATAAAAAGGAAGTAAAGTAAAATTATTTTTTTCATTGGTCTTAAAAATGTTTAATTGTCAGGTTTTTATACGTTAAAAAAATTAAAACTTATTGTGAATCTAAAATTAGATAAGAAAAATCTTAAAAGGAATATATATTTTTTTCTAATCGATCTTTGCTATTCTCTGTAGTCGTTTAATTCCTCCGATTAGGCATAAAATGATTCCTGGGTAGACATTATTGATGGAAGTACTTCTTGAGGTGCTGGAATAGCTTCTAAGGTATTTTTCGTAGATGGTCTAAGGGTTTTTCTGGATGAATGAAGGTTTTACAGGCTTAAGATTTTGTCCTAATTTTCGAAATAGAAATAGGTTAAATTTTTATAAAAACATTAAGTGGGGATTAGAATAAATTTAATAGTTATGATTAATTACATAGTTAAAATGAGTTTAGTCTGTATCTATTAATGATTAATATGAGGTTAACCTTTTATTGTCGATAGGTGTAATGTTTCAAAAGTGCATTTGTCAATTATATATTACATATGAAAGATTAGTAGAAAAACTCTGCAAAAACGAGCAGTTGTGTGGGTGCGTAAAACGAATCCATAGTCAACTCATTAAATGAAGATCCACTGCCCCTCAACAAGAATAGGAGTCTCAGCACTCTTCTTTTTGGTATTGCTCTCTCATCAAATTTTCGCACAGGTGCCCAATTGCACAACCGCAATGCTTCCCTCTAATGGAGGGACACTTGCAAATCCATTTACTCCTCTTACATGGAATGCTCCTAGCGGAACAGTAAGTGGGTATAGAATTTACATAGGAACGACCACTGCTGCAAATGAACTGATCAATGGAGCAACTGTTACCAATACAAGCTATACTTATAATGGCTCACTTAACTGTGGCAGCTCATACTATTGGAAAGTCGTTCCCTATAATGGAAGTGGATCTGCCACAGGATGCAGTGTTCAGTCATTCGCAATACTGGCTGCAGGAAACCCTGCATTGTTTCCTGTAGGTTCCTGGAATGCATATTGCTATGCCAGTACCAACTGGACAAACTATTCAGGATTTTATACTGCCTCGGGAATGGATTTTGATTCAAGAAATTCCTGGAACACTGCTCTTTCACCTTCTTCTGCTTCTGGCTATCAAGGCTGTTCTGTTCCTAATGATAATCATTCGGTAATATATAAAAGGCAGGGCTTCACTCCGGGTACATATTCATTGAATATTTTAAATGATGACGCATGTTATTTATATCTGAACGGTCAATTAATTTATTCTAAAGTAGTTTATAGTTCATCATTTGTAAATAATGTATGGACCGGAAATCTGGATGCAAGCTCACAGCTCGAATTCCGTTGGACTGAAAATGGCGGTGGTTCCAACGGAGCAATTAGTTTTGTACCAGCGACGCCTCCGGCATTTTCAGCAGGGTCTATTTCAGGAAATCAAACTCTTTGTCCTGGAAGTGATCCACTGTTATTTACAAGTATAACAGCTGGTTCTGGAGCATGCGGCTCTGTGACTTATCAGTGGCAGGAGGATATAAACTGTAGCGGAAACTGGTCTGATATATCCGGAGCTACTGGCGCTACATATGATGTTCAGGCTGGTATAACTCAAACGTCTTGCTACAGAAGAGTTGCCATAGACTATAATTGTAACAGAAGAGAATATTCGAATACCGTCATTGTTACTATTTCTCCCCAGCAACAAGGTAATCCATCGGTGTTTCCATTAAATACATGGAATGGATATGTTTATGATTTTAGCTTAACAGGTTATACATCTGCTGATGACAACTGGACAGACTATAAAGGTTATTTTGTATATCCCGGCGTTTCTGCTTTGGATCCGAGCTTTAATACAACTAATTTTTATACTGTAGCTTATGTTCCTTCATCAGGCCCTTCATATGCAGGTTGCCAGACAAGTAGTGCTTTGAGTGGTGTACAGTTTAAAAGAAAAGGGTTTCCTGCAGGAATTTATCAGCTCGATTTTAATTCTGATGATGCTGGTTTTTTATTTGTCAATGGAAGTCTTGTGTATAGTAGAGTAGGTTGCTGCAATGTAATAACCAATGTATGGACAGGGTCTTTGGATGAGAATTCAACTGTTGAATATCGATATAAAAATAATCAAGGGAATGCATTGGGTAGTCTGAAGTTTACCATAGTGGCTCCTGCCACTTTAGTTGGGGGAACTATTACAAGCAGTGCCTCTTCTGTAATATGTTCGGGTGATACGCCTCCTGCATTTACTTCATCATCTTCTGCATCTGGAGGATGTACTTTTGCAGGTTATCAATGGCAAATCAATACCGGATCTGGATGGAGTGACATATTGGGTGCTACAGGATTAGTTTATGCTCCGGCTAATGTTACTGTTACAACTTCTTATAGAAGAAATATAACGGATCTTTGCGGAACAGTGGCTTCATCTAATGTTCTGACCCTAACTGTCGGTACTCCTTCATTACTGAACAATACTACTTTTGGTGACAATAAATGGAATGGTTATGTATTTGATTTTGCCACAACCGGATACACCACTCAGGATAACAACTGGACTGATTATAAGGGGTATTTCTCGGTTAATAATCTTTCTTTGACATCGACTTCTCTTTACAGCAGTACTACGTCTCCTGCTTATGCCCCAGGTTATGAAGGCTGTCAGACTGGTAATACATTAAATGGTGTTCAGTTTAAAAGACAAGGTTTTCCTTCCGGGATATATCAGATTGATTTAAATTCAGATGATGCAGGATATTTGTATATCAATGGCGCACTTGTTTATAGCAGAACCTCCTGCTGTACACCAGTGTCAAATGTATGGACAGGAACTCTGGATGAAAATTCAAAAATAGATTTCAGGTACAAAAATGCTGGAGGTTCTGGTTATGGAACATTAACTTTAACTCTTGTTTCTCCTTCTCTCTTAATGGATCCAGGAACAATTGCCAATAACAACTCTTCAACTGTTTGTTCCGGAAATTCTTTGCCTCCATTTACCTCTGTGGCAAATGCAAGTGGTGATTGTTATATTAATTATCAATGGGAAGCTAATACAGGATCAGGTTGGAATGAAATTTCCGGGGCAACTGCACCTGCATATGCTCCGACTAATATAACTTCAAATACATCTTACAGAAGAAAAGCAATTAATGCATGTGGCAGTGGATCTGCATATTCTAATATTATTTCAATAACTGTAGGAACTTTATCTAGTGCTACCCCTGTGTTTGGAAACAATATCTGGAATGCATATGTCTATGATTTCGGAAGTGGAAATCCTACTGGAAACGGCGCATTTGCAAGCTCTAATACAAGTTGGATTAATAACTCAGGTACATTCCAGATCGCAGGTATTTCCGCAGCGAATCCAGGGTTCAATTCAAACACTGCTTATAGCTCGTCTAATCCTCCTTCTTATGCTTTAGGTTATCAAGGATGCCAGGTTGGAGCTACTTCAAACGGAGTAATATTTAAAAGGCAAGGATTTACAACAGGAACATATCAGATAGATTTTACTTCCGATGATCCGGGCTTCTTATATGTTAATGGTAATCTTGTTTCTTCCAGAACTGGAAGCGGGACAAATACTAACGCATGGACAGGAAATCTGAGTGCATCTTCAACGGTTGAACTCAGATACAAAAATTACTTGGGACTTGGACAAGCCATTGTAACATTTACTGCATTAACCAGTACGGCGTCTTTGACTCCGGGAGTTATTGCGGCGGATCAGACTGTTTGTCAGGGAACTGTACCAGCAACATTTACTGTAGTCACTCCTGCAACCTCAGGTTGCTACATTTCCTACCAGTGGCAGAGTGCTAATGCTGCTGCTGGCCCATGGTCTGACATCTCCGGAGCTGTAAATGCGACTTATACTTCACCTTCTTTAACTCAGACAAAATATTTCAGAAGACAAGCAACAGATGGTTGCGGTGGCAGTGATGTGTCTAATATTATTGTATTGAATGTGAACCCTGTCCCTGCCGGAACAGGAACCATCTCAGGGCCTGCTACATTCTGCCCGAGCCAGACAGGGGTTGCTTATAGTATTGCTGATGTTTCCTATGCGACAAGCTATAACTGGTCCTTGCCTTGGGGGGCAAGTATTGTATCAGGTGCAGGTACGTCATCAGTTATTGTAAACTTTGGAACAAACTCAGGTAATATATCTGTGACACCTGTGAATATATGCGGAAATGGGACTCTTGTATCAAAGGCAGTTGCAATAACATCTCTGCCTTCAGCAGCAGGAACATTTACTACTTCTACTTCCACTGTGTGTAATGGTCAGGCAGGCGTTATATATACTATAGCGGCAGTTTCTGGAGCTTCGAGTTATAACTGGACAGTTCCTGCAGGTGCTTCAATTACCTCACCCACCTCAAATACAAATTCCATCACACTAACTTTTGGGTCAACATCAGGTAATGTTACTGTGACACCTGTAAACTCTTGCGGAAATGGGACAGCCAGAAGTCTTGCAGTAACTGTAAATAATGTACCTTCAGCAGCTGGAGCCATCTCCGGACTATCAGGGGTTTGCAGAGGACAAACAAACGTCGCGTACAGCATCCCCGCAGTAACAGGTGCAACAAGTTATTCATGGAGCATTCCTTCAGGTGTGACTGTTACCTCTGGTGCAGGAACAAGATCTATTATTGTGACTTATACAGGTACTAGTATAAGTGGAATTATTAAGGTGACTCCTGTTAATACTTGTGGAAACGGGGCATCGTCGTCTGTTACTGTAACAGTTTCAACATCTACGCCTTCTGCGGCAGGTGCGATCTCCGGCCCAGCTTCTGCTTGTGCAGGTACAACCGGACTTGTGTATTCCATCGCTGCTGTATCAAATGCAACAGGTTATAACTGGGTTGTTCCTTCTGGTTCTACGATTACTTCAGGATTAAACACCAATTCAATCACTATCAATCTTGGATCAGTATCTGGTAATGTTACGGTCACCCCGACAAACGCGTGTGGTAGCGGAACCGTAAGTGCTGCATTTCCGGTGTCGGTCAATCCCTTTCCTGCTACTGCCGGAGCAATCACTGGATCTGTTTCTGTATGCGCCGGAGCAAGTGGCCTGACTTACAGTATTCCTGCATCAGCGAATTCAACAGGTTATACCTGGACTTTACCTTCAGGTGCTGCCATTACAGCAGGCGCGAATACAAGAAATATAACAGTAACTATGGGATCAACGAGTGGCAATATAACAGTAACTCCAACTAACGCATGCGGAAACGGAACAGGGAACAGTATACCAGTCAATGTAATAACTCAGCCTTTGTCAGCTGGAACTATTTCCGGGGCAGATGAAGTTTGTAAAAATTCAACTGGTCTGTTATATAGCATTTCTCCTGTTTCTGGTGCAACAAGTTATATATGGTCGGTGCCTTCGGGAGCAACTGTTTCATCCGGGGCAGGAACGTCAAACATAACAGTCAATGCGGGTACTTTAGGTGGAAACATATCTGTAACCCCCGTGAACGCATGTTTTAATGGAGCAACATCATCAAAAACTATTGGTGTTACGAACGCAGCTCCTTCTGCAGCAGCAATTATTAGCGGTCCTGCAACTGTTTGTGCAAATGTAGTAGGCGTATCTTATAGCTTAACTCCAGTGTCGGGAGCTACAAGTTACGCATGGACAGTTCCTTCTGGTGCTGCTGTAAATTCAGGTCAAGGCTCTAATTCAATATCAGTTACTTTTGGTAATACTCCTGGCAATATAAGCGTAACTCCTGTAAATGTTTGTGGTAATGGAGGCTCTTCAAGTCTTGCAATTGGAATAAGTCCGGGGCCCGGCGCTATTGGAGCAATATCAGGTGCTTCTGTAGTTTGCAAAGGTCAGGTTAACGTATCTTACAGTATAGGTGTAGTATCTAATGCTTCATCTTATCTATGGTCAGTTCCTGCAGGTGCAGAAATAACGTCAGGGACCGGTACAGAAAGTATTCTGGTTTCTTATGAAAATGTTAAAGAATTAACGGGGGCTATATCTGTAATTGCATCCAATTCATGTGCGACTACATCTAATAGCCTCTCTATTTCTATAGATCAGGGATGCCATTTAACCTGGACAGGTTCTTTGAATAATGACTGGTCTGCAGCAGCCAATTGGAATCAGGGATTTGTGCCAACAAAAGAAAATGATGTCACCATACCTGCCAACAATTTTCATAGTCCAGTATTGACAAAGGCTTCTTACTGTAAATCATTAATCAACAACGATACTATTTCGATAGGAGTCAATACCCTCAATGTAAATGGTGACCTTTTTAATAATGGGAATATTAAATCTGTTTTCGGTTCTGTTATTGCCATGAAAGGTTCAGTTGAGCAGAAGTTCAAGGGATTGTCTACAGTTAGTGGCCTTACTATAGATAATACATCAGGAGTACAAATCCAGAGTTCGTTGACAATTACCGGACGATTGTTGCTTGTAAAAGGTACTCTTAATTCGAATGGTAATGTTCAGATAGATATAGATAATGGAGGTAATATCGGCTACAATCCAGAAGATAATGGAAGTGTGAGTGGTAATCTGACAGTTTACAGAGCTGTTAAGTCAATTAAAACCCATTATTTCTCATGCCCTCTGGATAATGTTGCAGCTAGCGATTTGGCTGATGATGCAGTAGTTTTAAGTAATGGAAAAACCAGGTTGTTCAAAAGTAACTTTGATACCCAAAACTGGGATGGAATTGTGGATATGAATACGATTTTATCTCCGAACTCAGCTTATAGCATGTTTTTCCCTGCGCAAACCGTGGTAGATTTTACAGGATCATATTCTCATAATGCCACTTATTCAACACCTCTGTATCCCAATACAGGGAAGAAATACTTATTTATAGGAAATCCTTATCCTACAGCTTTGGATTGGGATAACCAATCGGGTTGGACGAAAAATAATATTAATGATGCTGTATATTACTGGAATCCGGTTGTATCTGGTTATGCTTCCTATGTCTCAGGCTTTGGAACCAATAGTGCAACTCAATACATACCTGCGATGAACTCATTTTTCGTCTCTACTACAGGTACAGGTGGTACAGCTTCTCTTGGTATCAATAATAATGCAAGGGTGGAAAAGAAAGCTTCTTTTTGGAGAGTTGGTGCTGAGCAATCTATAAGACTTAAAATAAAGAGTGATAATTTGTCAGATGAAACAATAATAAGATGGAATGATATGGCAACTCCTACTTTTGATAAATCATTTGATGCTTATAAGATGATGAATAGCGGAACTACTCCCAATATTTATAGTGTGGTGGATGGTGTTAAATATTCTATTAATGGTTTGGAAACCCCATATATTTATCCAGCAATACCCGTGTCAGTTGGAATCCCTGCAGATGGAACTTACACTATCAGTATGATTAATAGTGATCCTTCTTTAAATTATGTTCTGGTAGATAAAAAGCTTGGAGTACAATTCCCTATCGAAGGTCAGGATTATAATTTTTCAGCGCTTAAAACGGATGCTTCTGATCGTTTTGAATTGCAATTGGGGTCAAATGTGGTAACGGGAGTGGATCAGATTAAAGCAATAACAGATTTGAATATCAGTTCTACAACAGGTGGCTTCAACATATTCTCAAATGCAAATTCTGATAAAACGGCTCTTGTAGAAGTGTTCGATTTAAAAGGAAAGATGATAAGTGCATTTCAGAATGTGATCCTTGCAAATGGGAATAACTTCCTTCCTTTGTCAGTAACAAATGGAGTATATATGGTTAAGGTGAATATTGAAAATGTTAGCTATGCGGACCAGATAACTTTGGTGAGATGATTTTGAGGCACGGCATAAAGCTTAAAAACGAAAGGTATAACCACCTTCGACTTTAAGCTTTATGCGTTCAGCTTATTGATTCATGGTTAATTGCTTTCGCAAGGACACCTTCTTTCAGTGCATACGCAGATACACGGATTTTTTCTAGTTGATATTTCTCAACTATATAGTTAATGAGTATACAGGCTACAACAATCATATCTACCCGCATATCTATCATGCCGGGTATAACCATTCGTTCAGCTCTGTTTTTTTTCAGAACCTCGTGGAATGTTTGTCTGAAGCTATCGAGAGGCAAATCATATTCCTTTTGCTTATCATTCAGTGAAATCCCCTTTCTGAGAGAATCTATGTCTGCAAGAGTATCAAATGTTCCGGAAGATCCTACCAGCAGGTCTGGTTGAAAATTCTGTACAGCAGCTGTTAGGGCAGGTAATTTTTCTTCAAGATAATTTATAACCTGACTTACCTGATCTTTTTGAATAGGATCGGAAGGAATGAAGAGGTCTAGCATTCTTTGAGCTCCGATTTCAAAGCTCTCTTTCCAGAAAATCTTATCAGAATTGCAAATGATAAATTCCACGCTGCCGCCTCCGATATCCATAATCAGGCTTGTATCAGTTCCAAGGTTCAGCGCATTTTTAACTCCATGATAAATTAGTTCAGCTTCACGTTCCCCGGAGATGACATGGACAGAAATGTTAAATCTGTTTTTTATTTCCCGGATGAAATCTTCGCCATTTTTGGCACTTCTTACTGCACTTGTACCAGTGGCAAATATTTCATTTACCCCAAATTCATCCATTTTTTTCCTGAATTCGGAAAGCGTAGCAAACGCTCTTTCAAAGGCTTCCGGACTGATCACTCCTTTGGTTATTCCGCCCTGTCCGATTTTTACAGAAGTTTTTTTCTTAAAAAGAACTTTATATCCATCCGATTCCGTCTCTATAATCAGCAGATGAAATGTATTCGTTCCCAGGTCGATAACCGCAATTTTTCTAGTTGCCATAAATAAAAATATCTTGACAAGATAAGGAATTACCCGTGTTTTTGGGGATGGAAAATGAAATTTACCAATATATGTAAGCGTGGATTTTTAAAAATGTTTAAGCTATAATTTTACTATTTTGAATATCAGGATGTTTGTTGAAATTTGATTGCTTTCTCCCAAAGAAAGAAGAAATTTGATATTTTCATGGATTCAGAAGTTATTTTGAATTCTAAGTTTATCTTTAGAACTAAATGAAAACAACCAAAGAAAAATTTGAACTTCTTGAGAAGAAAAATCAGGATGCAATAAAAGGTGGGGGCAAAGAGCGTAATGATGCTCAGCATGCCAAGGGAAAACTTACTGCCAGAGAAAGAATTGGATTGCTGCTGGATGAAGGAAGTTTCGAGGAAACCGGAAAGTTTGTTACGCACAGAAGCAGAGAGTTTGGTCTGGAAAATGAGCAATACCTGGGTGATGGCGTTGTTACTGGATTTGGAAAAGTGAATGGAAGACTGGTGTATGTATTCAGTCAGGACTTTACTGTATTTGGCGGTTCTTTATCTGAGACACACGCAGAAAAAATTTGTAAGGTAATGGACCTCGCTATGAAAAACGGTGCTCCGTTAATCGGCCTTAATGATTCAGGTGGTGCGAGAATTCAGGAGGGAGTTGTTTCATTAGCAGGATATGCAGATATCTTTTATAAAAACACTCTTGCATCAGGAATGGTACCACAGATTTCTGCTATTATGGGACCGTGTGCAGGAGGCGCTGTATACTCTCCCGCAATTACGGACTTTATCATGATGGTGGAGAATACTTCATACATGTTTGTCACAGGGCCGAATGTAGTGAAAACTGTAACACACGAAAATGTAACTGCCGAAGAGCTTGGTGGAGCCTCTGCTCATAGTGTGAAGAGTGGAGTGACTCATTTCGCCTGTGCCAATGAGATCGAATGTATAGATTATCTCAAAACATTACTGAGCTACATTCCGCAGAATTGTGATGAAGAAGCACCTTCATATGCTTACAATTCGAGTAACGAATTCCGTCCTTCATTAAATTCAATCATTCCTGATAATCCCAATCAGCCTTATGATATGAGAGATGTGATCAGTCATATAGTAGATGAGGAATCTTTTTTTGAAGTACATAAGAATTTTGCAGAAAACATTGTTGTGGGTTTTGCAAGACTGGCAGGCAGAAGTATCGGTATCGTTGGGAATCAGCCTTCAGTGCTTGCTGGTGTGCTGGATATCAATTCAAGTACAAAAGCTGCAAGGTTTGTACGTTTCTGCGATTGCTTTAATATTCCTCTACTTGTGCTGGAAGATGTGTCTGGCTTTTTGCCTGGAACGCACCAGGAGTGGAATGCTATCATTACTAATGGAGCCAAACTTCTTTATGCATTTTCAGAGGCAACAGTTCCAAGAATAACAGTCATTACAAGGAAAGCATATGGAGGAGCTTATGATGTGATGAATTCAAAACACATTGGCGCTGATTTGAATTATGCCTGGCCTACTGCTGAGATAGCAGTAATGGGGGCAAAAGGAGCAGCTGAAATTATTTTTAAGAGAGAAATAGCATCGGCTGAAAATCCAGAAGCAAAGCTGCAGGAGAAAATTGATGAATATACGGATAAGTTTGCAAACCCTTATCTGGCAGCAAGTAGGGGCTATATCGATGAAGTAATCATGCCTGAGGAAACCAGAAAAAAATTGATTTCAGGTTTCGAAATGCTCAAAAATAAGGCGGTAGCAAGACCAAAGAAAAAACACGGAAATATCCCTTTGTAAATTTTAAACTCAAATAATCATTAGCAGTTGAAGAGTCCTGTTAGTTAATATAATCAGTTACTTTAATATAAACTCTAATGAATTGATCAACAATGATATTTTTTTTTATAACGATATTATTAGTTAAAACTTTAAAAGACATAAGAGTAACTATAGACATAAAACTATGAATCAAGAGAGCAGGACATTTTTAGAGAAGTATCTTAACAATGCTTCTCCCACAGGTTTCGAATGGACGGGGCAGCAGCTTTGGCTGGATTATATCAAGCCATTCATTCATGAATATTTTACAGATACTTATGGGACAGTTGTTGGGGTTATTAATCCTGGAGCTCCTTATAAAGTGGTGATAGAGGCGCACGCGGATGAGATCTCCTGGTTTGTAAACTATATTACAAAAGACGGATATATCTATCTCAGAAAAAACGGAGGGTCTGATCATGCAATTGCTCCATCAAAGAGAGTTAATATCCACACTTCTAAAGGTGTGGTGAAGGGCGTGTTCGGATGGCCTGCCATTCACGTGAGAGATAATGAAAACGACAAACCGCCGACAATGAAAAATCTTTTTCTTGATCTTGGCTGTGAGTCTAAGGAAGAAGTAGAAGCATTAGGAGTGCATGTCGGTTGTGTGGCAACTTTTGAGGATGATTTCACTGAGTTGAATAATAAATTCTATGCAGGAAGAGCACTGGATAATAGAATAGGTGGTTTTATGATTGCGGAAGTTGCAAGAAGAATCAAGGAGAACGGGAATCAGCTTCCTTATTCTCTTTATGTTGTAAATGCAGTGCAGGAAGAAATCGGGCTACGTGGTGCAGAGATGATTGCTCACAGAATTAATCCTGATGTTGCCATTGTAACAGATGTTTGTCATGATACGCAATCACCTGCATACAATAAAATACAAAACGGAGATTTGTCATGCGGAAAAGGCCCTGTACTTACTTATGGTCCTGCTGTTCAAAACAATCTTCTTTCAATGATTATCAAAACTGCAGAAGAGAAAGGGATCCCTTTTCAGCGTGCTTCGGCATATAGAGCAACAGGCACGGATACGGATGCATTTGCTTATTCCAACAGTGGTGTTTGTTCTGCATTGATATCATTGCCATTGAAGTACATGCATACTACTGTTGAAATGGTTTCGAAGCAGGATGTTGAAAATGTAATCAATCTTATGTATGAATTCCTGCTTCAGTTACCTGCTGGGCATGATTTCAGATATATAAAATAAATTAATAAATATTAAAGGAGAGACTGTATGGATAACTACTATATGAAACCTCTGATACTGATGTTTCTGTTGATGATTGCCCCGCTTGTAGCGGGTCTTTATGGAGCTATGCATGATCAGATATCTTATACTGTCTCTCCTGAATTTTTTCTAAAGTTCAGATTTCCTCAGGTTTTTGGTGCGGATATGGCCAATTGGACAAAGCCTGGAAATGAGCGTATCGGAGCTGCGATTATTGGCTTTCAGAACTCCTGGAAAGTAGGAGTCCTATTAGGAATAATACTGGCATTGACAGGCTTTATGCACAAAGATCAGAAAGATATGTTCAAGCATACGCTGCAAACATATTTTGTTACAATGATCATTGCTTTTTTTTCCGGACTAACCGGATTGTTAACCGGAATAAATTCAACGCACCACATTTCTTCATTTCCTGAAGGTATATCAGATCCTGTATCTTTTAAAGCTGTTGAAACTATGCACAACTTCAGCTACATGGGAGGCATTGCAGGAATGCTGATAGGAGTGCTTTGGCATTTGTATAAGAAGAGGAAGAAGGAAAATCCTATGGTGTGATTATATAAATTAGATTCGCATAGACTTGACAAATAGGATTATCTGCAAAAATCAACTTGGTATAGCTGAATGATAAGAGAATGAGTAACTCTTATGATATATAAACACTTAAATGAGGCATAATGATTTTTAGTTTATTTTTTTGATTTGAGTTTTAAAAAGAAAAGCTGCAGGCAGCAATTATAGCCAAGGTATTGCTGCGGGTAGCAAATTTTCATATTAGTCTATTTTATAATTTTAGAACTAAGTTGCCTTGAAATTTTCAACATACTTAACCTCTTCAATATTTTATGCATTAGTAACAATTTATAGAATATGCGAATTACAACATTTATAACATTTTTATTTTTTACAGTTTCATCAGTTTGTGGGCAAGCATTTGAGCCGATGGAATTAGCTAAAAAGATATTTGGTGAAAAGAAGTTTCCAAATATAGAAAGGTATATTACTGGTGAATATAATGGAAAGCCCAGTGGGCAAGATTTAAAAGAAAAGTCAACTACCAAATTTACTTTACTTCAGCAAACTGAGGATAGAGCTGTGGTGAATATGACAGTTCTAGACTCCACAGCTAAAGGATTTGATACGTATTTGCATTTTGAGAAAGATTCCATTTGGAAAATGAATGCTTTTAGAGGACTTGCCTTGACAGGTATAATCGAACAGATGGTAATCGAACTTGGAAAAATGAAGCCTGAAGAAATAGATGAGATCATAAAGAAATCAAAAAAAAACAAAAGAGGTGAATTTGTTCTTTTTAAGTCAAAGGAAGACTATGATTATATGCTCGGTAATGCAAGACTTATAATCGAATTAGATGATAATATTGAAAAACATTTTTTGTCTAATCAATCAGAGTTTGATCGGATTAAAGATGCTCTTTTAAAGAATCTCAAAGATGAAAGGTTTAATGGCAAAAAAGACTTTGAGCTTGGGGCAGATCTGAAGTCTGATTATAGAAAGCTTTTCATCGCTTCTGTTAGTGCTGGCAAATCTGACTATGGAAATAGTATAGATTTTTTAATTGGAGGAATGGTTGATAATAAAGTAGGGTATATGTACATAGAAAATGAAAAAGACTTACCCAAAATAAATCCTAATAGACTAATAATGGTAAGAGAAATTGGAAATGGATGGTATATCTATAAAACAACTTAATATACATCTTTGGATACTTGCATAGAAAAAGATGATAAATTCAATGTCAGTGAAAAGTTTCCGTCTAGTGAAACACAGTGCAAGGTGAATTAACTGCAACATAATTACTTCAACCTTCAAAATATATGATACAAAAGGACTTTGCAATTAAAGCGAAACAAGTTTTAGAGTCCGATGAAAACGTGATCGGATTGGCTGCTGCAGGTTCATGGATAACAAATGACATTGACGAGTTTTCAGATCTGGATTTAATCCTAGTTACGAAAGAAAAAATTTCACAGGATAAAAATAGAATGATCGACTATGCAAAATGCATAGGTGACTTTATATCGGGATTTACGGGAGAACATGTGGGAGAACCGCGATTATTAATTTGTCTATATAAAAATCCATTACTACATGTTGATATTAAGTTTTTAACTCTTGAAGAGTTTAACTATCGTATTGAAACACCAACACTGCTGCTTGATAAAGAAGGTTTACTTGAAAATGCTATAAATTCCTCTATTGTCAAATTTCCTTATCCCGACTATCAATGGATTGAAGATCGTTTTTGGACGTGGATACATTATGTATTACTTAAAATCGGACGAGGAGAATATCTTGAAGCATATGACTTTTTCGGTTTTTTGAGAATGGTTGTATTTGGACCTTTATTGCATATTAAGAATGGTAATTTACCTCGTGGTGTAAGGAAAGTTGAAAAAGATTTATCGCAAAAGGATTTAGCTGATTTAAAGCAGACAATTCCAAGTTATAATAAACATTCACTATTAGAAAGTGTAAAAAACGCTGTATCACTTTATCAACAGCTAAGGAATGAACTTTATGATAAGGAAATACAATTGAGAAATGAAGTCGAGAAAGAAGTATTACTTTACTTAGGTGAAATTGAAAAACTAAAGTAAAAACGTGTTCTTATTACCTATACTTAAAGAAGGCAAAAGTTTTATTAATTTCTATTAATGGTTTAACTCTTACTTACTCATTCATTTGTTGATATCCTTAACGATAGTAAACTTTAAAGATGAGATTTTTTCAATTATATTAACATTCATACTCTGTTCTTGTGCAATGATTTTTCCTCCTCATTTAACAGATAATGCATTTATAATATTGATTAAGTAGTCATCATCTAATAGTCATTTTCGGGATTTCGAGTAAAACGAATTAATGAACCTGTTTATATGTATGTTGATCAATAGGCACGTTTCACTGTAGAATTATAAACCACCATTGTTGCCACTTTGCCTTCCACCATACCCCTCAATTAATTTTAAATCATCCTATAGCTCCTGAAATATCTGTTTATTGCTCTGTTGCAGGCCTTCGTTTTTTTCTTCTGCGATTGAGCATTGTAGGATAGTTCATTATTTTAATCTTTCAACTCTAGCAAATTCTGCTACATGAAGTTCATGTTTTTGGTGATTGATTTTTCTAAAAAAAACTTTATTAGGGTGTTTTTAATATCTATATATTTGTTATGTTTGTATAATAAAAGGCCTTGATTGTCTATTTGTTTTGGCGGTTGGTCGGAAATACTTTTAGAGTTACTTTTTGTAATCAACAAGCAAGCATTTTAAAATAATGAAGAAAAAGGTATCTGGATTAATGATTTAACTGAGTTCGCAAATGAGATGCGAGGTGCAAGTTTAGCATTGAATTGCAATAAGTAGTTCAATGATGATCGAAATGCAATGCATTAGAAAAGGGGTAAAGATTAAAGCTCTTAACTAACTAACCATTTTCGGTTTCATCAAAGAATTGCATTGCAGGTCTAATCCGATAAATTTTTAGAATCACTTTAAGTGACATCATATTTTAATTAATACTGTTAGTGCTTTTATTTTAACTTTTTTATAAAACAATTAAACAATTATTCATGAACAGAAAATTACTTTTTAGGAAAGCCATTGCAATAATTATGGCATTTTCAGGAGGGATGGCCACCTCTGAGCTTCAGGCCCAGTATAACAACCCCGTATATTCAAGCTATACTGTAAACATTGTTCCGGGCTCTAGCCAGCAAGTGATGGTATTTAAAACATCTTCACTAGTGACATCTACAGCTTTTGTGAACAATTTCAACAGCAAAGTTAATCTGCTAGGACCATCAAATTCTGCGCTAAAACTTCTTAAAACAGAGACTGATAGTAAAGGTTTTACACATAATTTGTACACCCAGAATATTGCTGGAGTTGACGTGGAAAATGCTGTGGTAAAAACACATATTAAAAGTGGTCTTGTTAAATCAGTGTCAGTATTTACAAAAAGCACTACACTTACAGATGTTACCCCGGTTACAACTTCCGCTCAGGCAAGAACCCTTTCCCTTTCAGCTATAGGATCAACATCAGAAATAACAGATCCAAGATTTAAAATCGAAGCACCGAAACTTATCATTACACTTGATGCTGCACAGCAACATGTGCTTGCCTGGAAGGTAGATATTTTTGGAAATGCACCTGCAAGAGGCCGTTATTATGTTTATGTAAATGCAAAGACAGGCGCAATAGTTAAAAAGATCAGCAGACAGCATAAATGCGGCAATCCAACAGTGCAGACCAGATATGACGGATCAAAAACAATCAATGACAATGTGGTTCCGCCTTCATCAGGATTGTCAGGTATTGATGTATTATATGATGACTGTCGCAATACGTGCGGAAGCAGTACTCAGGTAATTGAAACCATATTCAATGATAATTCCACAGGATTAAATTATTATTACTCTAAGCCAACAGGCACAAGCTGGGCAAGCGATCTTCATCATAGAATCGGCTTTCAGATACATTATGGTCTTGGAAAAGTTTATGATTATTATAAATGTATTCACAGCCGTAATGGATTCGATAATGCGAACTCATCATTATTGGGTGTGGCTCATTGGAATTCAATGGATGGAGTTAACCTGGATCCGGACAATGCTGCATGGCTTGGTGGTGGTGTAATGGTTTTTGGTGATGGCGGAGACGGATTCTCAGGAACACAAACTGTTGGTTCTGTTACTTCGATGGATGTAATAGGTCATGAATTTACACATGGTGTTACAGAAAATACCGCAGGACTTTTATATGAAGGAGAGTCTGGGGCACTGAATGAAGCTTGGAGCGATATACTTGGTACTGATTTTGAATTTTACGCAAAAGGAACAGGTAACTATACAATGGGCGAAGAGGTATGGGCTTCTGGTATGCTGCGTTCAATGTCAAATCCTAATGCAAGAAGCCAGCCGGATACTTATGGCGGTACTTACTGGCAAAATACTTCAAGCTGTACTCCAAGTCCGGCCAATGACTATTGTGGTGTGCATGGAAACAGCGGTGTTGCAAACTACTGGTTTTATCTGCTTGCAAACGGTGGTTCAGGAACAAACGATTTAGGCAACGCTTTTTCAGTATCATCTATCACACGTGATGCTGCAGCTAAAATTGCTTATAGAGCTCTTGTGTATCATTTTACGCCAAATACAAACTATGCACAGGCTCGCCAGTTTACCATACTTGCTGCAGAAGATCTTTACGGCCCATGCTCAAATGAGGCATTGCAGGTTGCAAAAGCTTGGTATGCTGTTGGTGTAGGTGCAAATCCAGTTAATACGATCACAGGTCCTACATCCGTATGTCCATATCAGACCAATGTTAATTTTGCTACAACGGCCAATGTTGGATCAACATATACCTGGGCATTGCCTCCAAATACCAGCGTTGTTTCCGGTTCTGGGACTAATTCAATTACTATAAATTTCAACGGAACAACTCCGGGAGCAAGAACAATCTCCGTAAATGAGTTTACTGTTGATGTCTGCGTACCTGTTACAAAGACGATCACTGTATTGGATGGAGTAGCAAATGCAGCAACTTGTAATGCTTATCCGAAACCACTTTCGCCAAACGGTCTGTCCTTCGATGGAACTGATGATGTTGCAGTTATTCCTGCTCATGCTAAAATGGGACTAGGTACCGGAGACTTTACTTATGAAATTATTATCAAATCAAATCCTTCTGCTCCACTTGCAACCTATGGTGGGCAGGCTGAATGGCTATTAGCTAACCCTTATAAATGGGAAGAGGATCCATCTGTAGGATATGCAGATTTATGGACCAACAGAGCAACTTGTTCTACTTGTCCTGATTATGTGTCTTTCAGATCGGGAAATGCATATATCGGTATATCAACAAATCTGAGAGATAATAAATGTCATCATATCGCTGTTGTAAAGAACTCAACTAATTCAAAAATGTATTTGGATGGTGTACTTCTGGCAACTGAACCATTATCTCCATATTATACAAATCCGACTGGTAATGCTACCAACGACTGGCAGGTAGGCGGATATTATAGTGCAACAAGTAATCCTAATGTACTTAATGCATTTAATGGTTCCATAAAAGAACTTCGTATATGGAATACAGCCAGAACACAGACTGAGATCCAGAATTTTATGAACAGAGGTTTATATGGAAGTGAAGCAGGTTTGGTTGCATATTATCCTTTTGATGAGACAGGCACAGGAGAAACAATTAATGACAAGGTTAGTCCTACTCCAACACTGCCATTGAATAATGGATACAGAGGATCAAGTTCCTCAAATACAGATTACAATCCTACAGCAATTGCAGGAACATGTACAACTGTCAATACGCGTCAATATAATTTTGATATGCCATTCGAAGGTTCAGAAGCGACTGAAAATGGAATAATGGCTTATCCTAATCCATTTACCAATGAACTTACTTTTAGCGCAGATTTTTCAGCAGGAAAAATCTATTCAGTTGAACTGATAAATTCATTAGGTAGTGTGGTTTATACAGACAAAAATCTTGTATCAGGAACAAATTATTCCATCAAAGCTGAACTTACACCGGGATACTATGTGCTAAAGTTTAATGACGGAAGTGGTTTCAGAACAAAAACAGTAATAAAAAATTAAATTTCTTTTCTATTAAGTGAATGAAGTGGGTTGCCATCTTGGCAGCCCTTTTTTCGTTTATTGCCAAATGAGGGCAAACGAGTCAAACATAAAATATGAGTTTTAAAAAAGGAGATTTTGTAACTATTGATGGCTTGAATGCTGTTGTTATAGCTCATTATGGAGATGAAGGAATTCCAGAAGATCATATAGCAGTATATTTTGGTTCTGATCAAAAGGGAAAATCGGAAGGTGGTTCTTCTTGTGCTCCAGAAGTCTGGGTAGTACCGGTAGGTATCTGGGAAGATAGTCAAATACCTATATATAAACATTAGAGGTAAAACGTAATAGTGTAAAGTGAAATAGATGCAGGCAATTATAAAGTACCTAGATGAGCATTTTTTTGGGTTACATTCTTTTTATTTATTTTTAAAAAGCTTTGCTGATAGGGCTGGGTGGATAGTGAAATGTTTTAAATTACCTGTCATTTAGAAAATGAAAAACATAAAAATATTTAAAGAGGAATTTGATACAAACCTTAAAGAGATTGAGAGGGCTGAAGAGGTTTGGAAAGCTCAATTTCCTTCTGATTACAAAGTTTTTTTGCTTCAATATAATGGTGGAGTGCCATATCCGAATTGTCCTACCATATCCTCTGAAAACAATTCTGAATTATGGCCTGTCAATAGGTTTTTTAGTATTGGAGATGTGATAATCCAGAAAGAACATCCTATGACATATACACTTCATGATATTGATAAGGAGGATTTTGAACGACTCAACTTAAACAATGAGTATCTTCTGGTATTTGCTTTAGGGGAAAGAGGAGTTTATATTATGAATCTAAATTCAGAAGATTTCGGTCAGATATACTTTGCAAATTATTCAGGCGGAGATGGGATCATTAAAGTTAATACAAATTCCTTCTCAGAATTCATTAACTCTCTTGACATGCCAAAGTGGACAGAAGAAGAATATGATCCTGATTTTCAGTTGACGAAACATTATTACTCAAGCAATAAAATTTTTCAGGATTACTTATATCACACTCCAAACAATCCATCATTGGGATTCAATAGGTTTAAAGAAGTTTTTGCTGTACTTGGAGATATTCAACCTCCAGAAGACGGCTATCCTAACATTCCACAAAAGTATGTACATGATAAATTGAAACTGGAATATTTGCTTGAACAAGGATGTAAGACAGATGGACTTCTTCGGTATGCAAATAATGCAGGAATCATTAAATATTTAATTGTAGAAAAGGGGTTAGATATTAACGAGATTTACAAAGGTAGATATCCATTGCAAAGCTATCTTACATCAACAGCTAAATATGAAATTAAAAAGAAATATGAATTAATTCATGACTTGCTGGAATTAGGTATAGAGATGGACTGGTCAATAAAGGGAATAAAAGTTGATGGAAGTCCGGATTTGCCAATGATAGAGAAATTAAAAGTTTTACATGATGAATATTTGCAATATGAAATTGATGATAAGAATTGGTGGATAAAGAACGGAAAGCCAAGTGGGCATGTGCCATTCAAAAGAAGTGCATTAATAGAGCAAAAACTTGGGATTGTCGATGATAAATAAAATGAAAAGTTTTGTGCTTTTATTCCTTGTTTTTATTTCTGCTATAGTGTACGGACAAACCACAAAAGATACAATATACGTCTACCAAGGTGATACCTCAAAACTAAAAATCGAATACGATATCAATGGATTAAAGACAAAAGAAACATTTTACTCGTACGATAATCAAATTGAACAAGAATCTTTTTTTGATAAGGGCGAACAAATGCATTGGATAGCTTATGATTCATTGGGTAATAAAACTTCTGAATGGATTAATCCGGAGATAGAGAATGTTAAACATAGGACAAAGAGAAATGTAGCATTAATCATAAGTATAATTATAGTGACAATTTTACTTTCAGTAATATGGAGATATTATGGTTATGAATCTTCATATTACTCGTTGATAGCATTTACTATTGTAATCCCTTCAATTGCATTAATCGTAAAGAATCAAATTGATCGGGATCATTATTTTCAATGGATTTTGTGGAGCTCCTTTATAATAACCCCCATATTTGTCTTCGTACTATCAATTGTTAATTTTTTTATAAAAACAAAAATTCCTCTATGGATTTCAATTTTATTTGGATTGATTAGTGCATTATTTTTACTGTTCATCATATTTCTGATCAATATATCCGGATCCGGAATGATTGGGTAAATTTGGGGTATAACAGTAAGTTGTATTTATTATAAATGTCCTTTAGTTAAAATTTAAACAATTAAATTGAATACACCTGCTAATTGTTATGCTTAGTACATTAGTTACGTGCCACACACATACACACAATACCAACTATAGGGTTATTTAATTTTTTTTAAATTCATAGTTCTTGCTACAAGTAACTTATTCATTCCATCTTCTATAGTTGCTTTTCATATATTTTCGAATTATTGTCAATAATAGACTGAGGATCCCGATTGCAGTTGCTATTGCGGCCCTTAATTTATGGCTATTTTAATTCAATATCTGCATTGTTGAATTTATAAAAAAATGACCAAAATTGGCTATTGACTTCATTACCTTTTTGGGAATATTTTTGGGGTGGCTTTTTTTATAAATCAACCAACAAACATTATAAAATTAGGAAGAAAAAATAACGGATTGGTATTTTAATTCCTGTTCGCAAATGAAGTGCGAAGCAAGGATATACCTTTAGATTGTAATAGATAGCCAAACTGTGGGTGAATTGCAATATATAAGAAAGGAAATTTTTGCTATAGATTAATTATACTTATATGGCTATCCATTTTGGGAGGTCTCATAGAATTTGCACTGTGAGCTAACCGATAATTTTTAAAGTCAAAAATGCCAGTATATATTTTAATCAATACTGGAGGTACAAAACTTTGAGTTTTTATTTAAACTTTTTTATAAAACAATTAAACGATTATTTATGAACAGAAAATTACTTTTAAAGAAAGCATTTGCGTTGTTGCTTGCTTTCTCCGGAGGGTTGGGCGCCTCGGAACTTCATGCCCAGTATAGTAATCCTGTATATTCAAGCTATACAACAAACATTGTTCCTGGTTCAAACCCGCAGGTGATGGTATTTAAAACTTCATCACTTGTGACATCTACTGCTTTTTTGAGCAATTTCAACAGCAAAGTTAATCTACTCGGTCCATCAAACTCAGCGCTAAAGCTTCTTAAAACAGAAACAGATAGTAAGGGCTTTACACACAATTTGTATACCCAGAATATTAGTGGAGTTGACGTGGAAAATGCTGTGGTAAAAACGCATATTAAAAGTGGTCTTGTTAAATCAGCGTCAGTATTCACCAAAAGCACTACACTTACTGATGTTACACCTGTTACAACTTCCGCTCAAGCAAAAACACTTTCGCTTTCTGCTATCGGGTCAACATCTGAATTTACAGATGCAAAATTTAAGATTGAAGCACCCAAACTGATTATTACATTTGATGCAGCTCAGCAAGCTGTATTGACATGGAAAGTTGATGTTTTCGGGAAAGCTCCTGCAAGAGGCCGTTATTATGTTTATGTTAATGCAAAGACAGGCGCAATAGTCAAAAAGACCAGCAGACAGCATAAGTGCGGCAATCCAACTGTGCAGACAAAATATGAAAATTCAAAAGTAATCAATGATAAAACGATTACTATTACTGAAGACGAAGGGGTCACATTCCAAACAATAGATGCACTTTATAATGACTGCAATAATACATGTGGTACAAGTTCTCAGTTAATAGAAACAGTTTTCTTTGATGAAAATGCAGGTAAGCTGCGTTACTATTCAAAAACTCCTGGCTCAACCTGGTCAAGCGATCTTCACCATAAAATCGGTTTTCAGGTACATTACGGACTTGGGAAAATTTATGATTACTATAAGTGTATTCACGGCCGTAATGGATACGACAATCAGAATTCATCAATTGCAGGTGTAGCTCATTACAACTACGCTCCAGGTTATCTCGATCCAGATAATGCTGCATGGTTTGGCGGAGGTATGATGGTATTCGGTGATGGTGGTGATGGATATTCTGGCACACAAACAGTCGGTGCTATTGCTTCAATGGACATAATTGGCCATGAATTTACACACGGTGTTACAGAAAATAGTGCAAAACTTGAATATCAAGGCGAGGCTGGTGCACTGAATGAGGCATGGAGCGATATACTTGGTACTGATTTTGAATTTTATGCTAAACCATCTGGTAACTATATAATGGGCGAAGAGGTATGGGCATCAGGCATGCTACGTTCAATGGCAAATCCAAAATTGAGAAGTCAGCCGAATACGTACGGAGGCACATACTGGGTAAATACTTCAACTTGCACACCAGACCCATCTAATGATTACTGTGGTGTACATACCAACAGTGGTGTTGCAAACTATTGGTTTTACCTGCTTGCAAACGGTGGTTCCGGTACAAATGATATTAGCAATGCATACTCTGTAACTTCTATTACTCGTGACAAAGCTGCTCAAATTGCCTACAGAGCCCTTGTTTATCATTTTAGTCCAACTACTAATTATGCTCAGGCGCGTCAGTTTACAATACTTGCAGCTGAAGAGCTTTATGGACAGTGCTCAAACGAAGCTTTACAGGTTGCAAAAGCATGGTATGCAGTAGGCGTAGGTGCAAATCCTGATAATACTATCACAGGTCCGGTTTCAGTATGTCCTTATCAGACAAATGCTACCTTTGCTATAACAGCTCATGTTGGATCAACATATACCTGGACATTGCCTCCAAATACCAATGTTGTGAGTGGTTCAGGAACAAACTCAATCACAATTAATTTTAACGGTACAACTCCAGGTGCAAGAACAATCTCTGTAAACGAGTTTACCGGAGATGTCTGCGTATCTCTCTCAAAGTCTATCACAGTGCTTGATGCTGTAGCTAATGCAACGACTTGTGATGCTTATCCTAAACCACTTTCTCCAAACGGCCTGTCCTTTGATGGAACAGATGACGTTGCGTTAATTCCTGCTCATTCGAAAATGGGACTGGGTCTTGGAGACTTTACGTATGAGATTATCATCAAATCAAACCCTTCGGCTCCACTTGCTAGCTATGGCGGACAGGCAGAGTCACTGTTGGGAAATTATGGTGATGGTCAAAATGGTACTGGTTCTGCAGAATTCTGGACCAACAGAGCTACCTGTCCAACCTGTGATGATTATGTTTCTTTCAGATCAGGTAATGCAATAGCTGGAATAGCTACAAATCTGAGAGATAATAAATGTCATCATATCGCAGTTGTAAAAAACTCAACTGACACCAGAATGTATCTTGACGGTGTTCTGCTTAATACCGAGCCAATATGGAGAGACTTTGGACCTACAGGCAATGGAGTGAATGTCACTATGATTGGTGGATATTACGATGCGAACCAGTCACCTCAGGTAATGAACGCATTTAATGGTTCCATCAAAGAACTTCGTATCTGGAAATCTGCGAGAACACAGGCCGAAATTCAGAAGTATATGAATAGAGGTTTATATGGAAGTGAAGCAAATCTTGTTGCATATTACCCTTTTGATGAGACTGGCACAGTAGAAACAATTAATGACAGAATTGCTCCTACTCCAACACTTCCTTTAAACAGTGGCTACAGAGGATCAAGTCCATCAAATACTGCTAACAATCCTACAGCTATTGTTGGAACATGTACAACGGTCAATACACGTATGTATAATCTTGATATGCCATTAGAAGGAGCGGGAATTGCAGAAAACGGAATTGCTGCTTATCCTAATCCGTTTAGCAATGAACTTACTTTCAGGGCAGATTTTGCTGCAGGAAAAACTTATTCAGTTGAACTGATAAATTCTATGGGATCAGTGGTTTATACCGACAAAAACCTTGTAACAGGTGCAAGTTATTCGATTTCTACAGAACTTACTCCTGGATTCTATGTGTTGAAGTGTAACGACGGAAACGTTTCCAGAACAAAAACAGTTATTAAATATTAAATTTCATTTTAGTTAAATGAATGAAGAGGGTTGCCGGGAATGGCAACCCTTTTTTTGTGTGATCACGGTATCAAATGTGACCAGACCTTTAGTGTCTCAAAAACTTATCATTCAAAAATGAACAATTAAGTTTAAATTGCAAGGCGGTCCCAGAGAGAGGGAAATTTTTGACTTAATCAAATAGGGAAAATCAAGCACTGAAATCAGTTGTATACTTAATATAAGTGAACATACTGTCTACAATCACAGGAAGGATATGCTTAAGAAGGTGGATGCAAAAAATATCATCGAATTGCTTTCCAAGTCGATAGTTTATGGATTTTTATAATTAGCACTGATGTTATGCATAACATTGGATGAATTAAATGAACAGCTGTTTACATCAGCCCAAGACGGAGAGAAGTTTGATAGGCTAAGGAAAAACGACAAGTTTAAGTTTTGGCAATTTGACTATGCATTAATTCCATTGTCATTAAGACATCTTTACAACAATGTTCCTTTTATATATAAAGCTGTCCTGAACGTCAATGTCTTAGATGCCTTTTATAAAGGCAGATGGAAGAAAAAGTCCAGCGTTTAACAAAAGCTTTAAGTCATTTTTAGGTTTGGTTTGATCCAAAATTGTTATCTTTCATAAGATTGGTCATTGTAGCATTTATAAAATCAGTCAATGCCATACTCTAAACGTTATGGTCAATAACTGAATTTCAATAATTGCTTTTTTACAAATTAATAATTACGTCTCTTGCAAAATGCGGATACTATATAGAAAAACCTTTATCATTTTAATCATTCTATTCTTTCATTCATCCATTTACGGTCAACTTTATTCAAGAAATGATAGAAAAGTTGTGTATTCAGGAGAAGCGAATGTGAGAGAAAGTCCTTCACCAAATGCTAAAATAATAGCAACCTTAAAGCAAGGAACAGAAGTAATTATTTGCAGTAAAACTTATAAAGTCGATACGATCAGTGGAACTATTGCTTACTGGATGCCGATACTCTACAATGGTATTTCCGGATATGTTTGGGGGATAAATCTTGCTAATAATACTTTCAGTCATATTAATGGAAATAGATTACTGGTTAAAAATGATTCTAAAGGATTATCATATAAAATATTTGCAGGTGACAGCTTGATTATCGCAGGTGCATATCCAGATAAGCCTTATAGTCTATATTCTCATATCTATCCAATACAACCTCTTTCCGCAGAAAGAAACAATCTTTACTTTAAGTTAAGTGATTCAGATTTAATGTATTCATTTGATGGGATAATGGTGAGCAAAGCAGGCCGATGCGACAAAGAAAATATTAATGCTGATCATCTATCTTCCCGAGAAGAGATAAAAGATTCCTTAGGCTCTATAATCAACCGTGATAAAGTGAATTTAAGAGCCTTACCAAGTGTATCTTCTAAAACAATAGGACAATTACCGAAATATACTTTAGTAGAAGAAATTGAAAAACTAGCAAAGTTAGATACAGTTAATAAGGAGGAAGGCTATTGGTTCAAAATAAAATGGAAAGGAAAAGTAGGATATGTTTGGGGAAGTTCAATATCCAGTCCCAAACAACAAATTCGAGATAATGATGATGAAAGTACTTCTTATCTCTTAAGCCATAATGCTTTGTTTGTTTTAAATAAGGGAAGCATAGTTAATCATGTAATGTTAAATTACGATATCTATGATGAAACACTTCATTCTTTTGGCGATTTAGGATTTGGTCCAGGAAATGATTTCGTGGCAATAGAATCTATAGCACATGGTTGCGGAGAGTGGGGAGGAGATGTATACTATCTTTGGAATGGTAAAGAGCTTAAGCTTTTCTGTTCTAATGGCGGTGTTGGTGATGGTCCGCTAAGCGAAGGGGTAGTGCATATTTTTCCTTCATATCAGCATGGAATTCCAGGCAAAGTGATTCAGCATTCCTATTCATCCGAAATGATTGATATTGTGCCCGCAGATGATTGTGAACTAAATTATGCTGATGCACTTGATTATTATCTTATTTCCATATTGAGTTATAATGGAGATAAGCTCGTTGAGGTGCCATCTAAACATTTGGAGTTAAAAAAGTTAATTGAACGTGAGTTTCCTAAATACAGACTTATCCAATATAAATTCGGTGATATAAATAAGGACAATATTGACGATGTTGTTTTTCAGGTAAGAATGGAAAGAATCAAAAAAGACTCCGATGGATATGAAAAGTATATTTACAAAACTAAAATTGGAGTGGGTTTGGGCACCAGCAATGACTCTCTCCAGCTGTTTAAAGTTAATGACCATTTTATAGGTGACGATGAACCTAGAGTAAATATTTTTCTTGATGATTCAGGTATTTTGATTACATCTTATTCAGCATTTAAAAATGATGAAATGAGACAAAGTATATATGGTAGAAAAATTTATCATTTTGTTTATAACCCAACAGATCAAAAGATATATTGGGACTCTGTTTCTACGATTTTTGACAAAGGACTTCAGAAGCTAACATTCAGGAGTAAAAAAGTTCTTTTTGAGAATACATGGAAATATACAGAATACGAAAATGAAGAGTATTAAATCCCCCTTTACACCAATAATAGAGTATAGGGGAATGATTGAAAAGAAGCATCTCAAGGCACTTCTTTCCATTGTATTTAATTATAATCTATGATTACATTCGAACCATTTACACCAGATGATTTTGACCGTTTAATATCCTGGATAGAAAACGAAGAAGATTTAATGCAATTTGCAGGGCCATATTTTTCTTACCCTCTTACAAAGTCTCAATTAGATGAATATGTCAATTCAAAAGATAGGAAACCACTAAAAATAAAATTAACTGAGTCTGGTGAATATATAGGACATTGCGAATTAAACTATACTAATAAAATTCCAAGACTAAGCCGAATTCTGATTGGGCAAAAAGAAAGTCGGAATAAGGGAATAGGGCTTAATATAGTTAGAGGAATGATAGATCAAATAAGTCAAGCATCAGAAAGTAATGTTATTGAATTGATCGTTTATGATTGGAATGTAAATGCGATTAATTGCTATAAAAAAGCTGGATTTTATATTCGTGACAATTGGGAGGATATCATTTCAATTAATAATAAGCAATGGAGAGCAGTTTCAATGTATCTGGAACTGAGAAATAAACAATAAAAAGATAAATCACATTAGGACTTCCAGTGTAGGGTGATATAAAAAACTTTAGGTGTGTGCTTTTAAGTCTCACTCTATTCGTGTTGATAGAAAAGCGCTTGAAGACTTCTATGCAACAATAACCCATATTGTTTGAGAATTTAAATACAATGAAAAAAAATAAGTTTTTGCTAATTCCATTTTTGCTTTGTGCTACTATCCAAGTACAATCACAGGATAAATATAATATAAGCTCTGAAGTATTTATTGATGGTGTTAGGGCTGATCCTCAGGATACAATACATCTGAATGCTGAGGTTATATTAGAGATACGTCCTACAGGAAATGACACACTGGAAAATTTGGATATAAGGATGTTCATAACAAGGAGAGGTAAAATATTGAATAAGATTGTTGCTTACGATCTTTCTGATTTTAATGAACGTTTTGATCCATCCATATTTAAAAATATAAAGGATGGTGACAGATTGTACATTTGCCTCATCAACAAAGATCTTAAATCGCATAATATATTAAAATTAGGTAATAAAGATTTTCAGTGCGATAAAATGATTATGTTTCCGATAAAGGACGCAAATGATTTTAATTACAAATAACACTGGGTTAATTAATTGCAAGTTAATGCTGATAATTGCGGCTCAGCTCTTTAAAGACTACACTTTTTTGTTTATTTTTATATAATTACTGTAAGATTTTTACCGATATATCTTATCATTTTACAATATGTTATTATATGGTCTTCGAAATAAATTTATAGAATTTATAAAGTTTGTTAATGGATTCATTGGGCTAGGAGCACTTGTCACGCTTCATTGGATTATTAATAGGCAGAATGCTGACCCGAATGAATATTTTGTTGTTTTCTTATCCCTCATATCCTTGTCAACTCTTATCTTAATATATTTTTTCTATAATTCTTACCAAAAGAAAGAAAACCTATTTGTAAATATTATCTTGACAATTCTTCGGATTTGGGCTGCTACTGTTTCATTATATTTAATTTATTATTGTACTCTAATGACCTTAAGTCAAAAATGATATTTTTTAGGAGGCAGGCATTTGAATCCATCAATAACGTTAGTTTGATAATATAATGTGCTCCCTGCGCCTATTTAATTGGCTCACTAAGAATTAAGTCTATGGGTGACAAGATAAGATTTTATTTTATCGCACGTTTAATGATAAAATATCATTAGAGTGTTTCTTTATGAAAAGTGGAAAAATATTATTTAGTCTTATTGGAATGTTGTTTTTATTAAATTCATGCACTACAACCACTGTTGTTTTGACAAAACCCAATGGCAAAGTTCCACCTGGACAAATGAAAAAGTATACAGGAGCAAAATCAGCTAAAGCATATGCCCCAGGCCAACAAAAAAAAGCGGGTGGTCCTCCTTCAAATAATTCAAATGCTCCAGGGCAGAAAAAGAAAAAATAAAATTCAGTTGATTGGAAATTTAAGCGAAGATATAGATACGCAGTAAATTTTAAGTGTGGTGCTTTATTCGCCACACTTTTTTATTTATTTTTAGCTCATATAGAAAAATAAGCATTTTGAAATGCCACCACCTATCATCCTCATAACCATTTTTCTTATTTCTTTATAGAAGTTTTGAGGTTGATAATATTTATTGAATAACTTTTTTGAAACACATGAATTACTCCATAATTATTGATGAACTTCTGGACACTTATAGTGAAGTCAGGTATGTAGCTATCTATAATCAGAACGAATTGAATTCAAAGCAACGCAGTTCTCTTTCTGATAACTCGTCAGCTGATACAGATAGATATGAGGAATTATTAGTAAATCCTGTACTTTTGACTGCTGCAAGACAACGCGGCAATATTGATTGCGGAGGACTTCGATTTATAATTATAGCATATGGGAATTTCTATCAACTGATCAAAGAAACTTCATTCGGACATGTTTCGATTTGTTTAGAAAAACGAGCAAACCTGACTCACTTGCCGGATGAAATTTTTGAATGTTTAAAATCCAAGTATGCTGAATTATTTTAAAATTATACCGATCAGGTTAAGATTTTAGTTCATCCAATTAAATGCCTACAATAACCTTGATTATTTATTGAATTTTTGAAACTATTGGAGGTTGAAATTTTAAAAGACAATCTTGCTGAAACAGAAAAATTTTATGTCGAACAAATGAGGTTTAATGATATCAAAACCTAACTTACTATTTATAATTGATTGATGACGTTAATTGGTTTTTCAGCTAAAATAAGGGATAAGAGAGTTGACAAGATTGCAGCAAAGCATGGGTACAAGAACTATGAAGTATTTTATAGTCCATTATCAATCTGGCTGTTTTTTACTCTTTATCTACTTGTATTAAGTCTTCCTGTAACTCTTTCATTTCTGGAATATTGGTTCTATTTGCCGGGGTACTTGGTGTTAGGGTATTTAATTTCTGCGTATCGTAACAATAGCTTTATACTAACTGAAGATGTATTGGTGGTGATTAATCCTAATTTCCCATTTAGGAATTTCCATTGTTATAAAATTGAAAGTATACAAAAGGTAAAAATCGACACGGGTAAATGGTCAGATTTTTTAATAGTCTTCATTCAATTTGGGCATAATTATATTCAAATAAATTCAGAGGGAAAAAGAAGAACCTATTATTGTAATGGATTAGATATTGATGCTTATGATGAAAATTTTACTGAGAAAACACTTGATGATTTTTCACATAGATTATCAAAGAAGAATATTTTAGTTGATTTTAATATTAAATAAAGGCGTAAGTGTCAGCATGTGCTGATAGAATTGTAAGAATGGTTCTCAGCTATGTTTAACTTTAAGTCGCCTGTATGAAGCAGGCTTAGTTTATAATAAGATGAAAAAAATACTTTTAGTCGTTTCGTTTCTTGTTTGCAATCTTGTTGGATTCGGGCAAACAAAAGTTCTTACAAACAAAGAAGTTGATTCTATATTTACCGCAAATATTAAGAATAAATTGAATATCAAATTCCCTCTCTTTAGAGTATATGAATATAGTGACCATGCAGGTAAACATTTCCTGGTTTTAGCAGAGAATGGTCATAATGAAAATGGCAACCCCAAAAATGATTCCATACAAGGTATATGTTTAAAGGTGGATAATGGACAACTTAAAACAGATTGGACATTTAATGATCATAAATTGAAAGAGGGAAACGCTAATTCTGAAGAAATGTCTATTTGGTTTTGGACGAAATACGTCTCACTTTCTGATATAGATAATGATGGACTTGTAGACCCAATTGTCATTTATGGGACATCAGGAAGTAATGGAACTGAGGATGGTCGTATAAAGATCCTGACATATTATAAGGGAACCAAAAGAGCATTACGACATCAAAACAGCAGTCTTGACCCGGAAAGAAAAACACAAGTGGATAGCGCATTTTACGATCTTCCAACATCAATTCAAAATCATGTAAAAGCTCTGATGAAGAAAATGATGGACGATAACAATGCGATATTTCCATATGATTGGGAAGCAGCAATGAAAAAAAAGGATTTACAGTTTGATGAAAGATAGTAAATGCCTTCGGCGTCCCTATTTACTATTGGACAGGGAGAACAACAAATTATATGTTGTCTATTTTGTTAAAGGTAAGTTTAAATATTTTAAATAATGATAGATAAATCAATGATCAATAAATTGGCAGTTATTACAATGTTAGCGGGACTTTTTGGAATGCTTTTTTGTTTTCCCTTTCTTTGGTCTGGAAGGATGGAAGACTTAGTTGGGGCTGGATTTCCATTTGTTGCAGGCTCAATCCTATTTGGATCAGGACTCTTGACACTTGGATTATTTAACAGAGATAAGAATAAGTAAACCTGAATGTAAAAAGTTTTTATTAATTTCTATATTGCTAATGATTTTTTTGTAATTGACTGAATCTTTAACCAATGACGTACTATCATAAAGATTGGAATTTATATGTTGCCAACTTGCTAATGAAAGAAACTGTAATGGATTCAAATGGAATTCTTTTAGATGAATCGTTTTTCATCTTAATCGAATTATTTCAATTTGAAAATCCGGAAGTGGCTTACTCTGAAATTACCCGGTTAATTGAAAGCAATGTGTATTCTGATAGGAATCGTGAAAAGGATAATATAGTTGAACATAAATGCATTGGTTTAAATGAATTAGACTTGCTCCAGTCTAATATTGATAATATTAAATCCCAATTGCATGAGGATGGCTCTTATGGGATTACCATAGCAGGTATTGGTTTTGATAAATTTAACAGATTGACGAGTCCTTCAATCAAAAGGAAAGAAGAATTAAAGTTGTTTGATAAATATTATAATTTTAAAAATGGTGAAGATAGCCAGCAGTGAGGTTTGGTAAAGGATGAGGAATTATAAATATCAATAATAACAATTACTATAATGAAAATATTAATTGAAACTGAAAGATTTATTATAAGAGAAATACTTCCAACAGATAATGATGGGATGTATGAACTTCATTCCGATCCTGAAGTGCATAAATATTTAGGGAATAGTACCATAGCCGAAAAAGAGAAGATTATTGATGTGATTAATTTTGTCAGGCAACAATACATTGACACTGGAGTGGGGCGCTGGGCAATCATTGATAAAAATACTAATGACTTTATCGGCTGGACAGGACTTGAATTGGTAACTGAAGAAATTAACAAGCATATCAACTATTATGATCTTGGTTACAGGTTGATAAAAAGATTTTGGGGGCAAGGTATTGCGACAGAAACTGCTTATGCTTCATTGGAGTATGCCTTTAATAAGCTTAATGCTGACGAGGTTTATGCACGGGCTGATTGCAATAATACTGGTTCAGATAATGTATTGAAAAAGGTTGGACTCAGGTTTGTTGAAAAGTTTGACCTCGACGGCGTTAAGCATAATTGGTATAAAATTGATAGAGCTGAATTTTTGAACAAAAAACCGAGCCGCTAACAGTTTTGTCAAAAGCTTGCAGGATTAATAAAGCATTCATTTAAGATAAGTTTTATGGTACAAGAAAAGTTAAACAGGCTTCAATATTTAATTGATGTGATCCCGTCGAAGCTGAATGCAACGAATGATGAAGCATTTAAAACAAAATTAAATCCTAACAAATGGAGCAAGCAGGAAATATTAGGGCACTTAATTGATAGCGCAACGAATAATCATCAACGGTTTGTTCGTAGTCAATTTGAAAGTATTCCTTTAATCTCTTATGACCAGGACGGGTGGAATAAACATAGCTATTATAACAAATTTGAAAAAGCACAATTAGTTGAATTCTGGAAGGTTTATAACCGACATATCCTGGAATTACTTAAGATAATTCCAGAAGAACATTTAACAAAAAAGTGTAATACTGGAGGGACCGAAAACTACACCATAGAATTTTTATTCAATGACTATGTTGAGCATATGGAATATCATTTAAAGCAGATTGCAGAATTCTAAATATTAATCACCGGTGGGCGTAAATTATATGAACCACAACAATAATAGCTTAATCAATTTTATAAAAAGAATTCCATCTATAGAAGGACATATTGCTACTGGTGTTTATGATGATGGCAATTGGTGGGTTAAATTTAAAATGGACATTAAACATGATTTGGCCTGGAATGTAGTTCAGGAACTGGAGCATATCGTAAATTATGTATCGATTGAACAGCCAATGCCAACTTCTTTTTATCCAGTCTCTCCACCTCCATATATGAATGGAGGACCTTCTGCTTATCCTGGATAATAGAATCCAGAAATAAAGAGTTTACTCCGTATGATATGTTAGAATGGCTGGAAGGCCGCTTCCAAGACCAGTGGATGACTTGAAAAATTGGGAGATAGATAACGAAGAATAAGATGAATTGGAGGATAATATTAATTTTCATTACTTTATTCTTTATAGTTACCCTATTGGCGGGAATTTGGGTTGGCACAAATTATTCACTAGATGATTTTAAAAGCAGATATCTTTTATGATGAAAAGAATATTTCTATTTCTGTCAACTGTTACCCTTTCTATAACAGCGTTCTCTCAATCTAAAAACGTTTTAAAAGATCCAGGCTTTGAAAATAATTACAATGAATGGGCAATTTTAAATGCAGGAGATTATCAAACGGAAATTGTGCACAGCGGTACTTTTGCATTAAAAGTTTCTCAAGTTACACCGAAATTTAGCGGGGCTTATCAAATAATAGCTTTTCCACAAGGAATAAGCAGGGTAGAAGTTTCCGGATGGATGAAAACTGAAAATGTAATCCAGGGATTCTCCCCTTATTGGAAAGCTAGTATAGCATTGGAAATTCAAGATGAATACGGACAATTAGCTAAAGGAGAAGTAAGCCCTGTCGGGCAACAAAAGGGGAGTACAGAATGGACTTACTACAAAAACAGCTACGAGATCTTAAAAGGCGCGAGTCAGATCAAAGTTTTTTGCTTCTTAAGCAACTGCACTGGCACAGCATGGTTTGATGATTTAAATGTATTATTTTTTAATCAAGCAGGAGATACACTAGCCGAGGGCTTGAAGTCTATTAAAGAAAGTAAACCTCTCGTTTATTCAAAAAATCAACTGCAAAGTGACTATTTAGAAATGATCTCTTACTTGAAATCTCATCCTGCCCCAAATGAATTTACTTCTAAGAAAGAGTTCGAGAAGCTGAGTCATCTTCAGTTTAATAAAATTAAGGATTCATTAAACCTTACAGAATTCTATTCGATTTGTAGCCCTGTTGTGGCAAAGGTAGGATGCAGTCATACTTTATTAATCGATAGAAGGCTTTCGATATTGCCTGCGTCCTCATTCTTTCCATTAAATGTTTATTTTGAAAATGAAAGAATGTATGTGGTTAAATCAAATGAACTCGTTCCAGAGTTAACACCAGGGGCAGAAATTATAGAAATAAATGGTAAACCTGTATCTGAAATTTATTCAACAATATATAATAACATTCCTGCGGATGGTTATAATAAAAGCGGTAAACTATGGTATCTGAATAATTCATTCAGCTATTTTTATGCCCTGTATTATGGAGCTTATGATAAGTATATTCTGAAGTATAAAGCTTTTAAAAGGGAAGAAGCAAAAGTATGTTCTTTTACTATTGCCGATTTTAAAGTTGTTGAAAATAAGTTATATGATAGTACAAAGTGCCTTGATGCCAATCTTTGTTTTTCTATATTGGAGGATAAGAATACGGCAGTTATAACTATCAAGTCTTTTGTTTATTACGATAGGCTGGATTATTTCAAAGCTTTTGTTGATGACTATTTTCAAAAGATTAAAGAAAAAAATATAAGTAATCTGATCTTTGACCACAGAGGTATTGGAGGCGGTGATCCTTATTGTTCATCTTATTTGCTTTCTTATCTCATCAATAAGCCTATTAAATATTTTGATAAAGCACATCCATACTATGATAAGCTTAAAGCTCCTATAGGTCCAGCAACTAATGCTTTCAATGGCAAATTATTTATACTCATTGATAATGGAGGAGGTTCAACATCTGGACACCTTAATGCATTGATTAAGTACCATAAGTTAGGAAAGTTTATAGGTCAGGAGACCTGTGCAACCTATACGTGCAATGCAGCTTCTAAGAATTTTGTATTAAGCTATACGAAATTGAATTTAAGCGTTGCTCAAATGACCAATGTTGTAGATGTAAAGCCCATGCCTAAAAACAGAGGAATTATACCTGACTATGAAATAAAGCCTTCTCTTGAGGATGTTATTGCCGGAAGAGACGTTGTTATGGATTTTGCATTGAGATTAAATGAAAGAGGGAAATAATAGGCAAGAGAATATTTTATTCTTGTAACCCTTTGTCACCCGTGCGGAAGATAGAACAGGGATATCTATAAATGTAAAAACATGAACGAAATATTAATACAAAATATTCCCTTTAAATTATTCCTTTCATTCTTCAGTATACAAGACGAAGTTAAAATCATTGAATTAGGAGATACATGGCATCCTGCAAGTGGCTTTGTAGATGGGTCTTATTTTAAAGATTTTAAAACAGTAGATGACTTCTTATGTGTTGATTATGATTTTCAAGGACTAGTTATATTTATTGGTCAAATAGGAAGTTATTCAATTAAATATGATGGTGAATATTATCACCTTAGTGGATCTGATAAAGAAATGGCGAAGTTAAAAGAAGTGCTTAGGGTTCATAAAAATATTACTTGGCAATATAATCTTTAAGTTATTTACTTTCTTTGTAAGAAGACAAAATTGAAGTATTTGTTAAACAAAAGAGGCTGCCCTTTCAGCAGCCTCTATATATAATATAACCAATCCTTCTATTGAAGAATTAACTTTTTAATCGTTGTTCCGCTTTCATGATCAATCTTCACGAAGTATGCACCGCCTGGCAAGTCATTCAGACTTAAATGAAGATTATTTTCCTCAGATGTTTCTCTGAATACAACTTCTCCAAGTGTGTTGGTGATTGTAATATCAACCTTGCCTTCAAGCGAAGTTTTGATATATACCTCACCACTTGTAGGATTTGGATACATTTCAGCCTGAAGTGTATTAGTTGTGCCATGAGCTGATGTCGCAATCATTACTACGCTCTCTGACTTCGGAGACAGGATAATAGGGGTGCCATTGGAATTCACTGCCTTGTTAGCTGTAAAGCCTATTGATAAATATTGTGCAGTTGGCTTCAGCCTCATTTTCAGGTTGGCAATTTTTCCATAACCTGTCTTTGAAGTCTTGTCAAATCTTACAAGTGATCCGTCAATTCTTCCGATAGATTCAAATGCTTTATAGACACCTATTGCTTGTGAACCTATAGTACCCAACCAGTTTTCTTTGAATGATAAGGATGCTGAGTTTGGCTCTACTGCATCTGCATTAAATTCTAGGTTGAATGCAATTCCATAAAGGCTGTTTACCGGAGCAGAACTTTTACCAGCCCAAATCTCTGCCTCTATGATTTCTCCAGGCACAGGTGGTTGTGTGAAAATTAGGAACAGGTCAGCTTCTGCAGCTATTCTTAAGTTACTTGACTTCGGATGGGTAAGCCCGTAGTTTTTGATGATAGCTAGTGTGTCCTGGAAGTAAACACTACCATTGCCATCGCAGTCACTGAACTTCATGTCAAGACCATTGCTCTGTAACTTGTTCCAGTTCTGTGCATCAAAAGCCTTCCACTCAGTGGATATGGATGCTCTTGGGATTCCTGTTTCTCCAAAATTCAAACCAATAGGAAGCATGTCATAAACATCTGCTACACCATTATTATCAACGTCACCAGGCCATACATTAGTTGCGGGAGAAATTTTGAAAATTTCACTGATGTAGTAGACTTTTGGATCCAACGGATCACTGGCTTTTAGCAACACATTGGACGAAGTAATCATAGGTATTTTCCAATAATAATAGAATGCGTTAAAAGATGTTGTTGCATTCTCTGTTATAAATATCCATGAGGCTCCACCATTAGTAGAATATTCAAGCTTTACATAGTCTGAGCTAAGATTTGCTGCTCTTCCGCCAACATATACTTCTGCAGACTGGGTAAGATCATCTCCCAGTTTCGGATACTCGATTTTGATTGATGGTACTATTTTGATGTCGAACTGATTATCAGTGACATCACTTACACAGCTCTCTGCATCCATGATCTTTAAAACTCCTGATAGGGTAGGTGTATTGGGAATCTGCCATGTATAGGAACCTGTATTAGGTATGGATGTAATGAATTGCCAATCAAGCCCTCCATAGGTGGAGTACATCAGATTGACATTCTTGACAGTACCTGTAGTTGTCCACTTAATTTCATGTTCACTATAAGTGTCCCATACTTCTCCTCCATTAGGAGCGGAAAGCTTCAAAGTCGAAGTTGTGTTTACATTTTGAATCTCAAATACCGCATCACTCACATCATATATCATAGGATCTTTAGCATCGGCAACCTTTATAAGAACTTTAGAGGAACTTAGCTCCGGCAATGCCCAGTTTTCATATCCGTCTTTGTAACTTGGGTTGGAATAAATTCTTGTCCATGTCAGACCATTGTCTGTTGAGTAATAGAGGTATACAGAGCCTACTCCTTTATTTTCCCAACGAATGACATTGTTGACACATGCTGTAAGCTTCTCTCCTCCGTTCGGAAACTTAACCGTAATCTCTGGCTTTGAAATGGTAAATGGCTTTTCATTCATCCCGTAAACAGCTGGGTTAGTTGCAGAGCTTACTTTGATAAACACCTTTGAAGATGAGATGTAGGGAACAGTCCATACAAAATAGCTTTCACTTGTAGATCCGAATTTGGTCCAGGTTTTTGCTGAATCAGCAGAGTAATATAGATTTACAGCCTGACTGGCAAGGTTTCCAGTAGACCAATATAGATACTGTGTGGTTCCTGCGTCCCAATTTTCATTGCCTTCCGGCTTGACAGTATAAATATATGGCACTGCCTCAATTTTAAATGGATTGCTTTGCGCTACAGCACAGCTTGCTTTGTCTGATATGCGGAAGAGAGCATTGACTGATGGATCGTTCGGTACTCTCCATTTATACGGACCATAAGAGTATACGTCTTCAATAAGTTTCCAGCTTGTGCCTCCATCTGTTGAATATTCGAGTAAAGCATTGTAAACATTACCTGTATTTTCCCAACTGATTGTTTTAAGACTACCAGTCTTCGTGTCATTGAATGTTGTTGTTAATTTTAAAGTACGTACAGGATTGTTAATGCTGAACATTACATCACCAATGCCAAAGGCACTTTCATCCCCTGAGTCTGTAATTTTTACAAAACATTTTGTTGAATTTTCCTGAGGCACAGTCCATTCATATTGATTTGGACTTACATTTCTAACGATGTTTTTCCATGTAGCACCGCTATCTGTGGAATAATATATATTAACGGCACTGCTTGGGGAACTCCAGTAAATATTGGTTCTCATACAAGCGCTTAACTCTTTCCCATTACTGAAACTTATATAGGAGAACGTTGGCTTGACAATCTTGAATATATATTGTGATGTCGCAAACACTGAAGAATTTCCGGCATCCGCAACTCTGATAACACAATTATCCGTGTATGTATAAGGAACTTTCCAGTAAATAGTGGAACCACTGTAATTGGATTCTATAAGTATCCATGATCTTCCGCCGTCTGTTGAATAGTGAACATTTACTTTTCCATTCGTAAGGTTGCCACTATTCCACTCTATTTCATGGTATGTTCCGGCGGTCCATTGATGTACATCGTCGGGGCTTTTCACAGAAATGAACGGAGCTGCTTTAATTGTAAATGCAGCATCACTTTCATCTGATGCGCAGCTTCCTTTGTCGCTGATTCGTACTTTGGCAGTACCGGGGTTATTATAAACTGTCCAGGCTTTTGAACCTGTATTAGCAACTTGTTCACTATAAAAGAGATCACCGTAAGAACTATTATTTATAGAAACTTCCAGTTTAATAAACTTAACTTCTTCAGGTGCAGTCCAGGTAATATTGCGGCTTTCTCCGGTTCCCCATGTTTCTCCTCCATTAGGTGAAGTTAATTTAATAGTTGGTTTGGTATTATCAATGGTAAATGCTACGTCACTGATATCAAATTGAGTAGCATCATTTGGATCTACAATTTTTACAAGACATTTGCTGGAACTGATGTTTGGAACATTCCAGCTTGAGCTGTAGTTTCCTATAAGCCCTCCAGGGAAGCTTGTCCAGCTGGTTCCACCGTCTGTTGAATAATATAGGTTACCGGTACTGTTTCCTGTCCAGGTTACAGTGGTGAAAGTACATGACTTTAATGTCTCTCCTCCATTAGGTGAAAGGATCGTAAATGCTGGTCTTATCATTGTGAAGACGGTATCGTTCATGTCATATATCGCAGGGTTATTGTAATCACTGACTTTTACATAACAATTTATAGATCCTGAGTTTGGTAGGGTCCAGGAATAGGCACCATCATTTACTTCTTTATCAGTTATGACTTTCCATGTCCTTGCAGAGTCTATCGAGTATTCGATCTTTACAAAAGAAGAACCCATATTCGTTGAACTCCAGAATATCGACTTAACAGTATTGCCATACCAGCTTTCTTTACCATTAGGTCTTGATACTCTTATTTTTGCATATTCTAGTGTGAATGCTGAACTGCTTATGTCAGAAACTGAAGCATTCCCCGCATCACTGATTCTGATAAGACCAGATGTTGACTCTAAAGTAGGAGTTTGCCAGTTATAGTTTCCGATGTTGCTTATGGTATCAGAAATGAGTGTCCATGAAGTTCCTGAATTCAGTGAATATTCAAGTTTTATTTTCCCTGCTATAAATGATGCATCCCAGTTTATTGTAGTTAAACTTCCGGCAACTATTTTTTCTCCTCCGTTTGGCGAAATCAAATTTAGTATAGGTGTACCTGTGATATTAAATGAGGCATTGCTAACGTCTAAGTTACAGATATTGTCAACGTCAGATATTTGCACCAATGTTTTTGAAGAAGAAACTCTGGATGGCAATGTCCAGTTGTAAGAGCCTGTATTGGTAACATATCTGTCAATGTATGTCCAGGTCGTTCCATTGTCAGAAGAGTATTTTATGATAACTGACTTTACTGAGGCGTCACTTGTCCATGTTATTGTCTTTTGGGTTCCATTTGCCCAGTTTTCTCCACCATCAGGACTTGTAATTTTAATCGTTGGTACAAAACTATTTTTGATGGTAAATGTACTGTTGCTTACATCAGACATTGTAGTGTCAGACTCTGAAGTAATTTTAAAGAGACAATGATCAGAGTTGATAGGAGGGACTGTCCAGTTCAATGAACTAATGCCGCTTTGTCTGTCCCGTGTGGTGATCTTTGACCACGATTTTCCATTATCGGAAGAGAAATATAAACTAACAGTATTAAACAATGTATTTGTCCAGGTGATAGTTGATGAAGCACAGGACGAAAGTATTTCGCCACCATTATGCGATAGTAGTCTCATTTCAGCCGGAGCTATGGTAAATGTACTACTACTCATTACCGTCAAGGAAGGATCTGAAGCTGAAGTAACTCTTACCCTACATTGGCTAGATGGGGTATTAGGAATCAACCAGAGATACTCCATTGTTGATGGTTGCTGTGTTGCGATGTTTGTCCAGGTCAGCCCATTGTCGGTTGTATAATCAACATTAACAGACTGCATTGGGGCATTGATCAGATTCCACACGATATAAGTTGTTGTTCCGATTCCGAGTATTTGTCCTCCATTAGGATTCGTCAGAGTAAAAAGCGGGATGGCTTCAATAGAGAAGGGAGCATTACTTTGATCTGTAGCACAACCTCCATTATCACTCACCTGAATAAGGGTCTGTGTAGAAGAGATGTTATTGGGGATAGTCCAATTGTATGAGCCGTTGTTTGGTAAACTATTAATAATGCTGGTCCATGACACACCGTTGTTGGTGGAGTAACTAATTCTCACAGTGCTGATACTACCTGTGTTTGTCCAGGTAATATTTTTCTGAGTATTACCTTTCAGTACTTCTCCTCCATTCGGACTAGTAAGTGTAATGGTTGCAACATTATTGCTGATGGTAAATACCTGTTCAGATATATCATTCAGGGAAGAATTATTATAATCCTGCACCCTGATCTTATTTTGCCCGGAAGCGGTTGATGGCACTTTCCATGTGTAGGTATTGTAGGTGTAATTATTGATGCCGCTGGCTATTGTACTCCAGCTTACTCCATTATCAGTAGAATGACTTATGTTTACTTTATTGGAAGTCTGTTCACTTGTCCATATTATATTCTGCTCAGAACACGCAGCCCAGTTTTCACCTCCATTCGGAGAGGTTAAAGTAATATTAGGGTTGGATATTGAAAACGCTGCATTGTTGATATCAAATGTAGAAGGATCGTTAGTGTCGTAGATTCTGATAAAGCATTTATCAGATTTCTCGTTTGGCACATACCAATCGAAGTTCCCTCCGAAATTGTATCCTCCTGTAATGCTTTTCCAAGTCTTCATGCTATCAACAGAGTATTCAAGCGTCAGGTTGATTGACTTCAGACTTCCGCTTGACCAGTACAAGGTTTTATAATTCTTGGAATATATTTTCTCATAGCTATTCAATGAGTTAATGGTGATAAACGGCATTGGTATCACATTGAAAAGAGCATCACTCTGATCTGTCACACAACTGTTGGCATTGTCAGAAACTCTTACTAGGTATTTTGAAGTAACATCTCCTGGGAGTCGCCAGTCGAAGGAACCAGTATTTGTAATTCCAGTTGCAAGTGTATACCAGGTGTTTCCTGCATCAGATGAATAACTTATGTTGACTTTATCGCTAACATTTACTCCTGTCCATGTAATGAGTTTTTGTTTTCCTGTACCCCAGCTTTCACCACCATTAGGACTGGTTACTGTAATTGTGGAAGAACCAGTGCCCTCTATAGAGAACTTTGCATTACTAGCATCTGAAATAGCTTTATTATAATAATCAACAACTTTAACAAGACAGTTTGAAGAAGCATTGCCTACAACCTTCCATGAATAAGTATTATTGCCGGTAGTTGTCGGAACAGCGCTGGCAATCAGGTTCCATGATGTACCACCATCAATAGAATAGTAAAGATTTGAGTAGCTAGAAATACCAAGGCTTGACCAGGTTATCGAAACGTTATTGCATCCATTTAATTTTTCTCCTCCATTCGGATAAATTAATGTTAGGGCAGAATTTATATTGAATGCAAAATTACTTTGATCGAATACGCAGGAATTGCTGTTGTCATTTATTCTTACAAGTGCATTGGTACTTGCTGTTGCCGGGAGAGTCCAGTTATAGGAGCCAGAGTTCTTGATATTATAAGCAATGTTGTTCCAGCTTGTACCTCCGTCAACAGAATATTTAAGATCAACATTTGCAATGCTACCTGTGCTTTCCCATAAAATTGTTTTAGCAGAACCGGTTGGCCATGTTTCTCCACCAATTGGACTTAGCACTTCAAATGACTTCAAACCATTATTGACAGTAAATGGAGTTGCATTTTCTGAAGACATGTTTGATGTTGTGCTTACAACTTTGATTCGGCATGACTTCGAAATTATGGCAGGAATTGTCCATTGATAGGTATTCTTGCCGTTTACATTTGATAAATCATTCGCAATTGTTTTCCATGTGGAACCATTGTCAGTCGAATAATATAAATTGACATATCCTGTATTGCCTTTGCTGAACCAGCTGATGGTTTGATAAGTACATCCCAACCAGCTTTCGCCGCCTGCAGGAGCGGTTAATGTGAGTACAGGTCTAACGATGCTGAATTTTGAACTTATACCATATGCCGTTCCATAACTAGCTCTGATAAAGCAGTTGTGAGAAACTATGTCAGGCACTTTGTAATTTTCTGAAGGATCAAAGTAAGCAGATGATATTCTCTTCCAGGTTCTTAATGAGTCTGTAGAGAGCTCGACAATATAGTTGGGAATATCCGTTGACCGGCTTATTGTGGCTCTGAAAGTAGAATAACTATACAATGAATCACCGGTTTTCGGTGCAGATACAATGATTGTAGGAATGCTTTGTACAGCGAATGACGCTTCACTGATGTCTGAGACGCAAGCGTTGGAAGCATCTGCTATGGAAACCTTGTATGACGATGAGGTCACAGTAGGAAAATACCAGTTGTATTTTCCTGTATTTGAAGTATTGTTGGCTATCGCAGTCCAGGTTGTGCCGCCGTCAGATGAATATTTGATGTTAACATAACTAATTGTTCCTGCTGTTGTCCAGAAGATTGTTTTGTCTGTTCCTGCCTTATAAATTTCTCCTCCATTTGGCGTTACCAGAGATAAACCAGGAGATGCGGGATTGGTAATTGTAAATTGAGCGTCGGATATATCAAACAAATCAGGGTTTGAGCCACTAACTACTTTAATCAGGCATTTGGCAGAACTCGTTGCCGGAACAGTCCAGTTATATGAATTGGCATAAACAGAAGATGCAATGGTATTCCAGGTAGCGCCCGCGTCTGTTGAATAGAACAAGTTATAATAATATGGCCCTACATTGGTCCATTTAATCTGATTAACAGTACATCCGCTAAATGTTTCTCCTCCATTAGGGGATGTTATTGTGATGTATTGCCTGATAATGGTAAATACACTGTCAGATATTGCAGACCTGGAAGGATTTGAAAAATCTTTGACTCGCACTTTTGCTTTAACAGACCCTACATCAGGTGTTTTCCAATAGTAGCTTCCATTGTTAGGTTCCTTTGCTGAGATGGCCGTCCAGGTTGAACCAGAATCTAATGAGTAATCTAGTGATACAAATTCAGAAAGGCCAAATGAACTCCAGTTGATGTAACCATTATCGCGTGAATAATATGAATCTCCAGCACTTGGTGATGTAATGCTAATGTTTCCAGTTTCTGTTACGCGGAATTTGGCATCACTGATATCAGTTATACATCCTGAATTATCAGATATCTTTATGAGGTAGTCTGTTGAAGCTTTGTTTGGTATAGTCCATTTGTATTTTCCTGTATTATTTATTGAGAAAGGGTGAGCATTGGACCAGTTGAGGCCTGCATCATAAGAATATGATACATAAACAGAGGGCACACTGCCAGTTGTTGTCCATTTAACTTCTGACTGGCTTGAAGTCCCAAAGCTTTCTCCCCCGTTGGGCGCAACAACTTTTAAGGTACCTCCGGAATACTGAATTGTGAAAGGTGCAGAGGTTTCTGTAACTCCTGGATTAGTTTTGCTCACTAACCTGATCAGGCATTTTGTTGAATTTATTCCTTCCGGGTTCCAGTATCTGGAATTGCTTCCTCCATAACTTTTAACACCATCAGCAATGATTTTCCACGTAACTCCATTGTCGGCGGAGAAAAGGATGTTAAATTCATTTAACCCTTTGCTTGTCCATGTAATAGATTTGGATATACAACCCGTTACTGTTTCTCCACCTGCAGGAAAAGTTAACGTCGTATGTTTACTTAAAGAGAGCGGTGTGAAGTTAGTTCCGGTTAAGGATGGGTTTCCGGCTTCACTGACTCTGAAGAAGCAGTTTGTTAAATTGCTATTAGGAGACGAGAAGCTATATGTGCCGTCATTTGCTTCATTAGTAGCTATAGTACTCCATGTCTTCATTGAGTCAGATGAAAACTCAATGTTAAGAAGTGCTTTGCTGTCAAGTTTGTTGCTATACCATTTAACGCTTCTGTTGGATTCATCCCAGGTGACATTGATATAAGGATTTTCTTTGATAGTGAAATTTTTATCGCTGTAATCAACAATACAAGGTTGTGAATTGTCATTGATTGCAAGCCTGTAATTATCACCAGCAATGGTTGGCGCAGTCCATAAATAGGAACCGGTATTTGGAATTCCCTGAGCGATAGTTGTCCAGTATATACTGCTTGTAGTATAGAATTGTAATGTCACATTATTGACAGTTCCTTTGGTTGTCCAGGTGATTTTTTTTGCGCTTCCTGTATTAATCACTTCGTTGTCTGTCGGACTCGTTATAGTTAAGGCATTACCTGTGTGATTAACTGAGAAGTTAGCACTGCTGTCTTTCTGAGAAGAGTTTGTATCTGTCAGTTTTATCCTGAATTGATTTGACTGTATTCCGGGAACTGTCCATTGGAAGGAATTTTCTGAAGCAGATGAAGATGCGCTGGAATTAATTGTTACCCAGTTATTGCCTCCATCAGCAGAGTATTCAATCTTTACATATCCACCAGGAGATGGGCCATTCCATTTTATGGTCTGGGCTGTACATCCGTTTAAAACTTCACCTCCTGCAGGGGAGGTCAGTTTTATTCCTGATTTGAGAATGGTAAATGCCGCATCATTAATGTCGTAAATATCTGGGTTAGAAGCCAGGCTTACCTTTATGAAAGCTTTAGTAGAAGCTTCTGCCGGGATATTCCAGTTATAACTGCTTTTGCCTTTCACAACATCTATCAATTTCCATGTTTTCGTTGAATCAACTGAATATTCCAGTTTTACCAGGGAAGAATCAACATTGGTTGGGGTCCAGTATAATGTTGTATTAACCCCTGATCTGTATGTTTGTCTGTCCATAAAGGAACTGACAGTAATAGTTGGTACTTTAACTATTGAAAAAGGCTTGTCAGTGATGTCAGTTGTGCAAGAGTTTGAGTAACTGGTTACATTGATGATACAGTTCTGAGAAGGAGTGTTCGGCACCTGCCATTTGTAACTCCCGGTATTGGCATTATAGGAAGAGATAGTCGTCCATGCATTACCACCATCAATTGAATATTTCAAACTCACATACGTGACATTTTTAGATGATGTCCAGGTGATGTTTTCCGATCTGGAAGTGCCAAGTGGTTCACCTGCGTTAGGATATGTGATTTTAATGTAAGAAGTATCTGTTTTAACAATTGAAAATGCCTTATCGCTTACATCTTCATTCGCAGGGTTGCTGGCATCTTTTATTTTTATAAGACAGTTTTCAACTGCAATTCCTGGCGCTGTCCATTGTGCCGTATTGTTACCTTCTTTATTTGAAAATGAACTTGTTCCGACCTGATTCCAGCTGGTTCCCATATCTGTAGAGTAGAACAGATTTATGTAGGATGAACCACCTTTGCTGCTCCATGTAATATTGTTTGTCGCACAGCCACTGATCGACTCTCCTCCGTTAGGAGTTATAATATTTAAATTAGGTTTTCCAATTGTAAAAACTTCGTCGGAAATATCTTCTGCAAGTCCATCACCGGTGCTTGTTGTACTTACTTTTACAAGGCATTTTGTTGAATACAAATTAGGAGGTGTCCATCCATAATATCCGACATTGCTTGCAAATGAACTTAGTGGGACCCAGGTGGAACCTGAGTCAATGGAATAGCTGACGCTGACATAGCTGCTGCTCATATTGCCGCTGATCCAGCGTATATCTTTATAATTTGAAGGGAATACAGTATCCTTTGAAGTATTAGGGAAATCAATTCTGAAGAAAGGAGCAGGGACAACATTAAAGTAGTTATCGCTCATATCTATGATGCATTCATTTTGAGCATCTGTAATTTTAACTAATCCTTTTGATGTAGTAGCTGGAGGAACTGTCCAAAGGTATTTGCCTGTGTTCGGAGCTGTAGTAGCCGTGGTCCAGCTTTTACCTTCATCTCCGGAGTAGTATATATTTACTTTATCAGAAAGACCTGTGCCAGTCCAGGTGAGATTAATTCTTTGACCTGTTTTGAGACTATCTCCGCCATTTGGAGAGGTTAATTTAATGTTTGCAGTAGAGCTTTTTGTTATGCTGAAATTATTACTAGTTCCGGAAATAGACGGTGTATAAAAGTCTGATATTTTTACAAGATATTTATTAGAGCTTAATTCAGGTGTTGTCCATTCAAAAGAGTTGTTTCCTATGAAATTTAGTACAGAGTTTCCTGCCTGATTCCAGGTGTTACCATTGTCAGCAGAGTAATAAACGTTTACATAAGGTGAAGTTCCCTTGCTGGTCCACTTAATGGATTTTTTACTGCAGCCTGTGAGCGCTTCACCACTAGCAGGCTGAGAAATTGTGATAGAAGGATTGGCAATTGAAAATACAGCATTGCTGATATCAACAGGAGTTCCGTCAGGATAGCCGGAAACCTTTATGAGGCATTTGTCAGATACAGTATTTGGAATGATCCAATCAAATACTCCATAATTGGATTCTGCAGTACTGATTTTCTTCCATGTGGCTCCAGCATCAGTGGAATAATGCAATGATACAAATGCAGAGCTGCTTGAGCTTCTTTCCCAAAATATCTTTGCTGTAGAATTAGTATAAAATGTCTCACCTCCATTGGGTCTGGTGACTGAGTAATTGGCCTGTTCCAGAATAGTAAAGGCAGAGTCGCTTTCTGAAAAAATACAGTTATTAGTATAGTCACTGACCCTTACAATACAATTGGAGCTTATATTATTATAAGGTAGAACCCAGCGATAGGAACCTGTGTTTTCTGCAGCAGTGTCAATGTTTGCCCAGGAAGCCCCTCTGTCGGACGAGTATCTTATCCTGACTTTTGAAATGGAACCGGTTTTATTCCATTTAATCAATTGTTCGCTAGTTGTACCCCATTTTTCACCACCTATAGGACTTAATAGTTGAAGCGATGAACTCGTTGTACTTGTAATCGAAAACGGAATGTCGCTGATATCAAAATCTGTTGGTGTGAAATAGTCTTCAATTTTGATAAGACATTTGTTGGAGTTTACCTGAGGCAGGTTCCACGAATAGGATTGAGGGTAATAACTAACCGATCGTGCGACAGGCTTCCATATTTTACCTCCATCAAGCGAGTAGTAGATGTTAATTCTGCTTACAGAGAAAGAGACTGTCCAGGTGATATCCTGGACTGTACAACCAAGATAAGAACCACCTGAATTAGGCGAAGTGACAGTGATAGCCGCTTTTGTATCGATGGTTAAAGACAATAATAAGACACACAACAATGTGTAAAAAACTTTTTTCATAAAGCTCCAATAAGTTTAATAAAAATTAGTCTTGAAAATTATTCCGAATAGATCGGGTCAATAAAATATTTAATTCCTTGAAAAAGAGTACCAATTTACCCATAAATACGTGATAACAGGAAATTCTTTTCTTGTTTTTTGAGAAGAAATAGGGATTTGGATACTTATTTATAATGAATATGCAAAACTAATTTTCGGCGTCTTGCTATTTTAAGTCTATAAATTTTATTGAATTAAGGACTAATTAAGAGTTGGTGAATAAATAGTAAAAGGTTTGATAAATAATTTTTCATGAAAAAATGAAAATTATTAGAGGATTTATACCGCCTGGGTCCAAGCTAAGGACTATCGGTATTTGATGACTCTAAAGCTCAAATCGATTACTTTTAAGTTGTCTGAATCTGGATTAATGCCAGATCAATGGTGTTTGGTATCCAATAAGTTTTAATTAAATTTAATCCCCATATATTTTAGTTGAGAAAATAAAATGAACCACAGAAATAGAATATATATCAAAATTTTCATTCTGATTCTCTGTGTTCAATTTTCAATAGACCTTGCCGCATATTCCCCTGATAAAAATATTCAACATTCACACTCCTTTTTTAAGAGTAAAAGTGATAGCACAAAATCGAAACTTCCATTTTTAACATTTCATGTGGGTTGTGCATTGGCATTACCATCAACCAGCATTCGATTTGCTGATAATCCGAATGCAGATCATTCTATGCACGTTCAAAAAGATTTTCTTCATTCTAGTAATTTTTTTGTTCCCAAAATCAATGTGATGATTGCTCTCAAAAACTCTTATCGTTTTACTTCCGATGTTTACTTTATCATGAGCAGAAAATCTTCAACTTTAGAAAGGGATATTCAGTTTGGGAATTATTTCCTTGAGAGTGGCACGGAGATTTATATGCGATTCAATTTTTTTGCAGGCAATCTCTCTTACATCCAGCCCCTGAGTAAAAATAAAAAATATAATCTAGGCGCATTATTTGGCTTAGCCGGGGCACATGCATTTTTCCATCTTAATGATGAAGTAAAAAATATTTCTATAGAAAGATCATTATGGTTTGCAAATCCTATCGTTGGATTGGATGTATATGGTTATCTGACAAAGAAAATTTTTTATCGTGCAGCTGTTAAGCTTTCTGCATCTCCTTTTAATAAATATGCTTATACCTATTTTACTTTTAAACCCTACATAGAATATCACCTTACAAAGAATGTTGGCGTAGGACTTAGGATGGATTATATGAACGTTTTTATTAAAGACATTCATCAGAAAAATTTCAAAGGGGAAATTAAAATGAATCTTCCGGTGATATCATTAGTGGGAGTAATCAGGTTATTTTAATATTCTTGTTAAAGGTGATGATTTCAACCGGAAGAATAAATTGGCGAAGTTTGTTGAATATTTATAGAGCTCAGCTTCTCAAAATCAAAAGGGCTGAATCTATTGAGAATTCAGCCTTTTGAGATATAAGATTCTCTTTTGATTTTGACCTTCTTTTATTTTCGATCTTTAGCCAATCATTATTATAACTATTTAACCATAATTAACTGTCTCCCGATTTTTCCATCATCCCCATAGATAATCAGACTATAAATTCCAGGAGAACAGCTTTCAATTTCCGGTAAAGTTAAGCGCCTTTCATTTCCAGTTATAGGTTTATCAATTATCAATTGCCCGATAGATGAAAATAACTGGACTGTATTAATTCTTTCTTCCGCTTCAATTATTAACATGTCATCAGCCGGGTTAGGTAAAACCTGAAGATTATTAAACTGAGCTTTCTGTGCGGTTGAAGTAATGACGCAGGTTCCCGGTAAATTATTATCCAGAAATTTTAATCTTGCAGTAAACCATTTCTTTAAAGTATCTATTTCTGCTGCATATGAAGATACACGGTATGCACTAAACCACAGATCTCCGCCGGGGAAGCCGGGAAATCCGCCACCACCGCCAGAACTAGTTTGTAGTAATTTAGTCCATTTGCTGAAATGGCGGGCCTGTGCTTCTTTAAGAGTGTCAGCATAAGCGTTGATAAAGGAATGTATATAAGCGTCGCTTAAAATACCTTGACGTAGCTCCAGATAACGACATTTTAATTCATTGGCAAATTTTGGATCTTGCAGCAATCGACCCCACATAGCAGGAACGGGAAGTGTTTCACACCCTTTATGTACCCAAGCCGTTACCTGATTCCCCTTGCAGAAATTACAGTTCCCGTATGCAAGATTGAGATCCCAGACTGGTCCTGCTTTTAGTTTTCCTTTGGACCCATCCTTGTCCATTTTCTCTTTGTAGAAGAATGCACTTCTCTTCAGTCCATCTGAATTCAAACTCACTTCTGTATGAATAAGGTAATCCAGGAAGGATTGCAAGCTGATATACTTTTCATACCCATTTACAGGGTCATTAAAATTCGGGGATTGAATAAGTGTTTCTACTGTGTCAATGTATTTTCGGATATATTCTTCCTGTGCAGGCTGAATATTTTTTGGTTCGGGGTAATGGTAAAGCCATGTAACAGTAGTGGAGGGCGTACCTCCGAACCCACCGCTGCCTGAGACAATTCCTGGAACCGTCGAATTAAAACTTTTATCTTCATCACTGTTTTTGGCATCAATCTTCATGATATATCCCCCGGTGAGATCAATTCCTGAAATGTCTTTAGCTTTTAAAGAAGCAGTTTGTACTCTGTTGTCTCCACGTTTAATGCTTTCTGTTAATACATATACTCCCTGGTAATTTCCATTTAATAAAACTTCGACCATGCGTGTTCTGGGCCCCCAATGATCCATTTTGTTCCACAGGTGATAGCCCAGAACATTACGAATCATAGATATATCGTTCCATGGTGCGTATAGGACCCAGTCTTTTTCTTTCGGCATTCCTAGTAATGAGGTGTCTAAGTTATTGCCAGCGGCATCACGGGTCTCAAAACCATATTGTTTTTGATCAAAACTTTGAGAGCTGTTCCCCCTAAGTTCTATTCCAATAGATCCCTTATAGTTAATTTGGGTATCCGTGACTTGATTGCGCTTTCCTGGGCCATTGTAAATGATCTTAATAGTCGCTGTAATTTTCGGGTCATCCGCAATTGTTTGCCCGTTTGTCTCCAGTACAACGATAGGAAGATTTGAAGAAGTAAAATTTACCTGTGCAAAACAGAGTGCACTGGTGAGTAATAGAAGATGAAGGAAAAAATACTTCATATGTTTTTTGTTAAGATTAAGATTTGATTATGCATGTGACCTGAAGACTTTATAAATGTCCCTTCACGTTGCCTAATTCCTTAAAATTGCTTAACAATTATTTAACACATGGTTATATCGGAGGCTTTCGGGTATTAATTTTTAATTGAAATGGTTTAAAAGTCAGAAGCGTTGTAGCGATTTAGTATGGTTATAGATTATCAGTCTTCCAAAGGGTTTCCTATTTCATCTGTAAGAATTTTTTGTACCCTTCCTACTTGTCCGTCATCAAGTTTAACTTTTATGCCTCTTGAGTGGTGAAGAGAGCTGGTAAGAATGGCCTTAACGATTCCATTCGTGAGTTTTCCGGTGGCCTGATCTTTTTTTAGAACGATCTCTACTTCCATTCCGGGTTTGATGTTCTTGCGGTATTGGTTTTGCATAAATTGACTAAAGCTGTTACTAAAAGAAATAAGATTTGCAGATTGATAGATTATATAATTCTGATATTTTCAATTAAATATTAATTTCCGCAAATCGCAATTTTGATAAATATTTCACAAAGGTTCAAAAAAAATGAATAAAATATTAATTATATAAAATGAAACAGGCTGCCTAAAAGCAGCCTGTTTCATTTATTTCCTTTTCTGAACCTAATCAATAAGAAGATATAACTTATTTCTTGATGATTTTTGTTGCAATGATTTCTGTTTCGGTTTGTACAATCACTGAATAGAAGCCAGGAGCAAGGCTTTCACCTATCAAAATTTCATTGGAGTGAATGCCTGTAATTTTTCCTGCAATTGCTCCAGATGCCGATATGATTGTCACTGATTCTATTGTGCCTTTATTTTCAAGGCTAATAGAAGTGAAGTTGTCAAATGGAAGTGGTGATACAGTGATCTCTGACTTAATAACTCCTACAGTTGATGTAACGCATTCTGTTTCAGATTTATTGCAGCCACAGTTTCCCGGAGCTATTTTGTTAGGATCATTTGGGCATTCGTCGCCAGCAGAAGCAACGTAACCTGTAGGTTGAGTGCATGCATCAATGGTTATTCTCGGATCTCCCTGGCCATCATTGTCGGTATCCTGATACCATATAGTTGATGTGATTTCCTCAATTTGAGTAATCCCGGATGTCGCTTTGCATCCATTAGCATCGGTTATTTCCACGCTATAAGCACCAGCAGATTTTGCTTCATATAGAGGATTTTCTCCAACCTTACTGCTGCCTTTATACCAGTTGTAGGTCGTTCCACCAACACTTGCCGTCAGTATTATGGATCCGCCTGAACAGAAATTGTTTGCAGGCGCAGTAATACGTGCTATTGGTAATGAAATTATAGAAATTTGTTTTACCTCGGAAGTTGATTTACATCCATTGGCATTTGTAACTTCAACAGTGTAAGCACCAGAAGTGTTAGCTGTATATGTGGAAGCTGTTCCAACTTGTGCAGTGCCGTTCAACCATTTATAAGAAGATCCGGAACTAGCTGTAAGTACTAAAGACTCACCTTGGCAGAAACTGCTTGCAGGCGCTGTGATTGTCGCAGAAGGTAAAGCATTTACTCCTATTTGTTTTACAGAAGAAGTTGCTTTACAGCCATTAGAGTTTGTAATCTCAACGGTATATGCACCGGCAGTTTTCGCTGTATAAGTAGAAGAGGTGCCTACCTGTGTAGTTCCATTTAACCATTTGTAGGAAGAACCTGAACTAGCTGTAAGCACTATCGATTCACCTTCGCAGAAACTGCTTGCAGGCGCTGTGATAGTAGCAGAAGGTAAAGCATTTACAGTTATTTCTTTTGCTGCTGATGTTGCTTTGCAACCGCTGGAGTTCGTCACTTCAACAGTATAAGTTCCAGCAGTTTTAGCACTATATGTTGATGCTGTTCCTACTTGATTAGTTCCATTCTTCCATATGTACGAAGAACCTGAACTGGAAGTCAGAACAAGTGATTCTCCTTCACAAAAACTGCTGGAAGCTGAAGATATGGTAGCAGTGGGCAAGGCAGACACAGTTATGCTTATAACAGATGACTCACCTGTAGCATTGTCGTTGTCGGTTGCTACTGCTTTAAGCGATAGGGTACCAGCAGCAGTTGGAGCGTACTCATATAAATATGGAGATGAATTGTCAGAGCCTAGTAAGGTTGAGCCATCATAAAAATCAACTTTGGAGATATTTCCATCTGTGTCAGTGGCAGTGGCGCTGAGCGTTATTTTAGTCCCCACACATGTAGATGATGTAGAAGAACTCAATGTTGCAGTTGGAGCTTTATTTACAGGAGTATCACAGCCACATTGTGTTGGCCCGTCAAGTGTTGCGCCAGCTCCACATGTTGTATTGGTGACAAGGCTTTGAACGTTACTTGCATTAGCTATTGTTAGAGAATATGGAGGAGTAAAAGAAGTGTTTTTACCTACAGTATTACCGGAAGTGTTTGTGAAGATATTGTTTCTGGCAGTAACTGCTGTAAAGTCATTTTCATAAAGGTCTATAGGCTTGTTGACCCCAATGAAAACATTACTTTCAATTAATAGATCGGCTTTATATCCTGCTCTGATGCAGCTGTTTGAAACTGTGCTATTGAAAAGGTTGTTTGCAAGATGTATTTTCCCAAATCGCACTCGAGGCATTCTTTCTACGCATCCTTGACCCCACCAGCAATATTGAAATGTAATTCTAAGCTTTCCATCATCCCCGGTAGCTCCATCAGAACTTCCTATTAGGTTTGTATATCTGTGGTCGTTAGATCCTCCGGATCCGCCAGCTTTTGGAGGTTTTAGATAACTGAATTTACACCATGTAGCAGTAATATAATCTGACGCTGTTTTTATATCGAAATTGCCATCCATACCATCTCTGAAATCGCAATGGTCTACCCAGAAATTTTGACAATTTTCAAGTGTAAGGTTATCATTCCCGTCTGTATCATAAGCACCCGGACCTTCAAATGTCAGGTTACGCATGATAAAATTTGTACATCTCTTAATGTAAAAAATTCCGGATCCGCTTGCTGTCATGTCGACAGAGACTATTTTGGAACCTGGTAAACCGATGATGGTTTTGCCGCTTTGGTCCTGAATATTGATCCGGCCTGCTGTAGGAAATGTAATAGTACCTTGTACATGTACCACTTTTACAGATGCCGTAGTTAATGCAGATTTTAAATCAGCATAAGTACTTACAACTTTTGGTGTCGCTGAACCTCCTCCCGTCACACTTCCGTTTTGTGTTGCCCATCCCACTACTTTGCACTGGTCCTGCGAATAAGCAATAGTTGAAGTGAATAAAACAATTGAGGCTAAGAGTAATCGTATACTTCTTCTCATGTTATATTGTATTAGTTGTTTTCGTTTAAAGATGTGTTCAATTGTATTGCTAATACCATTGAATATTTCGGAGGTAACGATTTTTGAATTTTTATTTTAAAAAATTGTAAGATATCCTGTTTAAGATATTTAGGGTTTTGAAATTCAATTTTTTAGATCTCGGTAGGATGCAGAATTGGAGGATGTAGTGAAAAGTTAATGCACTGATAAAAATATTAAATGCCTATTAAAATAAAGGAGATTAATGTGAATAGTATCTAAAATTACTTTAACTCTATTATTTGATTTGGAGGATTAAATTTCCAGATATGATTTTTGTCTTTAAATATAAAGTTTTGAGTAATTGTATCATTCAGAGGATTTGCATAATCATAATGAAAAGTTTTCGGGTCAGCTTTTTCGAAAATTTGCTCACGAACGTATACATTGTTTTTGTCTACAGCAAATGGAAGATATTCTGATTCATTAAAAATCCTGAATGATTGACCATCGCTATGTTTTATAATAATACCACTGTAAAATGCGAAATTTTTATCAGAGCCAAATTCATTCCCCAGGTAATTAAATGTCCCGGGATCAGCATTTTTAACTATGTAATCGGTGCAATAACAAACTCCATAATCCCTTCCTTCTTGGCAATTAATCTGTATTGGGTAGTAAACTTTATTTTTATCACGAGCATATTCAGTGCCCAGATATACTTCAAATGATGCTGTATCTGCGCCTTTCATGGGGTGATCATTATATTCAACATCTCCACAGTATACTTCACTACCTCTTCTGAAATATCTTTTTATTTTTTTATTGTTGTTTAACTTAAACCAGCCTTTAGAAGCTGGCCTGATGGTCTCCACATTTGCATAGTCTTCTTTTGTTTTTTTTTGTGAGCACGCAGAAGTCAGAATAATCAAAAAGAAAATCTGGGTAAGCAATTTTAGTTTCATAGTTAAAAGAGGCTACTTCTATTTTTAAAATTCTCATAGGCAATTTCTTAAATAATTTAAATGTATCAGTAGAAGTGTCAATTCTTTTTTGCTTTGAATGAATTTTAACTCTGTTATAACCAAGAGTTTTTATGGGCTTCATGAAAAATTTCATATTTCCCCTGATTTGAATGTTTACTTAATGACCTTTTGTCCATACCATTAATAAGTAGAAGTATATATTCTTGGGTTTTGATTAAAAGTGCTGGTGTGTAAGATGCTGGATGTTAGTTGTTTACTTTTAAAACAGAAATTTGATCGGCTTATAAAATATTTAATAGAATAAAAGAACTTCAATTAAAAACAACAGATAAAATATGATTTTAAAATTTACAAGATCTTTAATTGTGTTTTCAGTCCTGTTTTTTGCAGGACAGGCATACAGTCAGAAGTTTGAAGCTGAAAATGCCACCTTGGACGTATCAGTTGCTTCGCCTGCTTATATCATGGCTTGTGACAGTTGCTCAAATGGAAAGGTCGTGTCTACTCGCGAGACAGGTTTTACTCTTCCTATTAATGTAACAAAAGAAGCGAAGTACAATGTCTATATTAAAGTTAGTGCTGCATATGGCCAAAAAGTCAATACAGTAAAGCTTGATGATCTTACGGCTTCGCTTGAGCTTGCAGCAAATCCTGCCTATTTAAGAGTGAAGATAATGAGTAACCTTAAGCTTACAGCTGGCACACACACATTTTCTTTTATTAAAAGCTGGGGTTGGGTAAATGTAGATTACATAGAATTAGAGGAAGTTCAAGCAGCATTTTCTGCAAAGCTTGAAGCTGAGGATGGTACTCTTACTCCTTTGGCAAATGGGGCAGAAGTGATCTCTTGTGCTACCTGTTCAGGGGGCAAGGCTGTATCAACTAAAGACAGCGGCTTTAAAATTGATGCTGTTATCTCTAAAGCTGCGAATTACAATATTTACTTAATGGTAGCATCTCCAAATGGCAATAAGACAAATATCTTAACTTTAAATCCGGGGACTTCCAACGCGCTTTCTGTTGATTTCAGCACCACAGAGGCAGGATACGTAAAGCTTAAAGTGGTTTCCAATCAGAAGCTTACTGCAGGTACGCACGTGATTGAGATCAGCAAGAGCTGGGGTTGGGTAAATGTTGACTATATTGAACTTGAAGAAGTCGTTGGTGCCAGATTTAATCTGACACAAACTTTGTCAACTCCAAATCCTACTGATGAAGCAGCATGCCTTTACAATTACCTGCTTCAGAACTATGGAAAGAAAATCATTTCCGGTGTTATGACCCTTGCAAGTTTTGATGAAACAAATAAATTAAAGACTCAAACCGGAAAGGAGCCTGGACTTATGGGTCTTGATTTTATGCATAACAACAGGGGATATGGCTGGTATGATGAGCAGCTGAACCTTAAAGATGCAAAAACATGGACTGCAAAAAATGGAATCGTAGCGATGACCTGGCACTGGAGAGATCCGCTTAAAAAGACAGAAGGTTTTTATGTGCCAGATGGGAAAAAACCTGCAAACGAAGTAACTAATTTTGATGTTTCAAAAGTAAATGATCCATCCTCTGCTGAATATAAGGCAATGGTGAGCGATATAGATGCAATATCTGTTCGGCTAAAAGAATTTCAGGATAATAAAATTCCAGTATTGTGGAGGCCATTGCATGAAGCTGCCGGTGGATGGTTCTGGTGGGGAGCTAAGTCAGGTGCAGATCTGCAGAAGCTTTGGAGGCTCATGTATGACAGAATGGTAAATGTAAATGGCCTGAGAAATCTTATCTGGGTGTGGACAAATAATGGTAATGATGAGCAATGGTATCCTGGAGATGCTTATGTAGATGTGGTTGGTGTTGATATCTATGGTGTCGATGGCGATCATGGTTCTCAGATTTTAAAGTTTAATTCTTTGAATGAAAGATACCAGGGTAAGAAGATATTGGCATTGACTGAAGTTGGGACTAGTTCTGATGCCGATCTGCTGGTTAGAGACGAAGCGGCCTGGTCATGGTATATGCCATGGTATGGTGAGTTTGCTAGTGGAAATTTGGAAAAATATACTAACTGGGATTTGTGGAAGAAAAACTTTGGTCACGATTATGTTCTCACTCTGGATGAGATGCCAGCGCTCAAAGACATATGCACTGTTACAAGTGTGGATGGCAGTATAAATACAGATGCTGCATTTGAAGTATATCCTACTTTGATTGAAGATCAGTTAACCATAAAAGCGGCAGATGGAGTAAGCTCGGTTACAGTGTATAATGCAATGGGAGATCTGATCGGAAAATTTGAGGGCAACAGAGATAATTTAGTAATGCCTTTTTCAGAGCAAAGACCAGGCATATATTTCGTTGTTGTAAATGAGGTTAAAACATTTAAGGTTATTAAAAAATAAGGTTTAATAATGAATTTGGTAAAAAGGCTGTTGCTTTTTGCGACAGCCTTTTTTATGCTTCAATGCGTTAGTTGTCTGTATGTTGTGGGTGTTTTTGGTCGGCATTGAAAATTTGCACTTGTATTTTCTTTATCAGAATTAAGCAATGGCCATTGAAAAATCCTGTTAATCATCATAATCAATTACCTGGTTTTAACTTCGAATGGACTGATTAACACTGAATTTTTTTTAAATGCAGAATCCCAGTTTAAATTTCATTAAATTGTATGGCTAAATCAGAATTCATTTAATGAAACAGTTACTTTTTATTTCCGCATTCTTCTTGTTTTCCTTAAGCCTGTTCGGGCAATCTTCGGATTTAAGAAAATTTAGAAATGGTAGATTTAGGGTTCCGTCAGACACCGAAGGAGATTATATTATCATTCGTAAAGGTTCGCGCCAGATTGAGTTTATGGAAAAAATAGGAGTGGAAGCTGAATTTATTGTGAAATGGAAGAGTGACAGTGTTTATACATTAAGACCAGCAAAAGGCTCTGTCAGATTATTTCCGAAATTCCCTAAAAATGCTGTTTTAACAGTACGGATACTCAAGGCAAAAGAACACTCTTATATACAGTTGACTAGTTCTAATTTTGACGAGTATAAATATACGTCTGAGATTTTTAAAGTTGAGGACTAGAATGTTTTGAGTTAATCGAATACATTTCATTAACCAGTTTGTAAATAGATGTATTGGAGGAGTAAGCTTGTTTATGAAGTTGATAATTATATTGTTGATGGAATAAGATATAGTGATCAAATGATTACGATAACAAAATGAAATTCTAAAGATGGATTGGAATAAAGTGGCCCACTAAATGTGGGCTGCTTTATTTTTGTATGGCTTTCATATAACTTTTTCAAAGTTGAAATATTAAAAATATTGAATGGTGCAATTCCTGTTGCCCAATCTAATGTTGAATTTCCCAATACAATATGACTGTTGCCAGGAACACCCCCTAGAACAGCCAATGTCCATGCTGCGATAAATTCATGTTTAGTATGCTCAATATGCAATCTCTTAAGTTATTGAGGTGGTTTATTAATGCTGCCAGGGAGATTGCCTGACCAATAAGTGTTGTTGAAGTAACGACCATAGATATTGCGCCAACTCTCGGAGTATAGCTTCCAGCTGTAGTTGCAATACAGGAAACAGATTGGGCTATAAGAATTGTTGATATTGTGTTCATGTCAAATCTTAAAGACTTATATGCACTGATGCAAACTGCTGCTGAAGGATTAGAGATAAGAATACAGCTAAGAAACTTGTCAAGTTCTGTTACTGCCGAAAGTATTAATGTTGCCGCAATTGTTGAAAATACCGCTGCCGATAACATTATAGCAACAGATCTTCCGGCAGCAAAGAGCCCTGAATTTTTTAGAATAGCTGTACCAATGAGTCCGGCTGCTAATGCAATTGCTATTCCTCCGGAGGTTAGCAATGCTAAAACTGAGTTGAAATCGCACATATGTTTTTGTTTAAAAGTGAAAAATGTTTACTGGAACAAATTTTAATTAAAAATGAAAATGCGTTGCAAGCACTATTGAGTATTAACAAAAGTTACATCTTGATCACCGTCTTTGACCAAAAGTTTTTTCGCTAATCCGCAGTCCTGCTAGAAATAGATTTTTTTAAGACACTTATTAATTACTACTGATTGAATATGACGAGAGAACGTCCTTTTATTTAGTAGTGTAAACTTAGCAGACCAGGTCGCAAATCATTTGCGTTTGAAAAAAGTAGTTATTTATTTTCTATGAGGCTAATTAAAAAAAACTGGGTTTAAAATAATTCCAGGCTTTTTGTTAGTAGTAAGTATAATGATGAAGCAATAAAGTCGCAATTGTGATCTTTACTTTTTGTATCTATAATGTCCTATGATTTTGTAGCTGAATAAACAATCTTCCATAACCTGTCCTGCACCTATATTATGCACCACAAGATATCTCTGACCATCTGCGGATCTATTTTTAACCACAATGCCAATATGCGTTACAGCATCGTATAAATTCCAGCAAACGATATCCCCAGGTTGATAATCTTTTGGATTCTGAGAAATAATTTTTGTACTGTTATGTCTTGAGAAAAACATCATGAGATTGGGTACTCTTCTGTGGTCTATGTTTTTGTCTGGTTTTGTGAGCCCCCATTTGGTAGGGTAGATTTTGAAGTTGACTTTCATATCTTCATGTACTTCTTTCTGAAGGTCAATGCCAAGCTTTCTGTAAGCACGGATTACGACATCCGTACAAACTCCTTTGCCATTAGGAATATCTCCATTAGGATAATTAATTACAAAGTACGTAGGATCATATACTACTTTCTGTTTGGTTAATACAAAAGCAGAGTCGGCTAACCTTTCATAAAAGTTTGTTTGAGCAAATGCTGAACTCAAAGTTATCATGAAAAAAAAGATGATTAAAAAACGGATCTTCATAGTTTGAACGTTTGAAAAAAAAATGATATGATGTTCGACAAAAAGATCAAACAAATGAAGTGCCAGGCTTTGGTGGATAAAGGTTGATTATCAAATTAGAAGGAACTAGATAATTCATCAGCACTTCCTAAGGTAAAATCAATTCTTTTTTCTACCTTTTATTCAAATGGTCTCAACTTTTTTATTCGACACTTGAAAAAACACTTTAAAAGCATATACAATTGTAGATTGGTCAACATAATTTATTCAATAATACAGGTCTTAATTTAGAAAATATATAAAAATGAATAAGGTGGAGAAAAGATTCCCTTTACAGAAAGTTTCACATGATCTTCTAGATTTTTGGGAAAATAATTTGCAAGCATTTAAAAATGACCCATCAGTTAAGGAACCTGATTTATGCATTGCTTATTATATGGCCCAGTATACACTTATACATTTCTTCGGTCCAAATTGGTCCGAAAACAACGTTCAACTAAAATATCTGCCCAAATTAGGTAAACTTGAAGTAAACTTATTTGATCAACCTTGGAAAACTCCAACAATAAAAGTTAAAAATAATTTCCTTTATGTATTTCCTCTGAATAAAGAAGAAGAAATTAAACACCAAAATAGGGTTATAGATTTGGCTGAGATGCTTTTTAATCTGCAAAATATAGAAGGAATTGAAGAGGTTTTTAAACTAATAAGTAATGGAGATATAGAGGCTAACTATGCAGTCTTGCAGGGAGCTAAACTTCTTTGTTTGAGTAAACAAAACTTTTATTTTGTAAAGCCGCAGGGAGAAAAGAGAAAAGATTATGATACCAAAATTTGCTTGGCAAATGGTGAAATCCTGTATTGCGAAATGAAAAGTAAACTTGAAAAAACAGGATTGACCAAAGGGACTATTCTGAATACATTAATAGACGCACGAAAGCAATTGCCTGAAAATTCACCTGGTGTTATATTTTTAGGCTATCCTGGAAGCTGGCTTGGAATAAATGATTTACCTGATATGCTGGGAAAAGCTATTAATGAGTTTTTAAGGACGACCAAGCGAATTGTGGCACTTATAATATTCGTTGATGAATGGCAGTACATTGAAAAAAAGGTAATACGTATTTTAACTTCTAATGAAATTGTAAATACAAACTCGCCTCATTATACTAAAATTCCAATTGAAGGAATTTTACCATCTTACAATAGTAACCTTAGTAATTACAGGTCATTTATTAGAACATCTCCAATTACACCCTTAGATGGACCTTATTTTCTTATTCCAATGGATGAGAATTGAAGTGATATTCACATAAAGAAATACTGATTTACTTTATTTTACAAATTAGGAAGAATGAAAAATATGTAGGCTCAGGCTATAATTATAGTCGAAGTATGTTTGAAATTTTTTAATATGCAAAAAAAAGGTTGTGAATGAAAATTTAAAACTAAATAGGAGATTAGTGTAGTGTAAGTCTCAATTATATAAAACAAGTATAAAGTAATATTCCGAAATTACTCTTCTACTTTGGGCAAATTAGTACGGATATGTTTTGAGAAGTCAGGTGAATGTTCTGCATCACCCGCTTGAGCAACGCCATTGATTTTCGATAACTTACGAAGTTCTTCAAAGGGCATTTTTGTGTTAATAAAACCCGCACTATAAAGATACTGATCAATAAAGCCATTGAGAAAGTGATATAAATTAAAGCGACCTTTTCGTCCTGCTTTATTCGCATAGCGAACTATATTAATTGTACAGTTATTGCTCAGAAGGTGATAGAATTCAGGATGATCAGCGAGCTCATTAATTCTTGATAAATATATCAATAGAAGTTTACGTGCATTTTCTGGTGCGATTCTTATTGGATAAAGATATACTTCCTCATGCCTGTGGTTGGTTCGGACTCCAACAATGTCTCTTTCATCTCCGACCAGATAGATCAACTCAAATTGTTTGAAGAGGGAAGCTATAGGAGCGAAACCTTCACCAACTTCGGGACGCGTTTCTATTGAAATACAAAGGGGTAATGCATTATCAAAATTAAAACTTACAAATGTATGCCCCACAGGGCCCACGTGCCAGTATGAGATGAAAAAGTCTACAGAGGTCAGATGGGAAAGCAAATAATCGCGATCTTCATAGTGGACTGTAAAATCATTATATGTCTTATACTCAAAATTTCTAAATCCTGTAATATGAACGGAATCTCCATTGATTGTTGCTCTTGGCATTACGGCAACTTCCGGACGCCATTGTCTATTATGTGAAGGTTTGATTGTCATCCACCACACAATCAGTCCAGCATAGGCAATTGCGAATAGAAAGATCCATTTTGGATTTCTGTTTATCCACAAGGCCCAAATACCGAAAGCTAAGAATATGGTAGCAAGTCCAATGCGTAAAGCAAATACAGGCAGGTTTGAGAAGTATATTGCCAGTGTTCCCCATAACAAAAGGAAAAATATCAGAACCGATTTTAATATAGACCCCAAGATTCCTAACAAGTTTTTCATATGCTGCGATCTACAATGTTCTTAACCTACTATTACCTCTGGAATTAATCTTTAATGTTCCAAGTGATAACTTGTATAATGAAGGGAAGTTATTTTTATCGATATGTTATAGTCAGACCTGGAGAAGTTTGAAGTTCGCTTCCTTTCAAGATTTTGTTGATCTTTTAAGTTGTTGTAAATCAAGGTTCAGTGTTTTGGATTGTTAAAAATGTGAATATTTCTTTGGAAGGTTAAAACTTTTATACTTTCTTTACTGTAATAATAATAGTTACAGTAAAGAAATGAACGGACGCTTTGCCATATCGATGCATATCCTTACCCTCCTGGAGAGATTTAAAGGGGAGGTGCTTTCGTCCGAGTTTATTGCTGGTAGTATAAACATTAATCCTGTGCTGGTCAGAAAGGAAATTGCTAATCTGAAGAAGCACAGTTTGGTTGAAAGCAAAGAAGGGAAGGCGGGGGGATTTACTCTCGCTAAACCAGCTTCAAAGATTATGGTTGCTGATATTTATAAGGCTGTAGGGCAAAATTCGGTTTTAGGAAAATCAGTCAATGATCCCAATCCTGATTGTAAGATCGGAAAGCAAATTAACGAACAGCTCAATGCATTATATGAAGATGCCGAAAGCGCTGTGTTGAAAAAGTTGGGAAATATATCCCTGTCTGATTTCCACAAAAACTTTAGTTGATTTTTTTTTACCATAACTGTAATAAAAATAGTTACAATTTAAACTTAAATACATAACTTATGAAAATTGCATTAATTGGTGCTTCTGGATTTGTAGGAACTGCTGTTCTTAATGAAGCGATATCACGTGGTTACAATGTAACAGCTATTGCACGTAATCCCGCAAATATAAAAATAACAAGCAATCTGGTCACTGTAAAAAAGGCGGATGTGTTTGATATCGATGGCCTGGTCTCTGTATTGAAGGGGCATGATGTTGTAGTTAGCACCTATAATGCAGGATGGGAGAATCCCAATTTGTACCAGGATTTTGTCAAAGGTTCTGAAGCTATTCAGAGCGCGACAAAAAAGGCTGGTGTAAAGCGCTTATTTGTTGTGGGTGGTGCCGGTAGCCTTGAGATCGCTCCAGGTGTTCAGCTCGTTGATACTCCACAATTCCCGGCTGAATATAAAACAGGAGCAACTGCCGCACGTGATTATTTGAATATCCTGAAAAAAGAAACGGAGCTTGATTGGACATTCTTAAGTCCTGCAATACTCATGCATGCAGGTATCACAGATGGACGCACAGGGAAATACAGAACAGCCCTTGATACTCCCGTCTTCGATGCCAATAATGAGAGTCGTTTGTCTGTAGAAGATCTAAGTGTAGCTATACTTGACGAAGTGGAACAAGGTAAGTTTATCAAAAAGCGATTTACTGCGGCCTATTAATTCAGGATCGATTTTTAAATATTCATTAACCATTAATCAGATAAGTCATGAATACGATTAACTATAAAACCATCAGTATTGAAGGTGTTAATATTTTTTATCGTGAAGCTGGTAACCCAAATCACCTAGCAATTTTATTGCTCCATGGATTTCCATCTTCATCCCACATGTATCGTGATTTGATCCGTGATCTTGCTGATCGCTACTACCTCATTGCTCCGGATTATCCAGGTTTTGGGAACAGCGACATGCCAGCTCGTACAGAATATCAATATACGTTTGATAACCTTTCTGTAACAATTGAGAAGTTTGTTGACGCTATTGGATTGAAAAAATTCAGCCTCTTTATGCAAGACTATGGAGCACCTGTCGGATATCGGATTATCCTTCGCAGACCAGAACTGTTGCAGGCATTACTTATTCAAAATGGCAATACCTATCTCGATGGATTAGGGCCTGCAACAGAAGATGGCAAACGTTTCTGGGCAAATAGGAATCCGGAAACTGAAGGAGCTATGAGAAACATGCTTTCACTTGAGGGGACTAGGATGCAATATGTAGATGGAGCTGAAGACATAAAGAAAATTAGTCCTGATGCATGGCACTATGATCAGTATTTCCTTGATCGTCCTGGCAATAAAGAAATCCAACTCGATTTGTTGTATGATTATAAGAATAATTTAAAGCAATATCCGGCCTGGCAAAAATTCTTACGTGATCATCAACCTCCAACTTTGATCACATGGGGAAAAAATGATGCACTATTTACAGGCAACGGTGCGGTTGCCTACAAGCAAGACCTCCCTAATGCCCAACTACATTTATTGAATAGCGGACATTTTGCTTTGGAGGAATTTCATACAGAAGTCTCTGTGCTGATTGATGATTTTCTAAAGAATCTGAAATAGATGAATAGTTTTAAGCCCGGTGTACTCATCGGGCTTTTATAAATCTTTGTTGAGAAAGAAATAATAAATATTGAAAGAGATAAGGCTGTATTTAATACTGAGAGCATCTGAAGAATTTTTGGTAGATCTTGGAAAGTTATGTTCTCCTCCGATAGAACATTGATATTGCAATCCATATTCAAGCCTTCCGAACCTCTTGCCTTCATTTCCCATCCGAAACTCTATAAGGTATTTTGAAAGAATCAGATGATTGTATTGCTGATATAGGAACTCCGCTTCAAGCATGTCAAGAGACATACCTGATGTAATCTTGAAATGTTTATATGGATTAGTTGGATGATTGAATTTATAAAATAGCTGAATTGGAATTTGATAATTGATAATTCCAATAGAAGAATCGATGCTGAGTAAACTCTTTATGGAGTTCTTTAAATCCATCCGTGAGTATTGCTGATAACTAATAACTGTTCCTGTTTCTATTCCCAAACGGTCTCCAAGAATGTACTGCCCCATAAAACCAAAAGAATAGGACGCATTACCTCTTAAATTATAGCTCATCCCATTTATACTTTGCCGGACTGCCTGCATAGGGATGCTGAACCCCAATCCGACCTTGGGTCCTAAACTTATGCTATTCTGCGCATACACAGATTCTGCCAGATATGACAATAATGATAAACAAAAAACAGTATATAGATACTTCATAAAAATGTATTTATTCAGTTAACAGTTTAATTCCACTTTTTATTGTGAATTTCCTTTAGGTTGTATTATTCTTAGGTGTATTTTTCAAATTTGAATAGTATGTACAATGATACATTGAAATTGTTTCTTTGTTAACTCAAAAGATACTTATATAAATCTGTCAGTAAGCTCTTGGATTCATGGCCTAAATTGCCGTAAACAAAAAAAATCTTATGAGATTATTAAAATTTACTCTAATGAATTTGATGGTGGGAGCGATGTCGCTTTCAGCAATTTCCCAAACCCACATGATTAACTCTTCTAATGTGCCTTATGCGCATATGGGAGAAAGTGTAGCACAGTATGGCGGTTACTCTGCATTTGGTGCATACGAAGATGGCATTATAACTCCATCGGGATCCAAAACTTATCATGGAGCTGTTTATCTTTACAATAATGGCGTCCTTGAAAGAAGTTTCAAACTTACTGCAGATTCTATGCAGGTTGCGAATGTAGGTCGTTCTGTATCCTTGAATAGTAATTTCGTTGCTGCATCTTTTACTGGTTTTGTTATGTCTTCATCTCCGAGACCTTGTGCAGTTATAGCTGGTAAAACCAATGGTGTATGGAATAATAACTTTAGCTATAGCATAATTGATTCTGATGTTACTATATCTACAACTCTACAGGTTGCATTGGATGGTTATGGAACGCTTGCTATCGGTTCTCCTGATGCGACGGTAAATGGTGTTAAGACCGGAGCTGTTTTTATTTATGAGTTTAACGGTTCTACGTGGGTTAAAAAACAAGTACTTACTCCATCAAATGTGGTTGCTGATGGGCTTTTCGGAAGATCTATAGCCTTTCATAATAATTACTTAATGGTTGGTGCTCCTGGAAGTCAAGGAGGTAGAGTATATACCTATTCTAAAAACGGAACATGGTCTCAACTAAATGTATTTCCTTCTTCTGGAACTACTTATGCAGGTGCATTAGGACAGAATGTTGATGTTTCTGATAATACAGCAGTTGTAAGTGCTCCCACCCACAATGGAACAGGAAGTGTTTTCTTTTTAGATCTTCAGAATAATCAGTGGACAGTTGCTTCTCAGATCTCTAATGTTAGAGCTTCTTCTGTTGCTATTGAAAACGTAAAGGCTGTGGTTGGGGTAGACGGAGTATCTGCTCAGTTCTATCTTAAAGATTGGAATGGCTGGGTTCTGAAGAAAACGAGAACAAGCACTGAAGCTGGTGATAGTTTTGGATATGATGTTGATATTGAAGGCAGCAAAGTATTAGTTTCAAGAAAATATGCTGATAAAAACGGAATTCCAAATGTTGGTGCAGGTGTTTCTTATGACTATTGGAGTACTATCTATAGCAGCTCAAGAGAAGCTGTTGATTTCGAAGAAGCTGTTGAAGTAAATAATCTATATCCAAATCCAACAACTCTTTCAGAAGTTACATTTAACAGTAGTGAAGAAATTCTTAACGTAGAAGCTTATGGTCAGAATGGAAGTTCATCAAAATTAACTTTCTCTGGAAATAAGATTGATGTAAGTTCTTTGACTCCTGGTTTATATACTTTACAGATCAGAACTGCTAATGGCATAGAAAGCAGAAAGCTGTCAGTTCTTTAGTTTGGTTTATTTTTTAAATGAAAGGAGTGCTCTCTACAGGCACTCCTTTTTTATTTGTGCTGTGAAAAGTTTTGAACATGTTTTATCTCTGCTCAAATCCGAACAAATACTTTTATTTATTTTCGTAATTCCACTTTTTAGATAGCTCAATTTTATGATTACCATTTTATCAGTCTTGTCTAAGATACAAGCCTCAATAAGAGTATACCGTGTTTCTATAATAAACAATTATGCATTAGTATATCAGGAATAAGCTATTATAAATCCAAAAGAGGCTTATATGAATCAGGCAAAAAAGACAAGAATACAGCCTATAAATTGACAATAAAAATTTAATACTTATGAAATTATTAAAATTTACTCTTATGAATTTAATGGTGGGAGCTATGTCGCTTTCAGCCATTTCACAGACTCACATGCTGAATCCTTCTAACACTCCTTATGCGCATATGGGAGAAAGTGTGGCACAATTTGGAGGTTACTCTTTGTTCGGTGCTTATGAAGATGGAATATTACTGGATCAATATGGGAATAAAACTCTTCCCGGCGCTGTTTATCTTTTTAATAGCAATGGTGTCCTTGAAAGAAGTTATATGCTTACTGCAGACTCACTTCGCTATGCAAACGTAGGACGTTCGGTGACATTGAACAGTAACTTCATTGCAGCAACTGTTACTGGTACTATTATTACTCAAGGTCCAAGACCGTGTGTATATATTGCCGGTAAAACCAATGGCGTATGGAATAATAACTATAGCTATAGTATAACAGACCCTGATGTAGTAATCAACACTGAATTGCAGGTAGCTTTGGATGGGTATGGGACGCTTGCTATCGGTTCTCCTCTTTCAACTGTTAATGGTGTTCAGACTGGAGCAGTATTTATTTATGAATTCGTCAGTAATCAGTGGGTTAAAAAGCAAGTGCTTGTACCTTCCAATGCTATTGCTAATTCCAGATTTGGTAAATCTATCGCATTTCATAACAATTATTTAATAGTTGGTGCTCCGCAAAGTGAAGGAGGTAGAGTATATACTTTCAGTAAAAATGGAACATGGTCACAGTTAAATGTATTCCCTTCAGGAACTACTTATGCAGGTGCCAGACTTGGTGAGAGAGTTGATGTATCAGATAATACTGCGGTTGTAAGTGCTCCAAATCATAATGGTACAGGAAGTGTTTTCTTTTTGGATCTTCAGAATAATCAATGGGTGGTTTCTTCTCAGATCTCAAATCTAAAGGCAACTTCTGTTGCTATTGAAAATGTGAAAGCAGTGGTTGGAGTAGACAATGGTCAATATTCTGTAAACGGAATTGCTGCTCAATTCTATCTTAAAGACTGGAATGGATGGGTTCTGAAGAAAACCAGAACAAGCACTGAAGCTGGTGATAACTTCGCATTTGATGTAGATATCGAAGGTAGCAAAGTATTGGTTTCAAGAAAGTATGCTGATAAAAACGGAATAGTAAATGTTGGCGCAGGGGTATCTTACGATTACTGGAGCACTATTTACAGCAGCTCAAGGGAAGCTGGTGATTTTGAAGAAGCAGTTGAAGTAAATAATTTATATCCTAATCCAACTACTCTTTCAGAAATTACATTTAACAGCACTGAAGAAATTGTAGAGGTTGATGCTTATAGCCAAAACGGTAGCTCATCAAAATTATCGTTCTCTGGAAATAAGATCGATGTGAGATCTTTGGCTCCTGGCTTGTATACTTTACAGATCAGAACTGCTAATGGCGTTGAAAGCAGAAAGTTGTCAGTACTTTAATATATATTTTCAAACACAAAAGAAATGTTCTTAATGGGGGCATTTCTTTTTTTGTTTTAGGAGAAATTATTGAAAGCTCTTGTAGAGACGCCATGCATGGCGTCTCAAAACGTTCAATCACAGAAACCCTTTCAGTTTTTTAACCTTTTTTATGAATTTTTTTCAAAATTTTTTGTGTCATGAATAAATATGTTTTGAAAGTGAATACTGCTGATATAATGCACAATATCGATTAATTGTTACAATAAACTTTTCTCTTTGATCAAACGATAAAATTTCTCAGGTTCCTCTAAATGTGGCATGTGAGCTGAATTTTCAAAAGTCTCAAAGGTCTTAGGCTTAGCCTGAAGAAGTTCAAAGTATTTTACTGAAGTCTCAAACGAAGCAACTCCATCATGCAATCCTTGGATGAAATGAACTGGAACAATGATATTAAGTTGTTTTTTGAAAAGGTTGAGTGAATCCATTTCCGGTAGCAATGCTTTTTGGCAAAACTCCATTCCCTGCAGTGTTCTGAATATATCTGTTAATTTATAATGCTTGCAGAAGAGTATATTTGTCAGTGTTTTCAATAGTATGTGAACATATCTTTTCTTTATCATGATACCACCCATATTAGAAATAATCTTAGCCCGCTCTTGAAATACATCCGACGTTTTAACTGAAGTGTAGTCTGTGTGATTTAAATGCTTCACAAGATTTGTCTTGCCTTTTTCCCTCGCTTTCTTTTTTGCAAAATCAATTGCATATCTATTCGCATAAGGTATATCAATATCTATTCCAACCAAAAAAATATTGCTATATAGCTCTCCAGCTTTTGACGCAGCCATAAGAGAAATTGTTGCGCCAATTGAATAGCCAATCAGGATAGCCTTTTTCTTGTGATATTTTTTTAAAAGGTATTGAGTACAATCGATTAAGTCTTCCGTTAATTGTTCCAGGGTGATGCTTTCAGGATTTGTTTGCTTGTTGAATGATTTTCCGCAACCCCTTTGGTCCCAGTAGACAACTAAATAGTCATCTTCCCATTTCAGAAGTTTATTCATTGAATCAGCTTCCGATATCATAGGGAAGCCTGGTCCAGCCTGAACCTGGATAATAAGTGGAGCTTCAGCGTTCTTTCCTCTTATGAGTATCCATTGTTGGGAGTTATTGATTTTAATTTTTTCGAGAAATTCAGTCTTCATATTTTTCCTTCTTTTGTGCTCAAAGAAAAAACATGAAACTTTAAATCTCGTTCGCATTTGCGAAGAAATTATTTCTCAGATTTTAATCTGCTTAAATGCTGATAGCTAATGCCCAGATAAGATGCTATGTGGTATTGTGTTGCTCTTTGTAAAACGAGTGGTTGATTTTTTATAAGCTCATCATATCGCTCTTTGGGAGTTTGCAAAATAAATGAGGTTGTCCTTTTGTAGAACTGTAAAAAAGTCTGCTCTAGTAATATCCTGTAAATTTTTTCGAAGGAGTGTGACATATCGCAAAGTTTCATAAAATCAGAATAGTCAAAAACGATCAGCGTTGTAGGAGTCATTGCTACAGTGCTTGAAGTAAGAGGATATCTTCCGATAATTGAAGGCAGGTCAGCGCAGAAACTGTTTTCAAAGTAAAATGAATCGGTTACTTCATTGCCATCTTTGTTATAGAATTTTCTTAGATAGCCATTGATGATAAAGGCAATTTTATTACAAAGAGTATTTTCTTGTATCCAGCAAACTCCTTTATCCAAGTATATTTCATGAGTAATTCCTAAGAAGGCTTCTTCCTCTGTTTTGGAGATTGGTTTAATTATATTTAAGGCTTTCAGGACCCTATCGGTATTCATTGTATGAAAGTATAAATCAAAGTTATTACTCCTATAATGCTGTTCAGATTGAAATGGGGATTAATGTTTTTTTATAGAATCATTCTCCCGTTTCAATATGCCTCTCCCAATCAGTAAAAACAACTGATTGATTAACTCCTTTTACTATAACTTCAAAATTTTCTTTTTCTACGCCTTTAATAGAAATGATAATTTCAACAGGCATATCTTTATTCTCCTTAGTCAGACTTTCAATAGTTTTATATAGTTTTTCTTTATCAAAGAATATTGTGGTGCTTTTAAGGTTTTCTTTTCCTGTGTTGGTGAAATTTAAAGTAATATTATAAGGAAGAGGTTTGAGGCTTAAAGTATTTAATGTAGTGTAAGTGCTGTTATACCCCCAATATCGGCGGTCATCAAAATACACGCTGTTTAAATCTCCTGGTGCTGAAATATTATAAGACAATTGAAAAAGGCTTTCCTCTATATCAATCCTTGACTGCAGTCTTTTGAGGTTCTCTTCAACGTTGTGAGTATCTGTGAAAGTATTTTGGTTTTTGCTGTCTGTGTAAAGATCAAACAATTCAATAAATCTTGTCTTTTCTTTTTCGTTTACCGCCTTTGATTTTACTTGATAAGTATGACGGTTCCCGTCCTTTGTGGTGTATAGGTGTACCTTGCCTTTTGGAAATATTTCCAATTGGATATTTAATATCATTTGACCATCTGCTTCCGTGCTAGGCTCAAAATCATTAATTGGAAATTTCAGGACATCGCTGAAATAGGTGCCTTCAACAGGGGAATACCACGATAAGTATAATTCATTTGAGTTTAGAGGGATAAAGGTTGTATTAGGTTCTTCGGCAGGATTGCTATATCGGGTTTTGTCCCATATATTAAGTTGATTAAGAAATTCTTCAGAACGATACCGGCTTTGATTTAGAATCTGAATTTCAGCCTCCTTACCGTTGGTTGTATTTTTTATTTTTAATGTTTCAATAAATAAGGGAAGTTCATTATAGTGAAAAAGCTGAAATTGTGCTCTTATATAATTTTTGTTATGATCTTCTTCTGTCAATTGGGATCTTATTAATCGGATGCAAAAAAATAGAACTGGTATTCCAATACAGATTGCCAGCCAGGAGAAAAATACAGGTTTGTTAAGAACTCCTGTTTTAAGGTAAACAATGTAGAAATACATGCCAAAACTATAAACAGCGAACAAAGCAAGACAAATTAATAATTGAGAAGAAAACACTTCAAATTCATAGGAAGGGCCGGTCCCTTTACTGTCTCCCATTCCTCTTGCATATGAAAGCAAAACCTGTCTTCCTAAAGTGAATAAAAATGAAAATGCTATAGCAAAGATGATACCTCCCTTCAATCCGAATTTGTAGATAATACCAAACTGAATTGTTGCAATAATTATTATCCCAATGACAGCAAATGTATTGATGTAAAGTCTTTCTAATTGATAACCGTCCATTTTGTAATATGTAAATCTGTGGATGTTTGATGAGAATGCAATATCGACAAATTATTTTTATAGCCATAGGTGCCGGCCATTTAAACACGGAGGGAAACTATAACTTGACCGGATGTATTTTTTACTTTTAATGATGAAAAGATAAGATATACGTTTGTCAATCAGAAACCATTTTTCATTAATTGGAAAGGAGCATTTAATGATTTTTTATTTAAATATGTCCGGTAAGGTTGAGGATGAGATGGGTAATAAAGCTTTCTTTCTGGATTAATGTATCTTAACTTTTTTGATATGGAAATATTTTTTAAGTCATATATTTTTAGTTGTAAATTAGCATTCAATTTCTTTTGATAAGATTTGCTTAACTTTAATTATGAATAAGCTAAAAGATTTTCTGATGGAATTAGGGAGTTTGTCCTTTGAAGAATGGGAAATGCTGGCAAGCATGGGAGAAAGGCTTCAAGTGAAAAAAGCTCAGACATTTTTATTTTCAATGCAATATACTCCTCATGAAGTTTTTCTGTTAAAAGGAACTGTCAGAGCTTATTTGATTGATGAGACTGGAAATGATAAGACTACTGCTTTTTATCAGGAGGGGACATTCATGAGTACACATACTTTTAGAACTTTAAACGGAAATTCCATTGCCAATTACGAGACGCTTGAAGATTGTGAATTGGTATTGTTCAAATCAACAGATCTTAAATCTTTTTTTGCTCAGTCACCTCTGCTTCAACAATTGGGATATACCTTAAAGGAACAAGAGAAGAGACGTTTGGCCAACAAGGACGAAACCCTCTTACCACAAGCCAATATGGAAAAATATATAAAGTTTCAGGAGTATTATTCTGGTCTCGAACATAAAATTTCCCATAAGTATATTGCATCCTATCTAGGTATGACACCGGTATCCTTAAGCAGGCTGAGGAGAAGTATCAGAATCGCAGATAAAAGTGTTATCAATTGATAATACTTTCTGGATTCTACATGAATAGCTTTGTCTTCATAAACCTAAATAAGATAGACAATGCTCTTTCAAGTTATTTTCAGAATTTCAAAGTGGTATTATACTTTGTGTTTTTTTTTAATGTCTTTAGCACTCCAATATATTTTGGTTGCTAAATATCTTCCGGAATTTTTAACCTATTCATCAGGCATTAAGAATCCTGACCAATTGTTCTGGTACTCCTATGAATATTTATACGACTTGTATTCCGTCCTTGGAATATCAGGTCGTGCACTATATTTAAAAATGTTGACATTGGATTTTGTCTATGTTTTGTTCACTACTCTAGCTCTTATTGGTATAATGTATAATTTAACGGTAAAGAGCAAATGGAACAGGTTGTGTTTATTGCCAATCATAGCTGCATTTTTTGATCTCACGGAAAATATATGCCAGATAATTTTATTAAAGGGTTTTCCTGTTGTCAATAGCATAATAGTATTGATTTCATCCTCATCATCCTTGATGAAGATGATGCTAATGATGGTTTGCTTGCTCGTTATAGTCATATTTTTAATCAGATTCTTTTATTTAAAAATTAGAGCAGGAGCCTATAAGAATATAAACGGTATGAGGTAATTGATAAACATATATTTGCAATCATTGTTTTAGTGGTGTAACAATACACGCATTGCGTGCAAATAGGTTGAACAAATGAAATGGGGCTTACTGTTTATTGGAGTGGTTGTCATTTCGAAAATAGCTATTGCGCAAACCAATACCTATTCGACTCCGGATCCTCAAAATGCCGTGCCTTCAAAGATAAATGTGGAATCACCAAATCCCTTTAAAGGATTTGGTAGCCCATGGAAACACTCAAGCGCACTGAATATTGATAATTATTATTCTCCTAAAATTCAGGGTACCGCAGAAGTGGGAAATGTATTGTTGCTTCGTGGACTTTTTGGAACTAAGAGGCATATGGTTCGAGCTACTTTACCGTTTGTCTCCATTGCTACACCTGATGGTTATAAATCGGGCATTGGTAATATTAATATTTTCGATATTATACGTTTGACAAATGATAGTTCAAGAATACATTTTGGAATAGGGCCCTTAGTGAGTATTCCTAGCGCCAGTAGTTCTGCACTGGGAGTTGATCAGTGGCAGTTTGGCGGTAGCACTCTCATTACTCATGTTAACCCGTCGGGTATTATTACAGGTGGATTAGCTACTTATCGGACTTCCGTCTTTGGCAATGATTCGTTACAAAATGGAGGTGGATATCTGACATTCCAACCTGCATTGGTATTGAGTATGGGGAATGGCTTGTATGGAAGAAGTATGGGGGCGACTTGTATCTTCGACTTTAATAACAAAAAAATATTAATTCCTATAGGAATAGGTATCGGACAGGTCTTTAAAGCGGGTAATACAATCGTTAATATTTTTATTGAACCTGCATTTACAGTGTATAGTGAGGGTAAAAACTTGCCAGCGTATCAGGTTCTTATGGGACTATATTTTTTCTGGTTAAAGGATAAAAAGTAGCGAATGTACTTGCTAAAGATGCTTATTTCATAAGCGGTTATATCTCTCATTTGTGCCTTCTTAGGATACTTTAATAATATCAACATATAATACTTTTTAATATCTCGAAAATTTTGGGCATTGGCTTTAAATCCAAATATTTATGGTTTATCTTTCTTAAGATTTGTAGAAATAAGTATTTTGCCGGTCCTTATAAATTGAAATAATAAAACTTTGAATATGAAACTATTTTTTATAGCTGGAATCTTAAGTTTAGCTTTTCCATGTTTGTTATTTGGACAAAACTTTTCGCCTTCCTCTAGCAATCCGGTTATATCGTTCTCCCAGCCAAATCCAGGAGTTTGGAATGATCCATGTGTATTAAAAGTAGATAAGGAATACTGGATGTATCTTACCTCTCCAAACGGGAAAAAAGGCCCTTTTGAAGGTAATGTCTTACCCTATCTGATGAAGTCTGCTGATGGATTGACATGGGCACTTACAGATTCAAGTGCTCTTCTTGTAAATGATGAAGATCCTGAAGCGTGGGATAGTAAGGGAGTTGAGACTCCTTCCGTAATACATTTTAATTCATTGTATCATATGTATTACACAGCTGTTCCTGAAGGTGGACAACCGGGTCAGGCAGCTATCGGTCACGCCACCTCAATTGATGGTATATTCTGGGTAAAAGATAAAATAATTCTGACTCCTTCAGGAATTGCAACGGACTGGAAAAGTTATTCTGTAGCTGAACCGGGAGCAGTTGTTTATAATAATAAAGTATACCTTTATTTTACAGGAGTAGGAGCAAGGCAGGATACTAGTTATCCTGCAGGACAATCGGTCATCGGTCTTTGTGTTTCTGAGGATGGATTTACGTTTAACACACCACAAAAAGTTCTTAGTCAAAGCAGTTTATATCCAGCCTCAAAGTCTTATTACGGATATTCAACACCAGCAGCAGTAGTAATTAGTAATGTCCTACATCTATATTATGACGTTGTACTTGAAAACCCTCAATGGCATCAAACAGCTCTGCATCATGCTTATTCTCCTAATGGCATAGATTCTTTCATTGAAGATCCATCTGATATTTTTGAGAAGTCTGATTTTTCATGGACATCAAGAGAGATTAGATCTCCTTCGGTTCTGTTGGATGGTTCTGTAATTAAAATGTGGTTTGCAGGAGATGATATTTTTAATAGTGGAAAATTCGGTATTGGTTATGCTTCCTCAAATGTTCCTGTCACCGGTATCGAAGTGCTTCATGGTTCGAAGAATGCCAGTCATACGATTTACCCGAATCCAACTATGAATTTGGCTATTATAGAAGCGTCAGTGAATTTTAATCTGGCCTCCTTTCATTTGTATGATAATTTTGGAAGACTTGTAAGAGAAGAAAAAAATATTTGCGGTCAGTCATTTGTTTTACAACGAGACCACCTCACAAGTGGTATCTATTTAATCCGAGTAGTGGAAGGTGGAAACGTAATAATGCAAGACAGAATAATAATCAGAGATGAATGACCTTCCTTCTTCGTTATGCCATGTATGGATGTCTAAATGAGTGACATATCAAATTTGTAATTCCCTCAAAAAGACGAATTTGATTATCAAATGAATTGTGATCTTTTTAAATCACCATTGTAAAAAAAGATACACAATGAGAAAAATTAATATTCCAATCTTGATAGCAAATGTCCTCACAGGTGTAGCCTTTATAGCTCAAACATTTGTCGGAGATATGGAAATAAGCAGCATTCAGCCTGCGGTTACAATCACAAACTGGAATGAAAAACAAGAGATATGGACAATGGCCAGATGCAGAGTATTGGATTTCTTTTGACTTGCTATGTGGCACAGTTGCACTTGCTCTCGTTAATTTTACAAACTTCTTCAATTGTAAAAAGACTATTCTTACAATCTTCTCAAACTTGGACAATGGATGTTATTATCAGTAATAAACGGACTTATTTAATTATGGGCAAAAAACACAATAGTTAAGCAGGGAATGTCAAATAGGGATACGTATATGAGTTAAATTGGAGTCTAATAAAGAGTATCTATTATTCTATCCCTTAGCTATTTCCTCTAAACATTAACGCGAATAACGATGTTTGGTATTGATTAAATTGATAATTCAATGAAGTCATCAAACGCTGTTCCTACGCTAATTTTCTTTGTTATGCTTATTATAGGCATTTTATTGGGATATATTTCTTTCGGAATGTCGCCTTCATTTATTTCGGTCAGCTTATTTTCGTTTATACTTGCTTTAGTTGTTTCATCCTCCATAAAAATTGCAAATCCCTGGGATAAGGCTCTTGTACTTCATTTAGGTAATTTTCGCAGATTAAAAGGTCCCGGAATGTTCTTTATTGTACCAATCATTGAAACTATCCCTTACTGGATTGATACCAGAGTAATCGCAACTTCTTTTAATGCAGAGAAAACACTAACAAAAGATTCAGTGCCTGTTAGTGTTGACGCAGTTTTATTCTGGAAAGTCTTAGATCCAGTCAAAGCTTCCTTAGAAGTTGCAGACTATCATAGTGCGATCAATTGGGCAGCTCAAACTGCTCTGCGTGATGTTATTGGTAAAACCTTACTTTCTGAAATGCTTGAAGGAAGAGACAAAATCAGTAATGTTTTACAGACAATTATAGATGAACGCACAGAACCTTGGGGCATCAGAGTGAATTCCGTAGAGGTGAAAGATGTATTGATCCCTCCGGGATTGGAAGATGCCATGTCTATGCAGGCCCAGGCTGAAAGAGAAAGACAGGCCAGAGTTATCCTTGGAGATTCGGAAAGACAAGTGGCAGAAAAATTTGGAGAAGCAGCAAAAACTTATGCAAACGATCCTGTTGCGCTTCATTTAAGAGCGATGAATATGCTTTATGAAGGATTAAAGAAAAATTCCACTTTTGTTATTGTGCCAAGTTCTGCGATAGATTCTATGCAGTTAGGAGCAAAGGAAGGAGTAACAGGATTTTCAAATGGAATAAATAACAAGAATCCCAAAGTACAGGCCCAGTGAGGTTGAACTAAAGCAGCTTCGCATAAAAGTCTTACTGTTCTCTGGGATAGAAAAAGAGGAAAAAAAATGATGCCATCGCTTAAATAGATGGCATCATTAGTATCTTATAACAGATAATAGGAAAAATATCAAATTTCCCCAAAAAGGCTGTCTAAAAATTCAGGACAGCCTTTTTAATTATAAACGATGGTTCAGATTACTTTGGGAATGCATAAAATGCTATTCCTTGGTATGCCCAATAGCTTTGTCCATCAAGCCCTTTTGAGGTCATATAATAATGATCAGCTCCCTGTGCGCTATAATAAACATGAATTGGTATAGTGCCCGGAGCCTGGTAATTATATGCATAAAAAGCCACACCTTGATTTTGCCAGTAGTTATTGAGACTCATATTTCCATTAGTGGTGTAATAATGGTCAGCTCCTTGAGGACTGTAATAAACGTAAATCGGAATGGAACCAGGTAGTTGGGAGTTGTGTGCGTAAAATTGAATATTTTCATAATTCCAATAGCTGTTTGTGGTCATACCTCCCATGCCGAAATAATGGTCAGCGCCCTGAGGACTATAAAACGATAATACAGGACGTCTGTCTGAGTTTTTCGGATAAAGTGCATTAAGTCCAAAAACATCATAAGAATTAAATGACCTGTTTCCTCCATTTGTGCAGGCTAACATGAAAGAATTGGGATCCACAGCAGAAGGAGTGTTTGGAACTTGAATCGCACCTTCAGTCGACGCCCCTTCGTTGTCATATGCACCACCACAGCTATAGCTTCTGTCCATATAGTCTGTGTGTCTCATTCCGATAGTGTGACCAAGTTCATGCTGGATAACGGTAGCTAGATAGTCTATGTTGGCCCCGGTTCCAAACTGATAAGTATTCAGATTTATCAGATTGTATGGATTACCTGATGCTGTTGGAAAACCCGCATATCCCAATATACCAGATACGTTATAAAAACCATTTATTGTGATGTTAGCCCCGCTTGTTACGCGTTGAAATGTAAGCCCCAATGTTATTCCATTGTATCTAGCAATTGCCTTGTCTGTTGCCTGAACGAAGTTGGAGCCCAGAGACGAAGAAACAGCTACTGTAATTACTCTTGGTAATCCTGTAATGATATTTGTTGTGCGGTATTGATCTGTTTTGCTTGTTCTAAGGGCAGAAGAATTAGCTATGTCAGCTTCTGTAAGAAAAATATCTCCTTCCACGATGTAGCCATTGTCTTGTTTTATAACAGAGCGGGTATTATAGCCAGCAGATTTTAAAGATGCAATGATATCATCCGGCACTTGAGATTTTTTCTGATCAGATTTAGAAAGGTCTCCTTCATTTTTTTTGCAAGAGAACAAACCTGTTGTTAAGCATAGCATTAACGCTATATAGGTGATTCGTTTTTTTATCATAAAAATTTAGTTTGAAAATGTTTATATTAAAATAGGTTGAGTGCTTTAAGTCCTCCGATAGGTAATGATAGCTAGCATGGTTTCTATTCTATCATATTTTTCATGGTGATTTGAAATCCGGTTTTTTCAATTTTACTTGTGTCTTAACAGAGGTTATTGGCGATAGATAACTCAAACTTAAAATCTCACATCGCAGTCCATTTGCGATATGACAAATAAAATTTTAATCCTTCTTTAGATTGATAATTGAATGCAAAAGTGAGTAGGTCCTTTGTAGAAAAAAATAGCCAAATTTAGTCATTTTTGGGTAAATGGGTGTGCATTAGAGGTTAGGAGTGATAACTTATCTTTAATTGTTAGATTCTTTATTGTTGTTGAGAATCCATGAAAGCTTCTTAAAACGTTCAGTCACAGCAAACTTTTCAACTTTCAAAAATCATTTAATTTTGTAATTATAATAGTTCACAAATTATAGGGGAATCATTGAATAATATAATTGTTATTGCCAAGAGAAACGCCATGCATGTCGTCTCTACTTGTAATTTACATAATCAGATTTTTCCCCTAACTTGCCTCCTCAAACCAAATCACCCGTGCAACTACTCCCGTCCGATCTCCTTAAAAAAATAGCTACAGCCATTACTGTCTATGATAAAAGCGAAGCAGAAAGTATAGCTTACATTCTTATGGAGCATTTCTGGAATATCAGTAGGAGTGATGCATTGCTGAATCAAAGGGCAGCTGAAGTCAATGAAGAAGAATTGTCTTCATTAATCAAAAGAATAAACACTGCAGAACCTGTCCAGTATATCACAGGCGAGACCTGGTTTTACGATAGAAAATTTAAAGTCAATAAACATGTATTGATTCCAAGGTTTGAAACAGAAGAACTCGTTCATCTCATCATTAACGAATATAAGGAGAAACAGAACCTTCGTCTATTAGACGCCTGCACAGGCAGTGGGTGCATAGCTATCAGTCTCGGTGCTGAGCTAAATAACTCACAAGCATTTGCAGTTGATATCAGCAATGAAGCGTTGCAAACAGCTTGGTCAAATGCCGAATTAAATAATGCCCCAGTTACTTTTATCCAGAACAATCTTCTTGAACCAGATTTAGGTAAGCTTCCGGATAATCTGGATATTTTTGTCAGTAATCCACCTTATGTAAAAGAAAGCGAAAAAAAACTCATGCACTCCAATGTGCTTGATTATGAGCCTCACCTTGCCCTTTTTGTCGAAGATGAAAATCCTCTGATATTTTACAAAGCCCTGACTAAGCTTGCCACTAACCTCTTAAAACCAGGCGGGAAAATCTATTTTGAGATCAATGAACAACTCGGAAAAGAAACAGCCGAAGTGTTAAGAAGTTTTGATTTTCAGAATATTCGGGTCATTAAAGATCTGAATGGGAAAGACCGGATCGTTGCCGGAGAAAAAAATAATTGAACAAAATACAGTGACAAGGACTTATGGATTAGAATAAGTTTAATTTGGATCGGAATTAAAATTAACTTATTTTTACTTTCAAGCGACTTTAGGGGTGCCGGAAAAGGCTGAGATTATACCCTTGGAACCTGATTCAGTTAGTACTGACGAAGGGAAAAGTTAAAGACCTCTCTCTTTATCTCCAATCTCCTGAAATCGTTGCATACAACTAAATTCCAAATAAATGGAAGTGATTGTCAACAACGAAAGAACACCAATAACATCAGACAAGCTTAGCTCCTTACTGGACCAGCTCAATATTAAGGAGTCCAAAGGTGTGGCTGTAGCCATCAATGACAGGGTTTTGCCTAAAAAACACTGGGCAACTCAAACCCTCAAAGATCAAGACAAAGTAACAATCATCAGAGCCACGCAAGGAGGCTGATTCTTTATATTTTAACCATTTTAATATGAGAAAAGACAAAATTCCATCAGCAGAAAGCATCACAAGAGATCCATATACAGGATCGCGTAAAATCTATGTGAAAGGTACTTTCCATGATATAAAGGTGGCAATGAGAGAGATCTCTCTGACTGATACTGTTTTTAAATTCAATAACAATAAAACAGAGAAAAACCCTGCGGTTACAGTCTATGACACCAGTGGTCCATATACAGATCCAGAAGTTGAGATCAATGTAAAAAAGGGACTTCCAAGACTTCGTGAAGAGTGGATATTGCAAAGAGGTGACGTGGAAGAGCTTTCGGAAATCTCTTCGGAATATGGAAAACAAAGGTTTTATAACACTGAGCTTGATCATCTCCGTTTTGAACATATTAAGAAACCACTAAAGGCTAAGAAAGGACAGAATGTAAGCCAACTGCACTATGCTAAAAAAGGTATAGTTACACCAGAAATGGAATACATTGCAATCCGTGAGAATCAAAGAATACAGGAGATTCAGAATCCTGGCTGTCAGCATGCAGGTCATAGTTTCGGTGCAAATACTCCTAAAGGTTTTATCACACCGGAGTTCGTAAGAGATGAGATTACTGCGGGAAGAGCTATTATACCAAACAATATAAACCACCCTGAAAGTGAACCGATGATCATCGGAAGAAACTTCCTGGTAAAAATCAATGCAAACATCGGTAACTCTGCCGTTACTTCAAGTATAGAAGAAGAAGTAGAGAAGGCTGTATGGGCTTGCAGATGGGGAGCAGATACTATCATGGACCTTTCTACAGGAAAGAACATCCATGAAACAAGAGAGTGGATCATCAGAAACTCTCCGGTACCTATCGGAACTGTACCAATCTACCAGGCGCTTGAAAAAGTAAACGGTAAAGCCGAAGACCTTACATGGGAAATCTTCAGGGACACATTGATCGAGCAAGCTGAACAGGGAGTGGATTACTTCACTATTCATGCCGGTGTACTTTTAAGATATGTACCGCTTACTGCGAAAAGGGTAACAGGTATCGTGTCAAGAGGTGGTTCTATCATGGCTAAATGGTGCCTTGCACATCACAAAGAAAACTTTTTATATACGCACTTCGAAGAGATTTGCGAAATCATGAAAGCTTATGATGTTGCATTCTCTCTTGGTGATGGCTTACGTCCTGGCTCTATTGCTGATGCCAACGATGCTGCTCAGTTCGGAGAGCTTGAAACTCTTGGCGAATTGACCAAGATCGCATGGAAGCATGATGTACAGGTAATGATCGAAGGTCCTGGTCACGTGCCAATGCACCTTATCAAAGAAAACATGGATAAGCAGTTGAGAGAGTGTCATGAAGCACCTTTCTACACGCTAGGGCCATTGACTACAGACATTGCTCCAGGTTATGACCATATCACTTCAGCAATAGGTGCTGCAATGATAGGATGGTTTGGTTGTGCAATGCTTTGTTATGTAACTCCTAAAGAACACCTCGGTCTTCCAAACAAGAAAGACGTAAAAGATGGTGTAATTACTTATAAAATTGCAGCCCACGCTGCCGATCTTGCCAAAGGACATCCGGGAGCTCAATATCGTGACAATGCATTGAGCAAAGCGAGATTTGAATTCAGATGGGAAGATCAGTTCAACCTTTCCCTTGATCCGGATACAGCGAGAGAATATCATGACGAGACATTGCCTGCTGAAGGAGCTAAAGTTGCACACTTCTGCTCTATGTGCGGACCGAACTTCTGCTCTATGAAAATTACTCAGGATGTTCGTGATTTTGCAGAGAAACAAGGATTGTCAGAACAGGAAGCTCTTGAGGCTGGAATGAAAGAGAAATCTTCTGAGTTTACGAAGACTGGGGGCGAAATCTATATATAGATTTCCCTGAATGCATGCAACTCATTGTCATAACGAATGAACAACCTTTAAAAAGAGAGCATGATTTACTTCATGCACTCTTTGAAGAAGGGCTGGAAGTTTTGCACATCAGAAAGCCTTATTATACTCTTTATGAACTGGAGTCTTATTTAGAAGATATCAATCCTTCTTTTTACAATAGAATCTCTGTTCATCGTATGCCCGATATTATAGAAAGATTTCCTTTGCGAGGTTATCATTTCAGTTACGACGCATTCAAAAAAGACAATAGAGATCTACAACTGATTAATAAATTCAGGCAAAGCAATCGTTTGGTAAGTTGCTCCTGTCATTCTGTAGAAGATCTTAAAACAGCTAAAGAGATAACCGATTATCAGTTTATCAGTCCACTGTTTGACAGTATTTCAAAGTCAGGATACAAAGCAGGTATCGACCTTAATGAGTTAAGTAAATTTCTTAGAGAACATAATGCGACTACACTTGGATTGGGCGGGATTGATGAAAAAACAATTTCCAGCCTGAAAAATACAGGATTGAAAGGAGTAGTTGTATTAGGTATGATCTGGAAGCAGTTTGCTGAAGATGCAGATATAAAAAAAGCAGTTCAAAGATTTACATTGCTTAGAGAAACCATAGCCGAAGGGGCTCAGTAGAATGAACAGAATAAGAACAAAAGTTCTTTCCATTGCAGGATTTGATCCAAGCGCAGGAGCTGGAGTTCTTGCTGATATCAAAACTTTTGAAACACATAAAGTTTATGGCCTGGGCGTCGTATCTTCATTGACTGTTCAGAATGAAAAAGAATTTCTTTCCAACCAATGGATTCCGATTGACCATATAATTCAGCAGATAAATGTATTGTTGAAAGAATACAAAGTAGAGTTTGTGAAGATCGGATTGATAGAAAGCTATGATGTTCTTTTAAATCTTACTGAAGTATTAAAAGGTCACAATCCTAAGATAAAAATAGTTTGGGATCCTGTGATAAAAGCAAGCGCAGGCTTTACGTTTCATGAAGATCAGAGCCAGGAGAAGATAAGTGAAGTGTGTTCAGCTCTATATATGATCACACCTAATTGGCAGGAAATACAATTTCTTGTTCCTGGTAAGGATCCGATGGATGCAGGTAAATACCTTAGCGGTTTTTGCAATGTTTATCTGAAAGGTGGCCATAATAGTAAAGATGAAGCGAGGGATTATCTGTTTTCGACGGATGGAAAAGTTTATCCATTTAAACCGAAAACGATTGTTCCAAATCCCAAACATGGTTCTGGCTGCGTGCTTTCATCTGCTATTACAGCAAATCTCTCCAAAGGGTATCCTTTGCAGAAAGCAAGTCTCAGGGCTAAAGACTATGTCACGAAGTTTCTGGCAAGTAATCAGACTTTGCTGGGAAATCATAAAGGTTAAAGAAAAATGCGGATATCAAGATTACATTATATAACACAAGATAATATTCCTGGCTTCACACATGCACAGCTTGCTGAAGAAGCATGTAAAGGCGGTGCTGACTGGATACAGTTAAGAGTAAAAGGTAAAGGGACAGCAGAGTGGAGAAAGATCGCAGAGGAGACACTAGCTGTTTGTAAAAAATACAATGCAAAACTCATTATCAACGATAATGTAAGAATTGCTAAGGAAATAGGAGCTGATGGCGTTCATTTAGGTAATGATGATATGCATCCTGAAGAAGCAAGGGAAAAACTGGGTGATCAGTTTATTATTGGTGGCACAGCAAATACTTTCTTTCATCTGGAATCCAAGTGTAAATTTGTTAATTACATTGGTCTTGGGCCTTTCCGTTTTACCAACACAAAGGAAAAGCTTAGTCCTGTGCTTGGTGCAGAGGGATATAAGCAAATTCTGAGTTCCTGCAAAAATGCAGGGATAGAGATTCCCATCATTGCTATAGGAGGAATTAAGGAAGATGATCTTGATGGGATATTTCAAACAGGTATTTATGGTGTTGCCATCGCTTCAATTGTCAATGCTGCTGAAAACAAAGCTGCAGCAATGAAAAATTTTATTCAGCATTTAGAAAAAGTGTCGCTTCAATAACTAATCATATGAAACCACTGGTAATTGCAGGCAAAAAATTCAATTCAAGGCTTTTTACAGGAACAGGAAAGTTTTCTTCTGGGAAACTGATGCAGGATGCATTACTGGCATCGGGCTCTGAACTTGTAACAGTTGCATTAAAGCGTATTGATCTTAAAAATCAGGAAGATGAAATTCTTCCATACCTGAATCATAGTCAGTTTAATTTGTTGCCTAATACTTCTGGAGTAAGAAATGCTAAAGAAGCCATCTTTGCGGCACAGCTTGCAAGAGAAGCTCTGGAAACAAACTGGCTCAAGCTTGAGATACATCCTGATCCTAAATACCTTCTCCCAGATCCTATAGAAACCTTAAAGGCTGCTGAAGAGCTGGTAAAACAAGGATTTATTGTATTACCTTATGTCAATGCCGATCCTGTTCTTTGCAAGAGATTGGAAGAAGTTGGTACAGCTGCTGTAATGCCTTTAGGTTCTCCTATCGGTTCTAACAGTGGTTTGCAGACAAAAGCTATGCTTGAGATCATCATTGAACAAAGCAAAGTTCCGGTAGTAATTGATGCCGGTATAGGTGCTCCGAGCCACGCGGCGGAAGCTCTTGAGATGGGAGCCGATGCTGTTCTTATCAATACAGCTATGGCAGTCTCTGCTGATCCTGTGAAAATTTCAATTGCTTTCAAAATGGCTGTTGAAGCAGGAAGAATGGCATTCGAAGCAAAGATGGGCAAATCAGTTAAAGAAGCAGTGGCAAGCAGCCCGCTTACGGCATTTCTTGACGAACTATAATGATGAACAGCTTCCTCAACGTTTTCGAACAAAATTCATGGGAAGAAGTGAAGGCAAGCATCTATTCCAAAACAGAAGCAGATGTGCGCATTGCTTTGAATAAAAAGAAACGTGATCTTGAAGATTTTAAAGCTTTAATATCTCCTTCTGCTGCCCCTTTTCTAGAAGAGATGGCTAAGCTTAGCAGAGAACTGACGCTGAAAAGATTCGGAAATACGATTCAGATGTTCGTGCCGATGTACCTTTCAAACGAATGTCAGAACATCTGCACTTATTGCGGCTTCAGCCTCGACAATCCGATGAGGAGGACAACCCTTACGGAGAAACAGATAGAGAAAGAGATTGAGGTAGTCAAATCGTATGGATATGACCATATTCTGCTGGTAACAGGAGAGGCAAACAAAACGGTAGGTGTTGACTATTTTGAAAAAGCTATTAAGCAAATCAGACCTCATTTTGCCAATATCTCTATGGAGGTGCAGCCTCTGGATCAGGATGAGTATGAGAAGCTGCTTCCTCTTGGTATTCATGGTGTTCTTGTGTATCAGGAAACTTATCACGAGGATAACTATAAATTCCATCACCCTAAAGGAAAAAAATCCAACTTCGAATACAGGCTTGATACTCCTGATAGATTAGGAAGAGCGGGGGTACATAAAATCGGACTAGGTGTATTGATCGGTCTTGAAGACTGGAGAACAGACTCTTTCTTCAACGCACTTCATCTCGACTACCTTGAAAAGACTTACTGGAAAACAAAGTACAGTGTTTCTTTTCCTCGCCTTCGTCCGTATGCAGACAAAGAGCCTAAGGTAGATATGTCAGACAGAGAGCTTGTGCAACTGATCTGTGCGTATAGAATTTTTAATGAAGAATTGGAGCTGACTATATCAACCCGAGAAAGCGAGAAATTCAGAAATAACATTATTAAGCTTGGTATCACCACAGTGAGCGCTGGTTCCAAGACGGATCCGGGAGGATATGCTTCAAATACAGATGCGTTAGAGCAATTCGAAATTTCGGATGAACGAACACCTCAGGAAGTAGCTTCGATGATTAAAGGGCAAGGGTACGAGGTGGTCTGGAAAGATTGGGATCAGGGTCTTTAAGCTTTAAGCGTAAGGCACAAAGCTTGAAGTAAAAACTTTAAAGTTTCCACTAAGCTCAAGTCCTTCTCCTTCAGGAGAAGGATTTAGGATGAGGTCTTTAAGATATAAGAAGAGTTGAAATCTGGGGCTTAAAATTAAACAAATATCTTTCCTGATTTTTCTGTAACCATCTAAATGAAAAAGATAGTACCAATTATAATTTTCATGGTATTAATCTCATGTCAGAAAAGACAAGATTTGGTATTTTCTGCATCTGATGAATTACATATTTTGGATTTATATAAATCCAGAAGTGAATTTGAAATGCTCTATAACGGGGTTAACTGGGCTGAGGGAACTTTTAAATTAAGGAATGATACAATTTTTGTAATTTATAATTCGGAAGAAAGTAATAATGTCTTAGCCAGAAGGATTGTGATTGACCGAAAAAAGAATAGAGTGAAATCAATTGATGGCGTCAATTTTTGTGCATCCATTGGATTTGATAAATTAAAGAAATCAGATCATTAATTATGTTATGTCCGTCTTACGGGATAAACAACAATAAATAAATTTAACATCTATGTTCAGCAGCGAAGAACTAAGAAGATATAACAGGCACATCATCCTGCCTGAGTTTGGAATGGAAGGGCAACAGAAACTGAAGACTGCAAAAGTTGCAGTCATCGGCGCTGGTGGATTGGGTTGTCCTGTTTTGATGTACTTAGCTGCTGCAGGTATTGGTACATTGGGTATTATTGATGGAGATATCATTGAAGAAAGTAATCTCCAGCGTCAGGTCTTATACAGCCAGGAAGATGTTCGAAAATCAAAAGCTGAAACTGCAGCTGCAAAATTAAAGAAATCAAATCCATATATTAACGTCATTGCAATTGAGGAAAGACTTACTTCCGATAATGCATTGGAAATTCTTAAGAATTACGACATCATTGTTGATGGAACAGATAACTTTTCTACAAGGTATCTTTCAAATGATGCGTCAATTATCCTGAACAAACCGCTGGTGTCTGCTTCTATCTTTAAATTTGAAGGGCAACTCTCGGTATACAATTATAAAGGTGGCCCATCTTATCGTTGTCTTTTTTCCGAGCCGCCTGCGCCTGGGGAGATGCCTTCGTGCTCAGAAGTAGGAGTAATAGGAGTATTGCCAGGAGTAATAGGTTCTTTACAGGCCAATGAAGTAATTAAAATCATTACAGGAATCGGAGAACCTCTTTCCGGAAAATTATTAATATTTGATCTGCTTAGCTTAAGGTCGTCAACTATTTCATTTCAGAGAAACGAAGAAAACTTTGCTATTACTAGTCTTGGTAATTATGATTTCAGCTGTGAATTACCTGAGCTTGAATTTGAGCCAGGTTATAAAGAGCTGACCGTTCAGGAGTTGAAAGCAAAGTTGGATAAAAAGGACCAGATCTTTTTGCTTGACGTGAGGGAAGAATATGAATATGAGATCTGCAATCTTGGTGGTAAGCTTATTCCTGTTAGCAGAATTCAGCAGCAGGTGGATCAGATTCCAGAGAATATACCTGTAGTAGTATATTGTCACTTGGGAATGAGAAGTGCTATGGTAGTTAAGTTTTTAACAGAGGAGTTTGGATTTAAAAATTTATATAACCTGGAAGGAGGGATTCACGCCTGGTCCAAACAAATTGATTCAAATGTACCAGTGTATTGAACTATTCTTAAAAAGATAGAATTGATACTGATATATTTCCGGCTTAAATGAACTTCAAAAGAGAAAAAATCCAATTTATTTATTCTTAAATAGCTTTTTATATTAAAAAAATTAAATTAATTTTGGCCGGCAAATAGATACTTTAAATTTATTTGCAATGTCTCTAGATTCTTCTAAATTTCTTTTTGAGGCCTTAACATACGACGACGTATTGTTATTACCTGCGTTCTCGGAAATCCTTCCACGCGAAACTACAACCGTATCTCAACTTACCAAGAATATACAAATCAATATTCCGTTGGTGTCTTCAGCAATGGATACAGTGACTGAATATGAAATGGCAATTGCTATGGCTCACCTGGGAGGTATTGGATTTATTCATAAGAATATGTCTATTGAAAAACAGGCAGATCAGGTAAAAAGAGTAAAGCGTTCAGAAAGCGGTATGATCCTGGATCCTATCACTTTGAGTGAAGATGCTACTCTTGGGGAGGCACTTCAGATTATGGAAGAGTTTAAAATCGGAGGTATTCCTGTTATCAAGGGAGACGGAGTTCTTGCAGGGATTTTAACTAACAGAGATTTAAGATTCGAAAAGACAAGGACTAAGAAGGTCAGTGAGATCATGACCAAAGAAAACCTGATCACTGCAAATGAAGGTACTGATCTTTTAAAGGCTGAAGAAATACTTCAGGAATTCAAGATCGAAAAACTTCCTGTTGTTGACAAAAACTATAAGCTGATCGGACTTATCACTTATAAAGATATACTTAAGAAAAAAGGAAGACCAGAGGCGTGCAAGGATCAGTTTGGAAGATTAAGATGTGGCGCCGCGGTTGGTGTAACTCCTGATCTTATAGACAGAATAAAAGCTCTTGTAAAAGCAGGAGTAGATCTTATAAGTCTTGATACAGCACATGGTCACTCAATATATGTGATCCAGGCTGTAGAAAAAATAAAAACAGAGTTCCCAGGCCTTGAAGTTGTTGCGGGTAACGTAGCTACAGGCGAGGCGGCTCTTCGCCTTGCGCAGGCAGGAGCAGACGCTGTTAAAGTTGGTATAGGTCCGGGTAGTATTTGTACAACTCGTATCATTGCGGGTGTCGGTATGCCTCAGCTTTCTGCAGTGTATGAATCTGCAAAAGCAGTTGAAAAATTGAATGTGCCAATCATTGCCGATGGTGGTGTGAGATTCTCCGGAGATATTGCTAAAGCGATTGCCGGTGGTGCAAGCAGTGTAATGGTTGGTTCTTTACTGGCTGGAACAGAAGAAGCTCCCGGTGAAGTAATCATTTATGAAGGAAGAAAATTCAAGTCGTACAGAGGTATGGGGTCTCTTGAAGCTATGGAAGATGGGTCAAAAGACAGATATTTCCAGGATGCTGAGGAGTCAGTGAAGAAACTTGTCCCTGAAGGGATCGTTGGAAGGGTACCATATAAAGGCCTGGTATCGGAAGTTATCTATCAGATGATAGGCGGGCTAAAAGCCGGGATGGGATATTGTGGAGCAAAAGATATTGACGCTCTTAAGAAAGCTAAATTCGTAAAAATTACAGCTGCCGGCGTTAAAGAAAGCCATCCGCATGATGTTCATATTACAAGAGAGGCTCCAAACTATAGTTCCAGATAAAAAAAATAAAAGTTATATAAACCTTTTAGTTAATTTCACCTTTTGAGTCACCTACTCAAAAGGTGATTTACCTGCTATAGGGATAAAAATATATTGAATTAATAGAAATTTTTTTAAACTCAAAGGATCGCTGATTTCGAATGTCTGTTAAAGGATATTTTAAACTTTATCTGATAATTTCAATTGTCAGTTGGTTAGCCTTGGTTATAGGAGACCTGCTGACATTATATTCTCTGAGTCATGTTTTTGATTTTTATCTGACTGACTTCTGGAGAAATGCACTTCTTACTTGTTTTTTTCTATTTACGTTCCTTCTGTTTAAAATTAATATTGGTCAGAAAAAGAGCTCTAACTTTATAGAGATGCTCTGGCAGGTATTCATATTCGGAGCAACAACCATTCTTATAAGTCTGCTGGTCAAGTTTATGCTGTTTTTGTTCGGCACGCCTGTCTTTAAGAAGAATCTGCTGTTCAATAATCTCATATACCATTTTAACATAGCCTTGGTAACTGTTTTCCTTGCCAATGGATTTTATGTATGGAAAAAGATGATCCTGTATCAGAAGAGTAAACAGCTCAATTTGATATGGCTCGTGTTCGAATTACTTGCTTTATTAAGCATGTTATCCAATTTTGCCTATTTCGATATCTTTAATTTTAAGATTTACCTATATGCCATTCCGCTTTTCCTTTTCGGAATGATACTCTCTTTTAATCTTAAATGGGTGGCATTTCTGAATTATAAGCAAAAATGGCAGAGTATTTTGCTGATAGTATTGATCATTGTAATCGGCTTTACCTTTTTGCAGCAGATTTATGAGCAACACTTTGGTACAATCCTGATTATAGATCTTGCTCAGAATTTATTTATAGGCGGGGTTTCTTCCTTTATCCTATTGAACTGTTTTTCAGCACTTCTTGTACTATTATTCAACCTCCCAACATCGTCAGTTTTTGAACAGAAGTTTGGAGAGGTAATGATCTTTCAAAAGTTGAGTCAGTCCATTCAGCTTGGAAATAAGGAAGATGAAGTGCATGAAATATTGATTGACAGCAGCTTAAGTACCATTTTTGCCAATGCCGGCTGGCTCGAGATTGTGGATGAAAAAGGCAATTTCAAAGCGTTCATCAACAAGGGGATAAGTGAAATCGATGTTTTCGAAATTAAAAAAGTACTAAGGAAAAATCACTTTAATATTGATAATCAGCCTCAATATATAAAGGATGCGAAAAGTCTGGAGCATTCGGAAAGAATTCAGAAGCTTCCTTTTAAGTCTCTGCTGATCATTCCCTTATACAGCCACAAACAGAAGTTGGGGACACTCGTTTTGCTTAAAAACGAAACCGATGCTTTTGATAAAGAGATGGTGGATATTATCTGCAGTTTTGTGAGTCAGGCGAGTATAGCTATCAAAAACTTCAGGCTGATTGATGAGGCAGTAGCTACGGAAAGGTATCAGGAAGAACTTAAAATCGCCAAAGAAGTACAAAAAAGCCTTCTACCTCAAAGTATGATTTTTAATATCAACTTGCAAATCACAGCTTTCACTAAAGCTGCGGATGAAGTAGGAGGTGATTATTACGATTTTTACGAATATTCCGACAAGAAAATAGCAATGGTAATCGGAGACGTTTCCGGTAACGGAACCTCAGCAGCTTTTACCATGGCACAGATGAAAGGCGTATTCCAAAGTTTGGTCCAGAGCGAAATTCCACCTGACGAATTCATGGTTCAGGCAAATAAGGCTTTGGGAAGAGGATTGGAAAAGTCCTCATTTATTACGCTGACTTTTTTAAGTATCGACACAGAAAACCAAACTATTGAAATCGCGAGAGCAGGCCACTGTCCTGCCTTATTCTTCAATAGTCAAACTAGTGAGATAAGTTATCTGAAAAGCAAAGGTTTAGGACTTGGAATCATAAGAAATAAGGACTATTCCAAACATATAGAAAAGAAGAAGATCAGCTATAATAAAGGGGATATATTGATTCTATATACAGATGGAATTATCGAAGCTACCAATGACTCGGGCGAGGAGTTCGGTTTTGATAAATTAAAAAATCTTTTATATATTCACCACGGCTTAAATACCAAGGAAATCAGCAACTTAATACTCGAAAAGTTCTACGAATTCACAGGAACTCAGGCACTTCACGACGATTATACATTCTTAATAATCAAATTTGTATAAGCTGAAAACCAACTTTATTGAATAACCGTAAAAAGCAATGAATATTTCAATTGGGAAAGAAGAGGAAATTTACCTTATAGGAATTGAAGGAGATCTAGATGCCAGTTCATGCATCAATTTAGATAAAGCAATTTCTGAGGCGGTTTCTGCAGGAGAAAAGAAAATTCTTATCGATTGTACCAATCTAAATTACATATCTTCAGCTGGGCTGGGAGTCTTTATGTCTTACATACAGGACTTTGAAAATAACAAAATCTCGATGGTTCTGTTTAATCTAAGTAAGAAGGTAAAAAATGTATTTCAGATTCTGGGCCTCGATGAACTGATACAGATTGTAGATTCGAAAGAAGCAGCGAAGACACTAATAAATGAATCATAAATTGCGCATAGCTTGTACAAAAGAAAGTCTTAAGGAAATCAGGAGGTTTGTCACTCAAACCCTCACTGATCTTCATTTGCCTGAAATTGAGGTGAATATGCTTGTGCTTGCTGTTGACGAAATTTGTGCAAACCGAATTATCCATTCTAATAACTGCGACGAAAACCTTCACCTTAATCTCCTTATTTCAGAAACCTGTGATGGTCTCACTTTTGAAATTTCAGATCAGGGAGCTCCGTTTGACCATACTCAATATAGCGAGCCTGATATTAATCAGCTTGTAAAAGAAAAGAAAAAAGGTGGATTGGGGCTAATGCTGGTGAATCGTATTATGGATTCTATTGAAGTTTTTAAAGAAAAAGACCTCACTGTATATCGCCTATTTAAAAAATTAACAATTTGTTAATTGCTTTTCAGATAGTTTAAGGCTATCTAATTTACTTTATCCTGCTCCAAACTAATTTTTTTTAAAAAAAATCACTAAAATTGCGCCTGTAAAAAGAATTAATTGAAATTTTTTACCTGATTCAAGCGTTGTTTATGCTAAAATTCAGCAGAAAAATTTCAGTTTCTTATGTTATTTTTTACTTACTGGAACCAGTATTCTTATTAAAGACGCAAAAATTTATGAAAAAAAGTTTTGTAGCATTTCTTTCAGCTGCCCTGATCGTATCAGGTTGTAAAACTTCCGAAAAAACTTCAAAAACTGCCACAGATCCATCTGTAGCTGTTATCGGTGGCCAGCCGGTAAATGAAAATGAATTTGTTTATGTCTATAACAAAAACAATTCAAGCTCTCCTGATGCCTATACTGAAAAAAGCATCAAAGAGTATTTGGACCTTTATATCAATTTTAAATTGAAGGTCAAAGAGGCTGAATCTCTTGGGATAGACACAACTACTTCTTTCAAAAAGGAACTGGAAGGTTACAGAAAACAACTTGCTCAACCGTATCTTACTGAAAAAGGTGTAACAGAGCAACTAATTAAAGAGGCTTATGAAAGAATGAAAGAGGAGGTAAGGGCTTCTCACATTCTGATTAATGTTAATCCTGATGCTGATCCTAAAGATACACTGGCTGCATTTAATAAGATAAATGAAATCAGACAAAAGGCTCTTGGTGGAGAAAGCTTTGAAAAACTTGCAAAACAATATTCTCAAGATCCTTCTGCCAAAACGAATGGTGGTGACCTTGGATATTTTACGGCGCTTCAAATGGTTTATCCTTTTGAAGATGCTGCCTACAAAACTCCAGTAGGGCAAATTTCTCAGCCAGTAAAAACAAGATTTGGATATCATATTATTCAGGTTAAAGACAAGAGAAAATCTCAAGGACAGGTTAGGGTGGCTCACATCATGGTGAGAGCTACTACCGGCACTGCTGAAGCAGACTCTTTGGCTGCAAAACAAAAAATTGACGAAATCTACGCTAAGGTTCAAAAGGGTGAAGACTGGAATCAATTGACAAATCAGTTTTCTGACGATGTTAACTCTAAATCAAAAGGTGGTGAACTTCCATGGTTTTCTACAGGTCGCATGATCCCTTCTTTTGAAGATGCGGCATTCAAACTTGCTGAAGTTAACCAGGTAAGCAAACCTGTTCAGACTCCTTACGGATGGCATGTAATCAAACTTCTTGAGAAAAAAGGACTTGAGCCTTTCGAAGAACTAGAACCTACATTAAAAGCTAAAGTATCTAAAGATTCAAGATCAGAGTTGAATAAAACCAGACTTATTGAAAGACTGAAGAGAGAAAACAATTTCACAGAAAATGCTAAATCTCTTGAAGTTGCTATCAGCAAAACTGATTCTACTCTACTTGACGGTAAATGGAATTTTACTCCGGATACTAAAAATAATCCTGTGCTTTTCAATGTCGGTAAACAAAACTACACTGTAAACGACTTCCTTACTTTCGTAAAAGAAAAACAAAGACCAAGAAAAAATACATCTACTGCTCAGTATGTGAAAGTGCTTTACAAAGAGTATGCAGATCAGCAATTGCTAGGTTATGAAGAGTCTCACCTTGCTGACAAATATGTAGATTACAAAATGCTTGTTAAAGAATACAGAGACGGTATTCTATTATTCCAGTTAATGGATGAAAAGGTATGGTCAAAAGCAATTGAAGATACTACTGGACTAAAAGGTTATTTCAATCAGAACAGAGATAAATTCAAATGGGACCGAAGAGCTGATGCTGTTATCTTTAATGTGAAAGATAAGGCTACTCTTGATAAATTGAAGGCTGAACTTGCTAAAGGTAAATTTGAAGTAAAAGATCAGAAGTTATCAGCAATTAACTATAAAGCGAATACCTCGGATATTGAAGAATCATATAAAAAAGATCTTGATAAAGTAGTAAGTCAGTTACAGAAAGATAAGCATTTGGTGCTAGAGCTTTCTGCTTCAGCTGAAGCGAAAGAACCAGCTACACTATCTCTCATGAGAGGTGCATCTGTTTATAACTATATCAAATCTAAAGGTGTAGACTCAACACGTATCATCATCAAAGATTTAGGAAAAGGTACTCCTAAGAAAACAGAAGCAGAGAAAAATGCTGACAGAAAAGTAGGGCTTGTTGTTTACTCTACATCAAAGAAATCTCTTGAAAATACTTTCAATCAAAATGCTCCGTTAACTCTTCAGGTAACTGAAGGTAAATTCCAGAAAGGCGATAACGAAGTTCTTAATTCTATAGAGTGGAAAGAAGGAACTTCGCAAATTGAAAAAGACGGAAGAATCTACTTTATCAAAATTAATAAAGTAGAAGAGCCAAGAGCGAAAACTTTCGAAGAATCAAGAGGTCTGGCTATCTCTGACTATCAAACTTACCTTGAGCAAGAGTGGATTAAAGATATGAAGAAAAAATATCCGGTATCCATTAACGAACCTGAGATTCAGAAACTAGTAAAAACAAAGAATTGAGAATACCCTTCAAAATCTTTTTAATAGTAATATTATTTGTCACTCAAAGTTGTCAGCTCTTCGTTACGAAAAACCAGGATGCTGACAGCTTTGAAGACAAGCCTCTTGCACGCGTTTATAATTACGCACTTTACCCTTCAGAACTGGAATCCGTTATATCTGGCTTGCACGGAGCCGATAGTGCTGCAATTGCGGATGCCTATATACAGAAATGGACAACTCAAAAAATACTTTTAAGTCATGCTGAGTCAATTATAGACGAAAGCAATGAAGAAATTAACCAAAAATTACAGGATTACAAAGAGGCCTTATTCATTCATACTTTTAAGGAACACTATGTTCGTGAGAAGTTGGATACTATGATTTCCGAAAAAGAAATCCAGGATTTCTATGAAAAGAATATCAAGTCGTTCGAACTGAGGGAAAATATTTTTAAAGGCACTTTTATTAAAATACCTAAGGATGCTCCCAAAATTGATAAAATCAAATCTTTACTGGCATCCAATAACGAAAAAGATAAAACAGAGCTAAGATTGCTTTGCCTTCGTCTGGCTTCTTTTTATATTGTGGAAGATTCTCTATGGCATAATTTTGACGAGACGATAAAAAATACGCCCTTTGATGAAATCTCCGGAAAAAGACAATTTCTGGAAAAAACAGTTTTAGGAGAGCGGGCGGACAATAGCAATTTATATCTCATTAAAATTAAGGATTATAAAAGCAGCGAGCAGATTTCTCCATATGAATTTGCCAGAAATCAAATCAGAGAAACATTGCTGAATCAAAGAAAAATAAATCTTATTAAATCGCTTGAAGAAAATTTATATAAGCAGGCAAAGGAAAACAATGAAATCAAAATCAAGTAACACTATAAAACTTTTAGTATTTTTTACTTTTATACTTTTAACTCTGACATCTGAATACAGTGCCGCTCAGGTACTGGATAAAATAATAGTAAAAGTTGATAATGAAATTATCATGAAATCCGAGCTTGAGATGAATTATCTTCAGGTTTTGGCTAATCAGGAAAATGTAAACGATGCTACAAAGCTTAAGTGTCAGGTATTAGAAACTCTGATCATTAATAAACTGCTGGTTGCGAAAGCTGAGATAGATTCTGTTACAGTTGAAAAGGCTCAGGTTGATGAACAACTTGACAGAAGAATGGCATACTTTATCAGTCAGATCGGATCTGAGGAAAAGCTTGTTGCAATGTATAACAAAAGCATTGAAGATTTGAAAAAGGAACTGCGTGCTCAGGTAAAAGAACAGCTGATTATTCAGAAGATGCAGGATAACATCACCAAAGATTTAAAAGTTACTCCGGGTGAAGTGAAAAAGTTCTTTAATGAAATACCAAAAGATAGTTTGCCTTATTTTTCAACTGAAGCGGAAGTTGGTCAGATTGTAGTGATCCCCAAAATAAGTAAAGAGAAAAAGAATGAGACCAAAGAGCAATTAGAGCGGATCAAAGCCAAACTTCAGGAAGGTGGAGACTTCTGTAAGATGGCTGAAATTTTCTCTGAAGATCCAGGATCTGCTAAAAACTGCGGAGAGTTAGGTTTCTTTAAAAGAGGAGAGCTGGTTCCTGAGTACGAAGGAGCTGCTCTGAAACTTAAGGCAGGAGAGCTTTCAGGAATTGTTGAATCTGAATATGGATTTCACCTTATTCAAATGATTGCAAGAAGGGGAAATGAATTTAATTCAAGACATATTCTTATCAAGCCTACTTCGTCTTCTCAGGATATGAATACGTCAATAAACTTTCTTGATAGCCTAAGGACTGCAATCTTAAACGATAGCATTAGCTTTGAAAAAGCCGCAAAGAAATTCTCCGAAGATAAAGGTACCAACTCATCAGGAGGGCTCTTTATTGATCAGGAAACCGGAAGTACCCACATTCCAATGGAAAAACTTGATCCTGTGGTTTTCTTCCTTATTGATACCATGAAGGCTGGGACAATTACACAGCCTATTCCATTTAAAATGGAAGACGGAACAGAAGCTGTGAAAATAGTTTATTATAAGAGCAAAACACCTCCTCATCAGGCAAATCTTACTGACGATTATCAGAAAATCCAGAAAGCAACTCTTGCGGAGAAAAAAAATAATGCCGTCAATAAATGGTTTGATAAAAATAAAGGAGAAGTATTTATTGATATTGATGAAGAGTTTAAGGACTGTGAATTGATGATAACCCAGTAAAAAGATAAACATGGAAGCGCAAAAATCTGAAGTGGCTCTGGCAGATGAATTTTTTGACACGAGTAAAAAGCTTAAAGCTGAAATCTCTAAAGTAATTATAGGTCAGGAGGATGTTGTAAATCTTGTTCTCACAGCAATTTTTTGTCAGGGACACTGTCTGCTAGTAGGTGTGCCAGGACTCGCAAAGACTTTGCTTATCAATACCATTGCTTCGGTATTAGACCTGAATTTTAAACGTATTCAGTTTACTCCCGATCTGATGCCGTCTGATATTGTGGGCTCTGAAACCCTTGACAATAATAGAAATTTTAAGTTTGTAAAAGGACCTATTTTTGCCAACATCATCCTGGCAGATGAAATAAACCGTACTCCTCCTAAAACTCAGTCAGCATTGCTTGAGTCTATGCAGGAGTTCTCTGTAACAGTTTCAGGTAATATTTATAATCTGGAGAAACCGTTTTTCGTGCTTGCCACGCAAAACCCGATAGAGCAGGAGGGAACTTATCCTCTGCCTGAAGCGCAGCTGGACAGGTTTATGTTTAACCTGTTTCTGGATTATCCTTCTTATCAGTCAGAGCTTTCAATTGTTAAGAATACAACAACAGCTCATCGTCCGATTGCTAATAAGATTCTGGATAGAAATCAAATTTTAGCTTATCAGGAGCTTGTAAGAAAAGTGCCTGTACCTGATAACGTGATAGAATATGCTGTAAAACTGGTTCACAAGACAAGATCAAAAAGCGAGCATGCACCTGAGATAAGCAAAAAATATCTTGAGTGGGGAGCAGGTCCAAGAGCATCTCAATATCTTGTAATTGCGGCTAAATGTAATGCTCTGATGAATAAAAAATATTCTCCGGACATAGAAGATGTTAAAGCTGTCGCCCTATCTGTTCTGAGACATAGGATAGTCAGAAACTTTAAAGCAGAAGCCGACGGAGTTTCGGTTGACGATATTATCTCTAAGTTATTGTAATTTATTCGAGTCTTCTAAGACTTTTATATTTGGGTTAATAAATCGAACTTTCCTGTTTATTTATTAACCCTGATTTTTTATTTCTTTTGACTTCCTGTTTTTGCTTTTTCTGTATTCTTAGACTTGCTTAGCTCAGCCTCAATAATATCTCCCTGCTCGTTAGAAATGATCAGTTTGTTGCCGTCTAAGTATTCTATGCCTTCCGATTGAATTCCGATCGCAAATGGTGTACAGTATAGGGGAGTAAGACTTAGTTGATCCTTTTGATTATCCGATTTGAAGATAAAAATTCTCCCATAAGATAATAACGCAAGCTGATTGTTGTCTTTGTTAATCGCAGCACTTGTAATCATTCCTTCCAGCGGTATTTCAGCAATTTTCTTTGCAATCTGTTCTCCTGGCTGATCTGGAATCATATAAACCTTTACTGGATTGGTACTTCTGTTTTTGGAAAATAAGTAAAAGTTGTTTTTATACCATACAAAAGCTTCACAGTCAAAGTCCTTTTCACTTTTGAGAGGAGGGAAACTTTCCTGATCTTCATAAGCGAAAAATACTATCTCAGTTGATTTGGAAACAGGGTTGTATTTGTAAATTCTCAGATTCTTTCGCTTATTGTTGTTGTTACCAAAATCTCCTATACATATATTGCCAGCCCCGTCCCGTGTCAGGTCTTCCCAGTCTACATTGTTTGCATCAGGGATTATTATAGAGTCTTTCAGTGCACCCTTTTTATTTATTTCATATACGACAGGTTTTCCTCCTGAATCATTATTGGTATAAAATAAGTCTTTTGCGGAGCCATGAGTAAGGCTGGAGCTTTCATTCACCTGCTTTGGCATGGTGCCGGTTTGTTTGAAGGTATAAACAACTTCCTGAAATCCAAAACCTGTGCAGTCTTTTTCTACAGGACTGAGCAAGCTGGTCATAGTTGCCAGAGCAGCAATGATACTTATTTTAAGCATGTTTAATATATGTTACTATTTTGTCTTTGAATTGATTTCTGTCCGACCAGTATTGACGGCTGTTGAGCTTAAGATAATTCCAGTTTTTCTTCTTCAAAGTCATCGGCAGATAGGCATGAAAGTCTTTTATGGAAACAGATTGAAAATATAAATTATCGTCTGTTAATACCAATGAATGATATTGATTGTTTTCTGCAATTGAAAGATCGGAAAAAGTAAATTCATTTGTCATCGTTTTCCCCTTAAGATCTTCCTCCGCCAGATTCTTTACTATAGTTGAAAGATGGGCTTCTGAATTTTTACCAACTTGTGTGATATCCTGTTTCGCTTTTCCTTCCGAGATAGCATAGGCATATTGAAGATATGCTTTTAGTAACTTGGGTCCTTCGTGTTTTGCACTGGTTACATCCATTTCTGAAGGCAGTATACTTGAAATAATGTATATCTTTTCTTTTGCCCTGGTAATAGCTACATTCAATCGGTTGGCCCCTCCGTCCATATTCAGTGCGCCAAATTGCATTGCCAGTCTTCCTTTCAGATCTTTGGCATAACCGATGGAAAAGATAATAATATCTCTTTCATCTCCCTGCACATTTTCTATGTTCTTAACAAAGAAATCATCTGGCAATGTTATTGCGCCTGATGCTGTTTGCTCATCGAATAAGTCCTGAATTAACGAGGCTTGAGTATAATTGAATGTAACTACACCTATGCTTTTATTTTCTTTCAGCAACTTCTGAACAAGCATTACAATATAAGATGCTTCTTCATGGTTAGCGCGTTTCTCCCACATCCCGTCGATCTTAATAAATTTAATTGCAGTATCATTATTATTAAGATCATTTTTATCAGGAATCATTTTTAGCCTGCCTTTATAAAAATGATTGTTGGAGAATTCAATCAATGCATTGGTTTTACTTCTATAATGTCCTTGAAGATATACCTGCATCAGATAGTTCTGGCCAAGGTGCAAAAGGGATTCTGCTTCTATATCAGGATGGTCTTCCGTATCGTCATCAAACCTGATCTGATAAAGATCCGCAGGTTTAAGCTGCTTTTCATCTCCTGCAATTACAATCTGTTTACCTCTATACATCGCAGGTATGCCTCGCTCTGCAAAGCATTGAGACGCTTCATCGAAGATGACCACATCAAATAATGGATCAAGTGGGAATATGCTTGAAACAGACTCAGGGGAGGCCATCCAGCATGGGATCAGCTCAAACAATTCTTCATGGAATTCCTGAATCAGTTTTCGCAATGGCCAAATCTTCTTCTTCTTGCTTACCTGGTGTTTAAGTTCTCTATAGGTTATTCTGTTGCTTAGTCTGTTGTACTGAACTGCATTATATGTTCTTTCTTTTGCTCTGAGCAGCAGTATGTCCTTGCTTATTTTTAACTTGGCTTCAATGGAGCTTATAAGTTCTTCTTCCAATTGTTCCAGCTTAAAAGTACCAGCAGTCTTTAATACCGGATATTTATTTTCTATATGATCTATCCATTGCAGATAAAGGCTATTCTTACATAATTCAAGTGCTTTATCCGCATTCTCAGGTTCCTGCAATAAAAGCTTTTGAAGAGTAGATCTTTCATAAGAAGCAAGCGTGTTTTCAAGCTCATCCATTTCTTTAAGAAAATCAAAATCTTTCTTTAAGCCTGATTGAAGAGCCTCAGCAAAATTCTTGTCTTGAATGATTTTTTCTGTTTGAGATAAAGTCAGGTAATTCAACCATAACTTCCGTTCTTTCTGATATGCATTGGCTAAAGCTATCAGCTTTTCCCATTTATTGATAAAGTCGCCATGAGAAGAATTGACAGAGATGTATTTTTTTAATCCTGATTTATTAAATATGTCCTTGGCTTCGATAGCTTGATGATGATTACTAAACCAATTTCTAAAAGACGTAATGTTGATAGATTCCGGCACATTTGCAATCCATGGACATTCCTTAAGTTCGCTGGTGATATTATTATATAGGATTCTATTATGAATTCTTTTGGATAGTTCTTCCAGTCCAATACTATCAAGCTTTAATCTGTTGCTTGTAAGAATTTTTACAACCTCTGTTTTGTCTTTAGAAAAAACAGACCAGATTATTTTTGTAAAGATGTTCTGTTGTGCTTTTATAGCTTTATCTATAATTGGAAGAATAGCATGAAGTCTTTGATCTGAAATACTGGTTTCTATTTCAGCTTGGGATAAACAATTTTCAATTTCCTGCTCTTTTTGTCTCAGCCAATTTTTGTCTGTTTTTTTATTCTGTAAGAATATAAAAGAATCAAAAATGTCATCGTCTTCTAATAATTCCAGAAGTTTGGCTATATCCTTCTGCTTATCTGAAACTGCATCTACATCAGAGAGGGTCAGCGACTGTCCTGTGAGCGTTAAAGTCTCTTTAAGCAAATCTGTGACATAGACCGGAATAGTGTCAGTAAGTTTTTTTATCTCTCTCTGATCCGCATTTGTCAGGTTGGCAAACGATATTCTATCCTTCCATACATAATCATTCTGCCTGAAAGGATTGTATTGATAATAAAATTTTAAGGTCGTAGCAAATGGAGCAAGGGATTGCTGTGAAAAGTATTTGTATTCATCCTTTAAGTCTATTATCTCTTTTTCAGGATTACTTGTGAGGTACAGTTGCTTAGCAGAAATGCCGAATTCCTTTTCATCAAACAAACCTTGTTTGTAGTTTTCCAGTTCTTCTGTAAGCTGATCTATCCTTCTGCTTATTTGCAGAAAGCTACGCTCAAGAGACATTGCATCAAGACTGCTGTTCTCTGTTTTATATTCATCAAGACGGTCTATCTGCGATTCTATTTTAGAATAAATTTCCTTTCTGTCATTTTTGAAATCTTGAACAAGACAGAGAAAGGCATCTGCTCCTGTTTGACGGATCCTTTCATACACAACATCAAGCGCTGCACGCTTCTGAGAGACAAGTAATACTCTTTTTCTCCTTGCTACAAAGTCACAAATGAGGTTACAGATAAATTGTGATTTACCTGTTCCGGGAGGTCCTTGCACTACAACAGACTTACCTGACTTTACAGCCTTGATAGCATTTTCTTGTGAACCGTCAAGGGAGAAAGGAGTGAAGGTTTGTTCTTCTTTTATTTTAGTACTAGTTGAAATCAGAGTTTCATCTGAAGCATTGGATCTTGTATCAAAGAATGTACTGACATCTTTGAACTCATCTCTTTCTATGATGCATTCATAGTCAGGGACAAGGTAAGACCCTGCCTGTGGGAACATCCCCAATACAGCTTCCGGATATAGTTTTAATTCACCATTAAAATGATTTTCTTCAAAATCCTCTCTTGTGTACTCTTTGAATGCGGAGAGTTTATCAGCCATCAAATCCTGGTTGAAGTTTAAAGAGATGGGACTATCTTTAATCAACTCATATAAAGCCGTTCTAAAGGCTAATGGATCTTTGCTGAAATCATCAAAATCTTCTTCTATTAACTCATCACTAAGCGCTATTTTATTGAAGTGTATGTATGCAAGCAGCAGACTTTTGTTAAAGGATATGTTCAGATCCTTCCTGAATTCAAGCTTCCAGGTAAACCCATTATGAAAGATATTTACAGGAAAAAAAAGCAATGGACATCTGACCAATGTGCCATCCTGTAATTTACCTTTTACAAAAGGATATCCAATATACAGATCCTTCGCACCGCGCTCTTCAAAAACAAGAGCATCCTGTCTTTGTATCTTTTTAAGTCTTGAGCTGGCCTCGTTTATTTTTTCATTGCGGCTGTCGGCAATTTCACAAAGATTTATTTCTGTCTTACCTGCAATAAGCTGGCTTAAAATATCGAAAGAAGGCTTTTGATTTACAAAGTCCAGGTCATGCAAATCCAGGTCAGAGGCTGTAAGCCTCAGCATCAGCAATGACTTGTTCTGACCGGTAAGGTTTGTTAATTTTTTAAGATATGATTTTAAAACTTGCTGCATACTTCAGGCCGTTATTTTTTGTAATAAACCCAAAGTTCATCCTCTTCAACCTTAATTATTTCTTCGGGTTTGCCTCTCATACCTGGAGCAGGTATACCATTCTCAAACGTATGTGGAGCCTTAAATATTCTTACTTCATCATAAAGTCCTTCCGAAATGAAAAGATTTAAAAGGACAGATCCCCCTTCAATAATGACAGATTGTACTTTCCGCTTGTATAGATCATCAAGCAAAGTTTGTATGAAGTTGTCTTCAGGAACCTTTACATAAATGACATTATTGCTTTCTTCATCCTTTAGAAGGTTATAGCAGAAAGTTTTTTGAGAACCATCGAAAAGATTAAGATTAGAAGGCAGTTCCAGGTTGCGGTCAATAATAACTCTTATCGGATTTTTGCCAGGCCAGTCACGAGTGTTCAATTGAGGATTGTCATATAAAGCAGTATTTTTTCCAACTGCAATAGCATCTTCTTCTGTTCTCCATTTGTGTACAAGTTTCCTTGAAATCCTTCCGCTGATCCATTTGGATGAATAATCGCTATGCGCAACGAAACCATCAGAGGTTTCCGCCCACTTCAGGATTACATAAGGTCTTTTTTTCTGAATAAATGTAAAGAACCGAGCATTGAGTCTATCTCCGTATTCGCTTAAAATTCCCGTAATCACTTCCAAACCATAATCCTTCAGCAATTGAATCCCTTTTCCGGCAACTAAAGGGTTTGGATCTGTATTAGCAATAATGACTTTTCTAAAAGGGTATTTTATCAGCAATTCTGCACAAGGAGGAGTTTTGCCGTAGTGTGCACAAGGCTCAAGAGTTACATAAATGTCAGCTCCGTTTAGCAAGGTTTTATCAGCAACAGATGCAATGGCATTTACCTCAGCATGTGGTCCTCCGTAAGCCATATGCCAGCCTTCTCCGATCACAATTCCGTCTTTTATAATAACACATCCTACCATCGGATTTGGACTAACCTTTCCTCGGCCATTTGCTGCCAGGTCGAAAGCACGTCGCATAAATATCTCTTCCATATTCTAATTCAGCCTATCCGTTCTACAAGTTAAACGATGATTCTGAGAATGGCAATTTTCAGTGCAGTTCCATTGTTCCAGAATGAATAAATAGGAATAATCGAATTTGCTTAGTTTCGGCTGTAACAGAAGAGTATATAACTAAAAGTTTATTGGATGAAATTTCATAAATTCAGTATATTAGGAATAATATTTGTAAACAAGCTATGAGATTTTTGGAGATTATATTACGTATTAAATACAAACAAATTCAGGAGTCTTATTTAAAGTCTAAATTTCACATTTTTCTATCCGACAAAATTTAATGGGATTATTTGACAAATTTAAAGGTGAGTTTATCGATGTCGTTGAATGGCTTGATAATACTCAGGATACTATGGTTTACCGTTTTGAGCGGTACAACAACGAGTTAAAGCATGGTGCACAACTTACTGTGAGGCCAGGCCAGGTAGCAGTTTTGGTAAATGAAGGAAATCTTGTGGCTGACCTCTTTAACCCTGGCAGGCACGAACTGACTACCAGTAATATGCCTATCATGACGACACTAAACAGCTGGAAGTATGGTTTTAACAGCCCTTTCAAAGCTGAGGTGTATTTCTTCAATATGAAGGAATTTGTCGATATGAAATGGGGAGTGAAAGAACCTGTATATTATACAGATCCACGCTTTGGTATTGATATAGAGGCAAGAGCGTTTGGGACTTACAGCTTTAAGTTCAAAGATCCGAAAATGTTTCTTGAAAGGTTTTCTGCAACAAATGGAGTTTATCCTACAGACTACATTACCGGACAGTTAAGAAGTATCCTGGTGATGGAGTTTACAGATAAACTGAATGAATCAGGAATCCCTGCAAATAAACTGGCTGGAAATCTCAAAGAGTTGTCTGATATTCTGCATCCGATGATCAATGCGAGTATTGAGGCAAAATATGGCCTCACGCTTCCTACTTTCCTGGTTGAAAGCATTTCACTTACTGAAGAAGATAAGCGCAGGCTGAAGATGATAAGTGAAAAAATGGCATTGGGTGATAGCAGTACTTTCGTGCAGCAGGATCTGTTGGATTCCATGAAAATCTCCGCAAAACAGGGTGGTGGAAATCCTGGTGTAGATATGCTTGGAATGATGATGGGGATGAACATGATGAATCAGAACAATAACCCTCAGCAGATGAATAAAGGCAGTATGCCTCCTCCTTTGCCGGTGGCAGCATATTTCGTTGCTGTAAACGGCCAACAGACAGGGCCTTTTGATGTAAATCAATTATCTCAGTTTGCTGCTCAAGGGCAGTTCACTGCTAAGTCTATGGTTTGGAAGAGCGGTATGCCAGCCTGGGCCTTGGCTGAACAAATTCCGGAGTTATCAGCAATATTTAATAATACGCCTCCTCCGATTCCCCCTCCGATTCCTCAATCATAATTTAATACTTCTGGTCCTGAAATTTTTCAGGATCAGAAGCATACCTTTTATTTTTTACATGTTAAAGTTGATCTTTTGATAAATGGAGCAAAATCCAATTATAAGTGATCTGGGGAATACCACCGGATGTAAGAGTTGTGGAGCGATATTAAAGTACGCTCCAGGTACAAATTCACTTCAATGTGAATATTGTGGAACTGTAAATGAAATTGTTACACCTAATGATGTAGAAAAAGTCTCGGAACTGGATTTTAATGCTCATACTGATCTTGATAAGAATAATGATGGTGAAAGCCACGAGGTTTCGAGCGTAAAGTGTACAAGCTGCGGAGCTGAATCAACACTTAAACCTAACGTTACTGCTGATGAATGCGCCTTTTGTGGCACTGCCCTCGTTCTGAAAAATGCTCATATCAAAACAGTCATTAAACCCAAATCTGTTTTGCCCTTTAAAATCGATAAGAAAGAGGCTTACTCATCTTTTGGTAAATGGCTTGGATCTTTATGGTTTGCTCCAAATGATCTGAAAAAGTATGCAGTATCTGAAAAGCTGAATGGAATATATCTGCCTTACTGGACATTTGATACGAATACTCTGACTGACTATACAGGGGAGCAAGGGATAGACAGACATGAAACAGAGCACTATACTACCGTTGAAAATGGACAGACAGTTACCAAGACAAGGACCAGGGTGGTGACGGATTGGTATTATGCAGCAGGGAGCGTTGGAAATTCTTTTGACGATGTGCTTGTAAATGCATCACATTCTCTTCCCAGAGATTATGTGGATGTTCTCGAACCATGGGATCTTGAAGGTCTTGTTCCATTTAACGAAAATTACCTTGCGGGATTTAGAAGTGAAAGCTACCAGGTTGGGTTAAAAGATAGTTTTGAATTAGCCAAAAATAAGATCAAAGGAACAATCGATTCAAGCATTCGCAGTGATATTGGAGGAGACAGGCAAAGGATTCACTCATCTGATACGACATACAGTAATACCACCTTTAAGCATACTCTATTGCCATTGTGGATCAGCTCATTCAGATACAGGGGGAAATCCTTCAGGTTTTTGATCAATGCCCGTACGGGTGAAACTAAAGGAGACAGGCCATACAGCTGGATGAAAATTGCAGGTACTGTGATCTCTGGAATTATCACAATATGCTGTTTTGGACTTGATATTACCACTGGAATTGTGGCTTTAGCAATCTTTTTATTATTGCTTTTTAAGGTATTTAAATAGGCTGGAGTTTCAGCTTATCATTAAATTATTAGAATTTTATGCGGGATTAATAGGCAAATTTACTTTGCCAGAAACAGGTGAATTTTACTTTAATTTCGCATTTACTTTTTTAAATCCTTATTTTTCAGGGTAAATGATTTTCTCTATATCCTGTCTATTGGGAATAATCTGCTTAAAATCTTCCCTTATAGGCTAATTTCGGAATTTTTCATTCCCGGGTATCGTTGAAAAATACGTATCTTTACACCCTTAATTTTATTTTAAATCTCCATGATTTCAGTTGACGGACTTACTGTAGCTTTTGGCGGCAGAACACTTTTCAGCGATGTTACTTTCAATATCAATGATAATGACAGAATAGCCCTTATGGGTAAAAACGGTGCCGGTAAATCTACCATGCTAAAAATTATTGCTGGCGTTGATAAACCCACAAAAGGAAAAATTACTGCGCCCAACGGAGCTGTCATTGCTTATCTGCCTCAGCACCTGCTGCTGGATGATGATAGCACTGTTTTTGAAGAAACTTCAAAGGCATTTGCTTCTATCCTTAATATGAAAAAGGAAATTGATGCACTGAACAAGGAGCTTGAAACCAGAACTGACTATGAATCTGATGAGTACTATAAAATTATTGAACGTGTCTCTGAAGTCAGTGAGCAGTATTATTCTATTGAAGAAATCAATTTTGACGCTGAAGTTGAAAAGACTTTGCTAGGATTGGGATTTGTGAGAGAAAACTTCTCAAGACCTACAAGCGAATTCAGCGGTGGATGGCGCATGCGTATTGAGCTTGCAAAGATACTATTGCAAACTCCTGATCTTATCCTTCTCGATGAGCCTACTAACCACCTGGATATAGAATCTATCCAATGGCTGGAGGATTTTCTGGTAAACAGTGCAAAAGCTGTAATTGTAATTTCCCACGACAGAGCTTTTGTTGACAATATTACAAACCGCACCATTGAAGTAACAATGGGTCGCATTTATGATTACAAAACCAACTATTCTCATTACCTGCAATTAAGAGAAGAGCGTCGTCAGCACCAGCAGAAGGCGTTTGACGAACAGCAGCGCTTTATTGCAGACACTACTGAGTTCATAGATCGCTTTAAAGGTACATATTCAAAAACGCTTCAAGTACAGTCTCGTGTTAAAATGCTAGAGAAGCTTGAGCCTATTGAGGTGGATGAGGTAGATACTTCATCTCTGAATCTTAAATTCCCTCCAGCCCCTCGTTCAGGTAATTATCCAGTAATTGCCAATCAATTAGGAAAGACTTATGGAGATCATGTTGTTTTCAAAGATGCTTCTTTTACTATTGAAAGAGGCCAAAAGTTAGCATTTGTCGGGAAAAACGGTGAGGGTAAATCAACCATGATAAAGGCTATCATGGGAGAAATTGATTTTGATGGAAAGCTGGAAGTTGGGCATAACGCTATGATAGGCTATTTTGCCCAGAACCAGGCATCTTTACTTGATGAAGAACTAACAGTGTTCCAGACTATCGACAATATTGCTGTCGGTGATATCAGGACAAAAATCAGAGATATTTTAGGTGCCTTCATGTTTGGTGGTGATGCTTCTGCTAAGAAAGTGAAGGTATTATCAGGAGGAGAAAAAACAAGGCTTGCAATGATTAAATTGCTTTTAGAACCGGTAAACCTTCTGATCCTCGATGAGCCTACTAACCACCTGGATATGAAAACCAAAGATATCCTTAAAGAAGCGCTGCTAGCGTTCGATGGTACCATCATTCTTGTTTCTCACGACAGAGATTTCCTAAGTGGCCTGGCTACAAAGGTTTTTGAGTTCGGAAACAAAAGAGTGAAAGAGCATTTCGAAGATATCAATGGGTTCTTAAGAAATAAGAAAATGGAGAATCTGAGAGAGATTGAAAGGAAGGCGAAATAACAACTATTTAAAGAGTAGTTTTTGGGTATGGCAAAAAGCTACTCTTTATTTTAGGTGATTATGTAATAATTTCAGCCGCACCTTTGCAGAAGGGACATAATTTTAGCGGATGTTCAGAAATGAATGACTTATTGCAAGGTGGTTCATGAGTGTAAATTTTAAAGTTTGAACCAGCTGTATTAACTTCGGTGAAATCTTTGAAAGTAAAGGTGTTTCTTAATGATAATTTAAAAGTATTATCAATCCACTTTATTGCATCTTTTTCTTTCATTTGGAATGATGGTTCGTCAATAGCTTTAGTTAATACCTGCCTAATTAAATTATCTACTTTCTGAGATAGATCAATTAAATTCCTGCTATTTTCAGCTTTTCCTAAAATTTGCCCATGAATGTAATTAGATCTCACATTGTAGGCTTTCTTAATGATTTCGCTATTTAATGTTTGGATATTTTCATTTCCCCCTAAGAATAAAGCTGTTCTTTTTCGGACGGTTTTATCTACATCTGACTTTGAAGTATTAAATAAAGATTCCAGTACAGCCATGTACATGGAAATTTTTGAAGGTAAGAATGATTCATATCTGGCTCTACATAAAAAGTCCAAAGCTCGTCGTATTCTATTGTGATTATTATACAAAATCTTATTATAAACAGAAGGGTTGGTGCCAAAATTTGGAGTTGGATCAGAATTGTCATTCACAAGAAAAATAGGTAGTAATACCTCCTGGATACGGCATATTCGGTTAAATTCATCGTCATCAAAATAAACGTCTTCATATGAGCCAGCAGAATTTGAATTGACATCATGACGATATTCGCGTACATTGGTTTCATCTAAGGAGCTAAGAAATCCTTCAAATATATTTACAGAGTTATCCTTGATTAACCACATGGCAAATAAATAGGATTGGAATAGAACAAGTAAGGACCTACCAACAGCTACTAAGTTTCGATCATCATATATCACATTTAAGGAACGCAAGTTTCCAGAGTAATATATACAAACATTATCTGAAAGAGTCCTAAAATTAATTCCTCCAACTGCTAAAGAGAAAGGCGGGCTTAAAAGAATAAATTCTTGAATTTCACGTTGTCGATTTGTTGCTATGAACCCATTCATTTTGAGCCTGGTGTCAGCTTTTTTAAACAGAAAATTTCTTAATGGCGCTATTATTTTTATATTCATCCTAATGATAAATTTGAATATCAGTTAATTTAGTTTAATGGAATATATAAAATTTTATTTTTAACAAAAAATGGGACTTAATTATCATTTCCTTATGTTCATCTTAAAATTACAGAATTGTTGAACCTTAAGTTTATTTATATCTTTGTAGCATGTTAGATAAGATAAAAGGCATTTCGGAAGAAATAGAGCAATTTCAGATAGATACTAAAGATAGTCTTGAGAAATTCAGACTAACGTTTGTAAGCAAAAAAGGTAAGGTTACTGAATTATTCGACCTACTGAAGCAAGTACCCAATGAAGAAAAGAGAGCAATGGGTGCAGAGCTGAATGTTCTTAAAAATGCAGCACAGGCTAAGCTTCTCCACTTTACAGAAGTGTTTGAACAGGCGGCTTCACAAAATGCTTCTTCAGGAAAAGATCTGACGCTCCCTGGAATTCCTGATCAGAATGGTACACGTCATCCTCTTTCTATGGTGCGTGAAGAAATTACCCAGATATTCGAGCGCATGGGATTCAACCTTTCCGAAGGGCCTGAGATTGAAGATGACTGGCATAACTTTACTGCCCTGAACTTCCCACTGAACCATCCGGCAAGAGAAATGCAGGATACATTTTTCATTGAGAAAAATCCTGACATTGCATTAAGAACGCATACTTCTTCTGTGCAAGTGAGGGTGATGGAAAATCAGAAGCCTCCCATCAGGACTTTATCTCCAGGAAGAGTTTATAGAAATGAAGCGATATCTGCCAGAGCACATTGCGTGTTTCATCAGGTAGAAGGTTTGTACATAGATGAAAATGTAAGCTTTGCAGATCTTAAGCAGACACTTTACCACTTTGTGAAAGAGATGTTTGGAAAAGATACTAAACTTAGATTCAGACCTTCATTTTTCCCTTTTACTGAGCCCAGTGCGGAAATTGATATCAGCTGTCTGATCTGTAAGGGTGAGGGCTGCAATATCTGTAAACATTCAGGATGGGTTGAAATCGGTGGTTCAGGAATGGTTGATCCTAACGTACTTGAAAACTCAAAGATTGATTCTAAGAAATATTCAGGTTATGCTTTCGGTATGGGTATTGAAAGAATTACCATGCTTAAATACCAGATCAAAGATCTTCGCTTGTTCACAGAGAATGACGTGAGATTCCTGAAGCAGTTTACCTTTCTTGGGTAATTAAACAAATCTATTCACTAAGGAAAATATAAAAGAGGCTGTCTAATCGGGCAGTCTCTTTTTTTATACTTCGTCTAATTTGTGGTGTCAGGTCTTTCCGACCTGACACACTATCTCTTAAATGTTTCGGGTCGAAAGACCCCGACACCACAGGAAATGTCAGCAAAAACCTCCGTCATGTGAGCTTTTACCTTACAAATGTTAACAAAAAGCTCCGTCACGTCAGCTTTTACTAGCAAAATGTCAGGTAAAAGTTCTATTGCTTAAGGTTTTTGCTCGAAGTTTGGCTTTCTAATCTTCGAAGTTGTACCATAAATAAAAGGGCTGTCTTTATTAAGAAGACAGCCCTTTCTGATTTAGCGGATTGGGTATTTCAGTGATGTCGGGTCGAAAGACCATGTGTCAGCTTAACTGTTTTATAATTTTAACAATCGCTTTATTCATTTATTTACAATCCTGAAGGGATTGAATATTTATAGAAAAGCGAATGTAGTATTGATGCGACCCCAATGGGGTCGTATGCTATTTTTCAGGTAGTAACTATAAACATATGACCTCTCCGAGGTCTGCACTTTCCTCAAAAAATTCTTAATAAACTGAAAAATAACTAAACCATGTTATTTGAACTCAATACATAAAATTTAAAAAATGCCAGTTGATTCAGGCTCAAGCAAAGGCATGAACTTAATAATTCTGCCATCGCTTTAGGTTATGGCATCAATCAAATCTGTTAAATTGATAGCTATGGTCGAAAGACCCGACACCACCGGAAATAAAAAAAGAGAGGCTGCATCTTTTGAACAACCTCTCTTTATTTATATGCCATCATTTTTTATGCCTGTGAAGATGATCCTGATAAGTTGAGTATTAGTACTCCAATAAGAATAAGAGTGATGGCTATAACTCTGCTTAGAGAAATACTTTCATTAAAAACAAGCATCCCAACTGCTGTAAGTAATGCAGTGCCAACGCCTGACCATACAGCATAAGCAGTACCAAGCTCAATTTTTTTAATGGACAGGTTAAAGAAATAATAACTTACGATATAAAAAGCTATCATTAAAATAGTAGGTATGATCTTCGAAAAACTATTCGAAAATCGGATCATCACTGTGCCTACAACTTCTGTCACGATTGCGAGAGAAAGATATATCCAGTTCATAACAATATATATTTAGAGGTGGAAGCAGCCTCAATAGTTAGTTATTGTCTGATGAATAAGTGAAAGGAGAATAGAAATTGAATCAAGTTTCACTTACTCATCAGGCAATAGAATCACCTTGAGACAAGCTCATAATTGATTTTATTATCATTGAAATTAATGTTCGGGAGTTTTGTAAAGGTGGAAAATGCAATTTCCTGGTCCCGTCTTATCTGGGACTTTAGTGGTCTAATAGCTCTATGAAAAATTTGTGGAATTGCATATAGTACTTAAACCGGTTTTTGCTGTGGAGAGTTCCACTCATTGAGAGGTCTGGAAATAGTTGATATTTAGGGCCTAATCTTTTTGAAGACTCATATTTTAAAGATACTTGACAGATCTTCAGGATCTTGGAAGTGAAGCTGAATAGGTTTCAAAATAAAAAAAACTTTTACTTCTGATGTATTGGTCTTATTGTCAGTTGGTTATATTTAATTTCATTCAGGAAAACTTTTGTATCTACTCAATTATTTTTTCGTATTAATCTCCCAAACAAAATAAAAACCACATGATCCGATTCAGACAACTATATCTTAGCCTAATTTTATCATTGTTCACACTGGCTTCAGTGCTTGCAAATCCTACTGCTGATAAAGTGAAAGTTAAAAACTTTCTGTTAAAGACTAATCGCACCATTGGCTTTGCACATATGGTGGTGAAAAAGACCAAATTGTTTAATGGTAAGCTGAATAAGTCAGTATCTCATGAGCGACTGGCTAAGAAATACTACAATGAAGGTCAATTGGAGAAGTCGTTGTATCACTCTTCCAGAGCGCGTGTTCTCGCCAATGAAGTAATAGCAGAAAACAAGGCCAAAGCACCAATGGATGCTTCTTTTACTTCAGAAGAACAACAAATGACAAGTGCAAAACCCTCTGATCAGGAATTGGATGATGAGCTGGCTAAAGAATTGCCCGCTAGTGTAAATGGAAAAGATGAAGATCTGATGAGCGGAAACCTGGAAATTGATATTCAGTAAAAAATGAGCAACAGTTTGAGCAAGAGCAAGAATTCATAGTTTTAATATATAGTTAAGTCCTCTTGCTGTTGCTCATCTCTGGCTTACAAAAGGTATTCTGCAATGATTGCTGATACCGCTCCAAGCATAGATACAATAAGCCTGTTCGCCTTGAATTTGTGGTTAGGACTCGTCTCAAAAAAGATTGTAGTGGAAATATAAAGGAAGTTTCCAGCAATTACTCCAAATAAGAAGATAAACCAGTTCAGCGCGAAGAATTCACGATCAAAGGCCCAATGACTAAGCAATAAGCCCATTGGAGAGGCCAGCGCAAAAAGAACTAATAATAATATTGCAACAACCCTGCTCCTCATAGAGAATACAAGCACAGACATGAGTGCAAATGCCTCCGGGATTTTATGCAATATCAGTCCGTACAACAAGGTATGTGATTCTCCATGACTATGGCTGTGTGAAGGATGAGCAACAAGCGTACCTTCCAGAAAGGCATGGATACATATCGAGATTAAAAGCGAATATGGAATTTGAGAATGCTCATGTTCATGTATGTGAATATGTCCATGCTCTACTCCGGAAGAGAAGTATTCAAGTACCATTTGAAAAAAGAATCCTGTAAGTACCGCTATCCCCGCAAATCGTATATCACCTGATTCCAGAAAGAGTTCCGGAAGTATATGCATCACAGTTATACTGAATAAGTAAGCACCACTAAAAGACAGTACAACTTTGAATCTTTGGATATTAAGATTTGGAATGAAAAACACAGCTAAGCCTGCCAGCAAAGCCGAACTAAATAAGAGCAGGAGTGATGTTACCATTCTTTAATTTTAATTTTCTTTCTCCAGAAAAAAGATCATCCGGTCACTTTCTGACTCAAAAGGCTGAAGTTGGTAGTTTCCATATAAATTCAGGACTTTGAGGCCCGCAAATTTAAAATAGTTTTCGAATTCTTCTCGCTTTACACCCTTTACTCTTTCCTGAAAATGTAATTCTGAAGAGCCATCTTGTATTTTTATGTCTTTTATAATCCAGCCCTCCTCTACCATTCTGCTAATCTCGAAGTTAATACCATCAATGGTATCTTCGTTTTTTTGCTGAAGATTGCGGATTACTTTTTCGGTGTTGAAAAAATCTAGCACCATTCGCCCCTTTTTGCGAAGCGCAGTTGACGCAGCTTTTATTGCCTGAATATTATCCTTCTCCTCATCAAAATATCCAAAGCTGGTAAATAAATTGAAGATATAGTCAAATTGATTTTCAGCAAATACATTGCGCATATCATGTACAAAGAAATGCAATGTTTCATCTTCCGATTTTGATGCAAAAGCAATGTTTTCTTCTGATAAATCAATCCCGGTAACATTCAGCCCTTTTTTATGCATATAAAAGGCATGTCTTCCTCTTCCGCAACCAAGATCCAGGGCTGTTTGGCCTTCAACAAACTTGAGTGTTTCCTGAAGATTATCTATAAAGTTTTCCGCTTCCTCGAAATCTCTGTGTTTATATAAAATATGGTAGTAAGGAGAGTTAAACCATTCACTAAACCACTCTTTTTTTGCTAGTGTCATAAAATTGAATCTGCAAATCTACATTAAAATTCAGTAGTGAGCCCTAGCTTTTTTATCTGGCTGGAAAATAATGACACCTGCTTTATATCAATGTATTATATTTTAGTACATGTAAAGGTTATTGATAATCAATGTTTCAGGTTTTGCTAAAAATATTCGCAAAATTCATTTTGCGTCTGGTGCTGGTCAGTTAAAATATCGTAAATTAGAAGAAAATTGTGTTAAAGTATTCTATTTGAAATGCGCGAAGACTATTTAAAAGGTGATAACCAGAATTTTAATTCTGGGGAAAGGGAATTCGAAAAAGCCTTGCGTCCGCTAAGCTTTGAGGATTTTACCGGGCAGGATAAAATTGTTGAAAATCTTCGAATATTTGTTGAAGCTGCAAAGCAAAGAGAAGAGGCCTTGGATCACGTATTGCTTCATGGCCCTCCGGGCTTGGGGAAAACCACGCTTTCAAATATTATAGCAAATGAATTAGGCTCCGGAATTAAAATCACTTCCGGACCTGTCCTTGAAAAACCAGGTGACCTCGCCGGACTTTTAACTAATCTGGAAGCCAATGATGTTCTGTTTATAGATGAAATACATCGTCTGAATCCTGTAGTGGAAGAATATCTCTATTCAGCCATGGAGGATTACAGAATAGATATAATGCTTGATTCCGGGCCGAATGCTCGTACAGTCCAGATTGGATTAAATCCTTTTACGCTCATTGGAGCAACTACGAGAGCAGGTCTTCTTACTTCACCGCTCAGAGCAAGATTTGGTATCAATGCACGTCTTGAGTACTATGATGCAAAATTACTTACAAGCATTGTTGAGCGTTCTGCAGGAATTATTAATACACCCATAGATGAGGTAGCAGCTTATGAAATTGCAAGAAGAAGCCGTGGAACACCTCGTATTTCTAATAATTTACTAAGAAGAACACGTGATTTTGCACAGATAAAAGGAAAGGGAAGGGTCACTATTGAAATAGCAAGAATGGCTCTGACAGCTTTGAATGTAGATCAGAATGGTCTGGATGAAATGGACAACAGAATTTTAATGACCATCATAGAAAAATTCAAGGGCGGTCCTGTTGGTATATCCACTATTGCTACAGCGGTAGGGGAAGAGGCAGAAACCATAGAGGAAGTGTACGAACCTTTCCTGATTCAGGAAGGATATATTAAAAGGACTTCCAGAGGTCGTGAAGCTACAGAGTTAGCTTATAAACACTTGAAAATAAAACCAAACAACCGCACAGGAACACTGTTTGATCTGGATTAGTAAGCTTTATGTTTTTGTCAAAATCCAAACACACCCAGCTGATTAAGAATAAAGCAAAAGAACTGGGCTTTGATTACTGCGGCATATCCAGAGCAGATTTTTTGGAAGAAGAAGCTCCAAGACTTGAAAACTGGTTGAAGAATAATAATCATGGTGAAATGAAGTGGATGGAAAACCACTTCGATAAGCGACTGGATCCCCGCAAGCTTGTGGAAGGCTCGAAGTCTGTGATCTCTTTCCTTCTGAATTATTTTCCCGAAGAGCCCGTTAATCATCCGTTAAAGATTTCCAAGTATGCCTATGGGAAAGATTATCACACTGTTATAAAGGATAAGCTCAAAGAATTAATGTTATATATGAAGCAGGAAATCGGAGACTTTAGTGGCAGGGCATTCGTAGATTCAGCTCCCGTAATGGACAAAGCCTGGGCTGAGAAGGGTGGTTTAGGCTGGAGAGGGAAGAATAGTAACCTCATCAATCCTAAAGCGGGAAGTTTCTTTTTTATTGCAGAACTCATTACAGACCTGGATCTGGAGTATGACGGTCCGATGAAAGATTACTGCGGTACTTGCACTAAATGCATCGATGCATGCCCGACAGATGCTATTTCTCAAGCATATGTAGTGGATGGAAGTAAATGTATTTCCTATCTCACAATAGAGCTGAAAAATAATATTCCTTCAGATTTTAAAGGGAAGATGGATAACTGGATATTCGGCTGCGATGTCTGTCAGGATGTGTGTCCCTGGAATCGATTCTCCAAAGCGCATAACGAACCTCAGTTTTTACCTAGTGAAGAATTTAAAAACCTTAAAGAATGGACGGAGTTGACGTCAGAGTTATTTGATGAGGTATTTAAAAAAACAGCTATAAAGCGAACAAAATTTGAGGGGCTGCAGAGGAATATAAAATTTTTAGCCTGATTCCCAATAATAACATTATTGAAAATCAGGCTTTAAATAGGTTAAACAAAGCATCTGTTAAGAATTTCGTGCTCTTTGGAAAAATTTTCGTAGCACCACTTTTTCAGATCAATTAACTCTTCTTCAATTAAATCTCTGATACTTTTTTTTAATTCTTTCTCAAAAAGTTGTTGATCAAAACTTACTTTCTCAAGAATTAATTTTACGTATTCAAGCATTTGATTTAAATAGTTTTTGGTTGTTAGGTTTTTTTAAGGTTATTAATTTGAAACCAAATCTTACATTAGATTTGACTTACTTTACTAACCATATTAACGCCTTAATGTTGTAAAATGTTTTAAGTTTTTTCACATTTCTCTAATTTTATCCCTTAGAGTTATAAATTTGGAAATGTGGTGGGAAGGAAAATCATCTGAAATGTGTTTTAAAAATGGTTGAAAAATTACTTTTATGTATTTGCTGCAGTCTTGTTTTTCTGACATGTAATCTTTCAGCCCAGGATTTGAAAATTAAATTTTCCGACCGTTCCATACGTGAAGGGGAAATTTTTACAATTACCCTTACAGTTCCTACTAAAAAAGTAAAGGAGATCAGCCCTTTTCCGGAAATCGAGGATTTTTCTAAAAAGAGAACAACTTTTAACAAGGAGAGAAAAGAAGATATTTTTATCGCAGAACAGGAGTATCTGCCTTCTAAACCTGGAGTTTTTACACTTCCTACTTTTACAATTTCAGTAAATGGTCAAACGTATCGATTTAATGGTACTAAAATTACAGTAGAACCCGGGAAAAAATCTCCTGAACAAAAAACTGAGGATAAAGCTGGTAAAAAGGAAGAATTCTCACCTTCTGAATTGGATGCAATGTTTCTGGTAGAAAGCAGTGAAAAATCAGTTTTTGTCAATGAAGGTTTTGTACTTTCAGCCAGTTTTTTGGTAGCAAAAGATAATCCTTCCGAATATAATTTCGTCGATCTTAACAAACAAGTAACAGCTATCATTCAAGACCTTAAGCCCGCTGACTGTTGGATTGAGGAAATCACATCTCCAGGTGAACTTAAAAAGGATAGTGTTAAATTACACAATAAAATTTACAACAGATTTCGCTTATACAAGGTGTGTTTGTTTCCTCTAGGCGCTGGGACAATTACAATTCCATCGACTACTTTTAAGGTTTTGACTTATGAGACTTTAAGGACGAAAAATAGCATTGATAGAAAAGATGAATTTAAAACATTCAAGTCAGGTGAAATTGCGGTTCACGTTTCTCCACTTCCGGATCATCCCTTGCAGGATTCCGTTGCTGTAGGTATAGCTGAATTGCAGACAAATATTTGGAAAAAAGTCCTGGAAGTGAATGAGCCACTGAAAGTTTCATTGAAGCTTACAGGCATGTTTAATCCATCAATAGCTGAAATGAATGTTAAAGAATCTCCTGATTATGAAATTTATCCCGAAAAGGAAGAAGTTAAAAAGGAAGAAAAGGGTGGGGGCGTTCAGTTTACTAAAGTTTTCAACTATGAATTTCTCCCTAAAAATTCAGGAAATTATAAATTAGCAGATTGTTTCTCTCTAATATATTTCAATACATCGAGCAAAACATATGATACACTGACTCCAAAATTTACGATTTATGTAAAAGGAGAAAGAAAAAGTGAGTATATTTCAAGTCACGAAGAAGGGTTTTACCAGCTCATCGACAAGTCAAGCAACAAGCTCAGACAAGGAGAAAGGGATGATCTTACAAAGATTTTAACCAATATCATCATCCTTTTTATGCTGGTAACCACCATTATTTTAATTATCAAACGATGAGTAATAGTTACGGAAAATTATTTAAAATCAGTACATTCGGTGAGTCTCATGGCCGTGCTGTTGGGGTAGTGCTTGACGGGTGTCCTGCAGGTCTTGATCTGGATCTTGAATTCATTCAAAATGAACTGGACAGAAGAAAGCCTGGACAATCAAAAATTACAACACAAAGAAAAGAAGAAGATAAGATAGAAATCGTTTCGGGAATATTTGAAGGAAAATCTACCGGAACGCCTATTGCTATGCTTGTCTGGAATGCCGATGCAAGAAGTAAGGACTACTCGCATATTGCAGACAGATACAGACCTTCTCATGCTGATTTTACTTATCAGGAAAAGTATGGCGTTCGTGATTACAGAGGTGGTGGCAGAAGTTCAGCAAGAGAAACTCTTGCAAGAGTTGCTGCTGGCGCAATCGCTAAATTATTCCTTGCTAAGTATGGTATTAAAATCAATGCTTATGTCTCTCAGGTAGGTGGTCTTACTCTTCAAAAGAGTTATAAAGAACTGAATCTTGAGGAAACTGAAAATAACATAGTACGTTGCCCGGATCCTGCAATGGCAGAAGAGATGATCACTCTTATCGATAACGTAAGAAAAGACTGCGATACAATTGGTGGTGTCGTGTCATGCGTTGTGCAGGGAACTCCTGTAGGTCTTGGCGAACCGGTTTTTGATAAATTACATGCAGAGCTTGGAAAAGCTATGCTTGGTATCAATGCTGTAAAAGGATTTGAATATGGCAGTGGTTTTGAAGGCGTGAAAATGTTGGGTTCTCAGCATAATGATGCTTTCTATCTTGAAGGAGACAGAGTGAGGACAAAGACTAATCATTCGGGTGGTATTCAAGGAGGAATTTCTAACGGAGAAGATATTTATTTCAGGGTAGCATTCAAGCCAGTTGCTACTTTGATGAAAGACCAGGAAAGTATTAATCAGGAAGGTGATCCTGTGACTGTCTCTGGTAAAGGTAGACATGATCCATGTGTGGTGCCAAGAGCCGTGCCTATTGTGGAAGCTATGGCAGCACTAGTGCTTGCAGATTTACTTTTAAGAAATAAAGTAATAAAACTATAATGGAAGTAAGGAAGAAGAAAAGCTTTCCTCTTTATCTTCAGATCCTTCTTGGAATGATCGCTGGAATCCTTTGGGGAATTTATGCACCTAAATTTCCAGATGGAACAAAGTTTACAATAGATTACATTAAGCCATTCGGAACAATTTTCCTTAGGCTGCTTCAAATGGTTGCAATTCCTTTAATTCTCACATCTTTGATTTCAGGAATTGCAAACTTAAAAGACTTTGCTAAAGTCGGAAGGATCGGAGGTAAAACGATCCTTTTATTTTTTTGTACAGCAATTTGCGCTACGTTTCTTGGAGTGACTCTTGCCGGTTTTATCAAGCCTGGAAAAGTAATTTCCGAAGAAACCAGAAATCAGATGATTGCTAAATACCAGGATGCAACTGCGAAAAGTATTTCTGCATATGCACAAGTTGAGGAAAGTCCTCTTACTCCATTAGTAGAAATGGTCCCTTCCAACTTCTTCGGTGCGGCATCAGACAATGCTCGCATGCTGCAGGTGGTTTTTTTCGGGTTGCTTTTTGGAATAGCCCTTACTCGAATATCCTCTGAAAAATCTGCTACAGTAGTTGGCTTTCTAGAAGCTGTAAATGAAGCCCTTTTAAAAATGGTTATGATGATCATGGCTGTAGCTCCTTTAGGTGTATTTGCCTTAATGGCTTCTGTCCTTGTTGAACTGGCAAAAAACGGAAGTCAGATGGTTCAGCTTTTATATTCTCTTCTTTGGTATGCTATTTCAGTATTGCTAGGTTTGGCTGTTATTCTGTTTATACTTTATCCTGCCATATTTACCTTTTTTTCCAGGGTTAAATACGGTCAGTTTTTCAAAGGGATGCGGCCAGCATTTTTGCTTGCGTTTACATCAAGTTCAAGCAATGCAACACTTCCTGTAACAATGGAAAGGGTGGAGCATCACCTGAAAGTGCCTGCAGAAATTACAGGTTTTGTTTTACCATTTGGAACAACTGTAAATATGGATGGTACCGCTCTTTATCAAAGTATTGCAGCCGTATTTATAGCTCAGGCATTTGGTCTGGATCTTACTTTTTTTCAGCAAATTACAATAGTCTTTACAGCTACATTAGCAGCAGTGGGAGCAGCAGGAATTCCCGGAGCGGGAATGATTACCTTGATTGCAGTTCTAAAGAGTACAGATATACCTGTCGAGGGGATTGCCTTGATACTTGCCCCGGATAGAATCCTGGATATGTGTCGCACAGTAGTGAATGTTGCAGGTGATGCCATGGCTGCTGTCGTTGTTGCCGGATCTGAAAAATCAGAGGGAAATTCTTAATATAATTTCGTAAATTTGATTCGTTGCAACAAACATTTTATCCCTTTGTGTTGAATACAATTGGAAATGAGTTTGTTTTACTCAAATGAATTAAGTTAAGTCCAAAATTGTTCTTCCATTTTACCATTCAAAATCATGGAGTCTACAGAAAAAAGAGTTATAAATATTTATACAGAATCGAATCCAAATCCGAATTCTCTGAAATTCGTTACGGATTTTCTTTTAGTATCGGAAAGCATTGATTTTCCTAGCCCTGTAAGCACCGCAAATTGTCCGCTGGCCCAGGATCTTTTCCGTTTTAGCTTTGTGAAGAGAGTATTTTTCTCTTCTAATTTTATCACCATCACAAAATCAGATGATATCGACTGGATAGAAGTTTCTCCGATGATTAAATCTCTGATTAAGGGGTATCTGGAGGAAGGAAAACCTCTTTTCAATGAAAAATTTGTTCCTGAAAATTTATCTCCAACTGCTGGAGATTCTGAAATCGTAGGGAAAATAAAGGTAATTCTTGATGAATACATCAGACCGGCAGTTGAGCAGGACGGTGGTGCCATTACTTTTAGCTCATTTAATGATGGTGTGGTTAAAGTAATTTTACAAGGTTCTTGCAGTGGTTGTCCTTCTTCAACAATCACATTAAAGGCTGGTATTGAAAATCTTCTCAAAAAGATGATTCCTGAAGTGCAGGAAGTTGTTGCAGAAAATGCTTAAAAGAATTATTTTATTAGTGTTTTAAATAAAGGAGAGCTCCAAACAGGGCTCTTTTTTATTTGATTGTCAAAAATAAAATAAGCTCTGGTGTTTAACTTCCAGAGCTTATAAAATTTCCCTAATTGATTAACTTTTTCCCGATAATTAATCAAACGTAAGACTTTGTGATACTTCAAAACGTTGTATCGTTTTCTCTTTTTTTTGTAAATTAATTTAGTACGTCGATTCCCGCACTATAAGCCTTTTCAACTTCATCCAGAATATCAGATACTTCTTCAACACTAGCTGCTGTCACTATTCTTTGTCTGAATGGTTTAAAGTTAGGGAAGCCTCTGAAATAATTTGTATAATGAGGTCTCATTTCGAAAATTCCGGTTTGGGGTCCTTTCCATTCTACCGATCTTATCAGATGTTGCTTGCATACTCTTATTCTTTCAGCAATATCTGGCTCGGCTAACTTTTCTCCGGTTTTGAAATAATGTTTGATCTGATTGAAGATCCAGGGATTACCTATGGCTGCTCTTCCGATCATTATTCCGTCCGGACCAAATCTGTTTTTATAATCCAGGGCTTTTTCCGGTGAGTCGATATCTCCATTTCCGAAAATAGGAATATGAATGCTTTGCATTTCTTTAACTTTAGAAATCCAGCTCCAATCCGCTTCTCCTTTGTACATCTGATACCTCGTGCGTGCGTGAATAGTTAATGCCTGAACGCCAACATCCTGAAGTCTTTGTGCTACTTCAAGGATTTTGATGTTTTTTTCATCCCATCCGAGTCTGGTTTTCACAGTAACTGGTACTTTGCATCTCTTGACAATCTCTTCAGACATTTTCTGCATTTTGGGAAGGTCAAGTAAAATTCCTGCTCCTGCTCCCTTGCAAGCTACTTTGTTAACAGGGCAACCGTAGTTAATATCGACTAACTCTGGTCCGGCTGCTTCCGCGATAGCTGCAGCTTCTCGCATAGCTTCAATTTTGTCCCCAAAGATTTGAATGCCGATAGGGCGTTCATAGTCGTAGATGTCTAGTTTTTGCAGACTTTTTTCAGCATCACGGATCAAACCATCTGCTGCTATGAACTCGGTGTACATCATATCCGCACCATTTTCCTTGCATACTGCTCTGAAGGGCGGGTCACTAACGTCCTCCATGGGTGCAAGTAAAAGGGGGAATTCCCCAAGTTCTATCTGACCAATTTTAACCAAAGTCTTATTATTTTAATTGTTAGGAGCAATTATATCTTTTTTCCGAATATGTCGGGGCAATAAAGTAAATTTACCAACTTTTATGGAAAATATTAATAGTTCAGGAAGCAGAATACTGGAAAAAACACTTGGTGTCTTGATTGTATTCTTAGTAGTTATAGGAAGTATGCTAGTTGGCAGTGGATTAGGTCACATTCTTCTTAAAGAGATGTTTGGTATCAGTTTTAATTCTGAAACTGAATTGCTAAATCTCATAAAAAGTTCCCCTGATCCTAAGGCATTGATTTTAAAAAGTCAGGCAGTTAATGCGATTATCACTTTTTTACTTATACCTATTTTATATATAGCAATATTCAGACAGTCATATTTCAAGAAATTTAATCCTATCACTAAAAGACTTCCTGTTTTTCTGATTTTGGCAATTATTATATTTTTTACGGGAATGCCCCTTCTTGCGTATCTGGTGGATTGGAACAAGGATATGAAATTGCCCTCAAGTCTCAAGCCACTTCAGGATTGGATGGAGAATAGTGAAAATCTGGCGAAAGTACTTACTGAAACTATTATTTATTATAAAGACAGTACATCATTTTTTGTAACACTTTTGGTGGTAGCCCTGATTCCTGGGATTGGAGAGGAGTTGGTTTTCAGAGGTGTTGTTCAGAATGAGTTAAAAGATATTCTCAAATCTCCCACATTGGCCATCTGGATTACAGGATTTTTGTTCAGTTTTATTCATTTTCAGTTTTTTGGCTTTTTCCCAAGGATGTTTTTAGGGGTACTTTTTGGGTATTTATATTATTGGTCGGGAAATATATATGTGTCTATGTTTGTTCACTTTATGAACAATGCATTGACGCTTATTCTTGCAAATATGTATAAGCAAAAAGATATCAGCTTCAATCCGGATTCATCAGAGTCTATACCTTTATATTCTGTTGTGATCTCGGTTATTGCCTTCTCTTTTTTTATCTATTTGTACCAAAGGAATTCGAAAGAGACAGGAATAACAAAATAATTTCAGATTTATACCCTTTTTTTTGCTAAACTTGAATTGAAAACCGCCAGGTTTTTAATAATCATAAATTAAGGGAAATGAAATTAGTTACTAAAATCCGTAACATGGGTAACCTCACCCAGCGGATTATTGCCGGTCTGGCCGGAGCATTTATTATGGTCTCTGCAATTTGTTTTAACGAATGGAGCTATTTCGCTTTGGTGTTTACAATTTGTTTGTTGTCTTTGATCGAATTCTACAATTTGATAGAAGTTGCAGAAATTAAACCCAATAAGATATTCGGAGTGGTTTCCGGAATGATGATTTTTACTCTCTTTTTTTTGATAGAAAAGCAAGTACTCACTTTTGATTGTTATTTTCTTTTGTTTCCATTTCTGTTTCTCCTCTTTTTGATGGAGCTCTTCAGGAAAAACGATAAACCATTTTTTAACATAGCCTTTACATTCTTAGGAAATATCTACATTGCTCTTCCATTTGGCTTGCTCAATGTTTGTGCTTTTTATCTTCAGGAATATAACTTCCATATCATACTCGGTATTCTTCTCATTCTTTGGGCAAATGATATAGGAGGATATGTTGCAGGCATGGCATTAGGGAAAACCAAACTGTTTTTCAGGATTTCTCCTAAAAAGACCTGGGAAGGAAGTATCGGTGGTGGATTATTTGCACTTGCAATCGGATTTACACTGTCACTTTTCTGGAAAGAGCTCGACACCCTTCACTGGCTGATTATGGCTGCTATTATAGTTGTTGTTGGCAGCTATGGAGACCTTGTTGAATCATTGTTAAAAAGAAGCCTTGCTATTAAAGATTCTGCACAAACAATTCCTGGGCACGGAGGTTTTCTGGATCGGTTTGACGGGCTATTGCTTTCGTCACCTTTTATAGCAGCCTTTTTAAAGATTTTTTCATAAACAATAAGGCTTCTTCTCCGTAAACGTTTCGACAAAACAAAGAAAAAGCGGATATGTCATATATAGAACCAGCACCAATTAAGGATAAAGACAACCCTTTAGAATCTATGATGTCCAGATTTGATCTGGCAGCACAGAAGTTAGGACTAGACAATGAAACTTATAATGTTTTGAAAAATCCTGACAAACAGGTAATTGTCTCTTTGCCGATTACTATGGATGATGGCAGGATTAAAGTATTTTCCGGATACAGGGTTATTCATAATACCATACTTGGTCCTTCAAAAGGAGGAATAAGGTATGATATGGGAGTTACTTTGGATGAGGTGAAAGCTCTTGCAGCCTGGATGACATGGAAATGTGCTGTTGTTGATATTCCTTACGGAGGAGCAAAGGGTGGGATTATGTGCAATCCTAGAGCTATGTCAAAAGGTGAAATTGAACGTCTCACCCGGGCTTATACTTTATCAATGATGGATGTTTTTGGACCCGATAAAGATATTCCTGCTCCTGATATGGGTACTAGTCAGCAGGAAATGGCATGGCTTATGGATGAATATTCCAAAGCAAAAGGAATGACGGTAAATGCAGTAGTTACAGGCAAACCGTTGGTTCTTGGAGGGTCATTAGGCCGGGTGGAAGCAACCGGGAGAGGAGTGATGGTTAGTGCCCTGGCCGCTATGCAAAGATTAAAGATGAACCCAAGCCAGACAAGTTGCGCGATCCAGGGATTTGGCAATGTGGGTTCAAATACCGCAAGACTTCTGGAGGAAAGAGGAGTTAAAATTAAAGCACTAAGCGATGTAAGTGGAGCCTTCTGGAGTGATAAAGGGATTGATATTCAGGATGCATTGAAATACAGAGATAAAAATAATGGTATGCTGGAAGGGTATCCTAATGCAGAAAGAATGGATGATCCGGAAGGAATCATTACCTGCCAGGTTGACCTTTTGGTGCCTGCTGCCAAAGAGGATGTAATCAATATTTACAACGCACCTAATATAAAAGCGAGACTTATTGTTGAAGGTGCTAACGGGCCAACGAGCGCCAATGCGGATGACATAATCAATGAAAAGGGGATTATGGTTGTACCAGATATTCTTGCAAATGCCGGCGGAGTTACCGTTTCTTATTTCGAATGGGTGCAAAATCGTCTTGGACTCAGATGGCCATTGGAAAGAGTAAACAGAAGGTGTGACAGGATTATGAAAGAAGCATTTGAAAAAGTTTACAGCACTTCGCTAGAGTTTAATGTGCCGATGAGAATTGCCGCCTACATTGTTGCCATAGATAAAGTAGCAAAAACATACAAATTCAGAGGAGGATTTTAATCTTTTATTATATTTGCTGCTTCATTTAATTTAAAATATGGTAATTCATAAAGAAGGATATAAAATCCTTACGTATCTTTTTGTTGTTCTTTTGATTGTTAACCTAGCAGTATATTATTTATTGCCAGAAAGCGTGACTATCCGCTGGACAGTTTGGGGAATATCTGCATTTATTTATATAATGATCCTGCAGTTTTTCAGAAGCCCCCGCAGATTAATTATGACAAATGACAATCACGTAATAGCTCCAGCAGATGGAAAAGTGGTTGTGATAGAAGAGGTTGAAGAACCTGAGTTTTTTAATGAGAAAAGAAAACAGGTATCAATTTTTATGTCACCTGTTAACGTGCATATTAATAGAAATCCCATTTCTGGAATGGTAACTTATTTTAAATACCATCCAGGTAAATATCTTGTTGCATGGCATCCTAAGTCCAGTACAGAAAATGAAAGGACGACAATTGTTGTAACTGCTAAAAACGGAACAAGCATATTGCTAAGACAAATTGCAGGAGCTCTGGCTAAAAGAATTGTATGGTATCTGCAGGCCGGGGAGGAAGTAAAACAAGGAGAGGAATTGGGCTTTATAAAGTTCGGATCAAGAGTAGATGTTTTTCTTCCATTGGATGCTAAAGTTAATGTAACCATAGGCGAAAAAGTGAAAGGTGGATCGACCGTAATTGCCGAGTTTAAGTAGTTTAAAAGCTTAAGAAAATTTTTTTATTAAAATTCTTGGAGCAACAAACTATTCATATTTAACTTCGTTATTAGAATCTAAAATTTTAAAAAGGAATTAATTTGAGCTTATGAAAAACAATAATCTTGACGACCTAAGCGACGATGAGCTTTATGCAAGTTTTGAAGCTTACAAAGCATTACTGGATGCCGGACTTTCAAAGGATCAAGCCCTTTCCAGAACAGGTCTGACAGCACAGATTGTTAAAGACTTGGAGGATGAAGAGAAGACATTGGAAGAGGAAGATGAGTATGATTTCAAAGATGAGTGGGAAGATAGTACCGATAGTGATGATGCTGACTTTGATGACGACTCTAATTGGAAAGAAGAGAATTTTGATGAAGAAGGAAGCTGGGACGACGAAGACGCTGGTAGCAGCGGGGGCGGATGGGACGATAGATATTAATAGGAAAATATTTTTATAAGAATAAAAGCCCCGACCTTCGGGGCTTTTATATTTATTGACTTTTTATTTCCTTTACATTTCTCTAAACAAAGGAAGTTAAAATGAATAGCAATACAATCCTTGCAGAATTAAAGAGTGCAGCAGAAGTTTTGAATAATTTTATAAATTCAGAGCAAAATATACAAGCTATAGAATCTGCTGCGGAGTTAATGATAAACTCGCTGAAGAATGGCGGTAAAATCATCAGCTGTGGTAATGGTGGTTCTTCCTGCGATGCTATGCATTTTGCAGAAGAGCTTACTGGCAGATACAGAGAAAACAGAGAGCCTATTGCTGCAATATCTATTTCTGATCCCAGTCATATTACATGTACTGCAAATGACTATGGCTATGCATTTGTTTTTTCAAGATATGTCGGCGCATTAGGGCGGTCGGGAGATGTACTGCTTGCAATTAGTACCAGTGGCAATTCAGAAAATGTTTTAAAAGCTGCAGAAGAAGCAAAAGTTAAAGGAATGAAGGTGGTTGGGCTGACTGGCAAAAATGGAGGGAAGCTTGCCGGTCTTGCGGATATTGTTGTTAATGTAAGTCATCAGGGATATGCAGACAGAATTCAGGAAGTTCACATTAAAATTATTCATATATTAATATTACTAATCGAAAAAGGGCTGGCTAAGTAAGCCCTTTTTAATTCTTTCAACTTTCAACTTGCTAAGCTATGGTTGCCAAAACTTTTGGAAGCGCCGTTTATGGCGTGAACGCCTATACTGTTACTATTGAAGTAAATATAGGTCAAGGTACTAAATTTTTTATCGTCGGTCTTCCTGACAGTGCTGTCAAGGAAAGTGAGCATCGAGTGGAATCAGCAATTAAGAATCTTGGTTATGCAATGCCTCGGCAAAAGGTGGTTGTAAATCTTGCTCCTGCTGATATCAAAAAAGAAGGGTCTGCTTATGATCTGCCAATTGCTTTGGGGACACTATTAGCATCTGACCAGATTATCGCTGAGGATTTCGACCAATATGTGATTATGGGTGAGCTGTCTTTAGATGGGAAACTGAGACCCATTAAAGGAGTGCTTCCAATTGCAATTGAAGCAAGAAAACAGGGGTTCAAAGGATTTTTACTTCCTAAGGAAAATGAAACAGAGGCAGCAATAGTTAATAATCTTGACATATACGGCATTTCGGATCTTCAAGAAGCCATTGACTTTTTTGAAGGAAAGGTTCAGTTAAGACCATTAAGAGTTGATACGAGATCAATTTTCTTTAATCAGATTAACAACTATGATGCTGATTTTGCTCATGTACAGGGACAGGAAAACATTAAAAGAGCGCTGGAAATAGCTGCTGCAGGAGGTCATAATGTAATTATGATTGGCCCTCCGGGGGCGGGAAAGACGATGCTTGCTAAAAGGCTTCCCACTATTTTGCCACCTCTTACTTTAAATGAAGCGCTTGAAACAACTAAGATACACTCAGTTGCCGGTAAATTGAAAGGTGCAGGAGCATTGATATCTACTCGTCCATTTAGATCCCCCCATCATACGGTTAGTGATGTGGCTCTGGTAGGAGGAGGTGGTCATCCTCAGCCAGGTGAAATTTCCCTTGCTCACAATGGAGTTCTTTTCTTAGATGAATTGCCTGAATTTAAAAGGACTGTACTTGAGGTAATGCGACAACCACTTGAAGAGAGAAAGGTGTGCATTTCCAGAGCAAAGATTTCAGTGGAGTTTCCTTCTAATTTTATGCTGATTGCAAGTATGAATCCATGTCCCTGTGGGTATTACAACCATCCTGAAAAAGAATGTGTCTGTGGACCTGGCGTTGTGCAGAAATATCTCAATAAAGTAAGTGGCCCCTTGCTGGACCGGATAGATCTTCATGTAGAAGTGACTCCTGTTGGATTTGATGAAATGTCTTCAATCCGGAAAACAGAAAGCAGTGGAGAAATTCGAGAGCGCGTTATCAAAGCGAGAGAAATTCAGCAAAAAAGATTTGAAGAATTGCCTACTGGTGAAAATCCAATACATTCCAACTCAATGATGCCTTCTCAAATGGTCAAAGAAATCTGTATTATTTCAGAACCAGGAAAAAATCTGCTAAAGAATGCCATGGAGAAATTAGGACTCTCTGCCAGGGCTTATGATAGGATTCTTAGAGTTTCAAGGACTATTGCGGATCTTGCTGAAAGCGAAGAAATTAAAGTTGAGCATCTGGCCGAGGCTATTCAATATAGAAGTCTGGACAGAGACGGATGGGCTGGTTAAACTTTTTATTTCGTTTCAGGAACTTTATTTATTCTTATTAAATTATCTTTTTAGGAGAAATACCAAATGTTTCTCCTTTAATTACAATAATTTCCATAATATCTGGCATGGTTTTTATCCTAAAATTAAGTAACTTTACATCTAATATTCAGCAATATGAAGAAACATATACAAAAATTGTTTTTTATAGTCTTTATGGTAATCTGGGGCCTGGCGGTTTCAGTAGCCCAGACGCACCAAGTTGCTGTTGTTAGTTTCCGTTTTGATCCGGAAGTGTTGAATGTAGGTCCAAATGATACTATAGAATTTGTCTGGCCAGGAAATGGAAATTCTTCAAGTTTTCATCCTGTAAAAGCAAATGATAATTCATTCGCTTCTACTCCTGGATTAACATCATTTAAAGTATTAGCTAAAAACCTGTCTCCCGGAAGTAATAATCCATATTTCTGCACAGCTCACAACTCAATGCAGGGAACTATAAATGTTTCTTTAGCAGCTAGTCTTGCAGATCTTAAAGAATCTAAATATGAGTTTCAGGTTACTCCCAATCCGTTTGAAGATGAATTAAATCTGACTATTTTCCCTGGAAATAAAAATGTCAAATTTATTAAGATTTTTGATATCATAGGAAAAGAGGTTGCCTCCATAGATTTAAGCAGCAAGGTTGGTCCTTCAGCATATAAAGTAGACTTTTCCAATCTAAGACCAGGACTTTATTTCTGTAATGTGTATTCAGATAAGGGTATTATCGAAACTAGAAAGATTTTGAGGAACAGGTCTTAAATCTTCAATTTGTTTCTGAAAATATTAAAAAAGAGATTCCAAAGGGATCTCTTTTTTGTTTTATACCACAGAAAAGGACAGTATAGCATATATTTTTTTCGTTGTATTTTTGAACGTTCAATAAAGGAAGGGTAATTAATAGTCAATTGATAGAATTTTGCTAATTTCGCCTTCCATAAATTTTTAATTGGTAAAGATGTATAATTCAAATTACTCAAAACTAAATAACCTCTTGGGTTGGTTGGTTTTCATTTTTGCAACGGCTGTTTATGTGCTCACCATTGAGCCTACTGCAAGCTTTTGGGACTGTGGTGAGTTTATCGCTTGCTCCTACAAATTACAAGTTCCTCACCCTCCGGGAGCCCCATTCTTTTTATTAATAGGAAGAATATTTTCTTTACTGGCTTCTGATGTTACCCAAGTGGCATTCTGGATCAATATGGTATCAGCTTTATCCAGTAGTTTCTCCGTATTATTCCTCTTTTGGACCATTACACTCATTGCAAGGAAATTTGCAAAGGATTATGCCAATCCGACCCTTGGTGAGAAAATTGCAATATTTGGTAGCGGTGTAGTAGGTAGCCTTGCATTTACATTCTCAGATTCATTCTGGTTTTCTGCTGTTGAGGCGGAGGTATATGCGATGTCTCAATTCTTTACAGCATTTGTATTTTGGGCAATTTTAAAATGGGAAACCAAAGCTGAAGAAATCGGAGCTGACAAATGGTTGCTTCTTATAGCTTATACCATCGGTCTTTCCATTGGAGTTCACTTGTTGAATTTACTTGCAATACCAGCTCTAGCCTTTGTTTACTATTTTAAAAAATACAATATCACAAAAGGTGGTGTAATAGCAACCTTCCTTTTGAGTGGTGTAATCATTGTAGTTGTATTGTCAGGAATTATTCCTGGCTTACCTTCTCTTGCTGGAACCTTTGAAATATTCTTCGTTAATAATCTGGGTCTTCCTTTCAATTCAGGTATTATATTTTTCGGTATCCTTTTCCTAAGTGCTTTACTATTTGGAATAATTTATTCTATTAAAAATCAAAAGTATCTTTTAAATCTTTGTCTTTTAGGATTGACTTTCATTCTTATAGGATATGCATCTTATGGTATTATCCTTGTCAGATCAAACTTTGATCCTCCGATTGACGAAAATGATCCTGAAAACGTAATTAGCTTTGTTTCTTATTTGAAACGTGAGCAATATGGTGACCGACCAATTTTTAAAGGCCCATTGTTTACAGCAGGTTATCCTATTGACGTAGAAAAAGGCGCCCCTCTTTATAGAAAAGACACTGTTACTGGTCAGTATGTTGTTTTTGATTACAAGATGGATTATATCTATGATCCTAAGCATGTAACATTATTTCCTAGGGCTTACAGTACTCAGCCTCACCATGTGGAAGCGTATCAAAGTATGATGAACCTGAGAGAAGGGAAAAAACCATCTTTCTGGCAGGATAAAGGTTATATGTTCAGTTATCAGATTGGTCATATGTATATGCGTTACCTTGGCTGGAACTTTATCGGAAGAGAAAGTGATATTCAGGACAGTGACGTGTTATGGCCATGGGATTATTTCAAAAAGGATCTGCCGGAATACTTGAAAAATAATAAAGCAAGAAACAACTTTTTCTTATTGCCATTTATATTGGGTGTTGTAGGTTTTGTGTATCTGTTTAGCAAAAAAAGAAATGATGGGATAGTAGTTTCTTTGTTGTTTATCTTTACTGGCCTTGCAATAGTTGTATACCTGAATCAGCCACCGGTTGAGCCTAGAGAAAGGGATTATACCTTTGCCGGATCTTTCTATGCATTTGCTATCTGGATTGGATTAGGTGTGTTCTTTATCGCTGACCTGATGGAAAGAATAGTAAAAAGTGAGTCAACACGTTCTGTTATATCCTTTATACTATGTCTCTCTGTACCTGCAATTATGGGACAACAAGGATGGGATGATCATGACAGATCAAATAGATTCTATTCTGTAGATTCAGCGAAGAACCTTTTGAATTCTTGTGCTCCTAATGCGATCTTATTCACTGGCGGCGATAATGATACATTCCCTCTTTGGTATGTTCAGGAAGTAGAAGGTTTCCGTACTGATGTGCGTGTGTGTAATTTGAGTCTTTTAAATACAGATTGGTATATCAAGCAGATGAAGCAGCAAGCTTATGAATCAGCTCCATTGCCAATATCCTTGAACTTTGAAAATTACATACAAGGAAAAAATGATCAGATTTATTTTGTAGAAAAGCCTCAGTTCAAAAATGGAATTAACCTTGCGGGGTATATTCAGCTTGTAAAAACAGATAATCCGGAAATCAGACAGGAAAGCGGAAGAGGAGATTATTATACAACACTTCCCTCAAAAAATCTTTACCTGAACATAGATAAAAATGCAGTACTTGCTACCGGAGCAGTTCCTGATACTCTTAAAGGACAGATTCTGGACAGACTAGCTTGGAATATCGGAACAAATACTTTAGAGAAGAAGGATCTTATTATTCTTGATATGATCGTTACTAATAATTGGAAGAGGCCGATTTATTTCTCTACTACATTGTCTGGATCTAATTTCCTTAATCTTAAAGATTATACTCAGTTAGAAGGTTTGGCTCACAGATTAATGCCAATAAAATATCCAAATGCTTCTCAAGGCTTTGTTTATGATAAGGTGATGTATGATAACATGATGAAGAACTTCTTCTGGAGAGAACTTGATAATCCTAAGGTTTACTATGATGAAAATTATTTCAGAATGACAGTAAACTCAAGATCTCAGTTTTATCGTCTAGCTTCAACTTTGTATAACAATGGTGAAACTGAAAAGGCCAAACAAGTAGCAGAGCATTGCTTCAAAGTAATGCCGGATGATCCTATTACTTATGATATCGCAACACCTCCTTTCATTCAGATTTTCTTTAAAACAGGAAATGAAAAAATGGCAATGGATATAGCGAATAAAATGGGTAACAGGGCTATTGAAAATCTGGAATATTATAAGAGAGTAAAGATGCCATATGGCAGAGACTATGAGTTGAATTTCTATATTCTTGATTCTATCATCAGAGCTTTGAAAGAAGGTGGAAAAGCCAAAGAGGCAGCGAAGTTTGAAGAGGTATTGATGTCATATTCATACCTATTTAACCAATAAAAAAATAATTTAAAATAAATGATATCATCCCGATGCCAGGCTTGTCCTGGCATTGTGATTTAAACGAATACCCAATGGAGAGAAATTCCCCGCAAAATAAATCAGAATTACTTTTCGGTATAAGACCGATTATAGAAGCGATTGAAGCAGGTAAAGAGATTGATAAAATTCTTATTCAGAAAGAACAATCTTCACCTTTAATGAATGAATTGTTGCAGGCTGCTTCTATTCATAAAGTGCCGGTTCAAAGAGTGCCGGTGGAAAAATTGAATCGGATAACAAAGAAGATTCATCAGGGCGCTATTTGCTTCATGTCTTCTATTGTTTATGCTTCTTTGGATAATGTAATTTCTGACTGTTTTCAGTCCGGTGCGGTCCCAATGATTTTGGTGCTGGATAGAATCACTGATGTCAGAAACTTTGGAGCTATCGCAAGAACTGCAGAGTGTATGGGTGTTCACGCTATTGTTATCCCTGCAAAGGGTGCTGCTCAGATTAACAGTGATGCTGTTAAAACCTCTGCAGGAGCATTGAATCACATTCCTGTCTGCAGAGAAGAAAGCCTGATAAAAACAATAAAATATCTTAAAGAAAGTGGTTTGTCTGTAGTCGCTTGCACAGAAAAGGCTCAAAAAACTATTGCCGAAGCAGTTTATAATGACCCAGTTGCAATCATAGTGGGCTCAGAGGAAGATGGTATTTCAGATGAGATCATTAAAAAAGCAGACGAAATTGTAAGGATACCAATGGTAGGAAAGATAGGATCTCTAAATGTATCCGTAGCAGCAGGTATGATATTATATGAAGCTATTCGTCAAAGAGGATAAATAAATTAATTAAAAAAGAAAGCCCCGAAGTTCGGGGCTTTTATATTAGATGAATTTTGAGTCTTTCTTATTCTTGGTGTCTGAAACAAAATCTTTAACTCTTTGCTCATGATCTTTCTTGCAGATCATCAATACATCGTTGAACTCTGCAATGATAAAGTCTTCAAGCCCTTCTACTACTACTAATTTTTCTTTAGGTACTTTGACAATGCAATTTTTAACATCATATAACATGGTGTTTCCTTCAATCACATTGCTGTTCTCGTCTTTATTAGAAAGTTCATAGAGTGATTTCCACGTACCAAGATCACTCCAGCCGAAGTCGCTTAGCATCACGAATACTTCTTCTGCTTTCTCCATGATCCCAATATCTATAGAGACATTTTTGCATTGAGAATAAGCTGTTCCAATAAAGCCTTCTTCATCTTTAGACCAATATTTGCCGCTACCTTCTTCAAAGATTTCAGCCATTTCAGGCAAATGCTTTTGGAAGTTCTTTATAATGGCATTAACATTCCAGATAAAAATTCCTGCATTCCAGACAAAGTCACCGCTTTCCAGAAATTTCTGAGCTAATTCAAGCTGCGGTTTTTCTGTGAAGGTTTTTACTTTTTTTATTCTGTCAGGATTTTCTTCAAGATATTGAATGTATCCATATCCTGTATCAGGTCTGCTTGGTTTAATACCCAAAGTGATAAGTTTATCACTTTTCGCAGCGGCATCCATTGCGATTTTTATGGTAGATTCAAACTCATTTTCTTTAAGAATAACATGGTCTGAAGGTGCAACTACCATAGTTGCATTAGGATTGCTTTGTTTTATTTTATAACATGCGTATGCAACACACGGTGCAGTATTTCTGGCTATAGGCTCGCTCAATATCTGATCATCTTTCATGAATGGCAACTGTTGCTTCACGAGGTCAGCATATATCTTGTTTGTCACAACCAGTATATTCTCTTTTGGAAGAATATTAAAATATCTCTCTGCAGTTTGTTGTAAAAGAGATTTTCCGGTACCTAATACATCGTGAAACTGTTTTGGGAATTTCTCTCTGCTGAAAGGCCAAAATCTGCTTCCGATCCCACCGGCCATTATCACCACATAATAGTCTTTATTCATTATGTTTAAATTTAAAAATTGATCTTAATTAAGATTAAACAAGCCCTTCTTTTAATAAATCGTGAAGATGTATAAAACCTTCTACTTTTTTCCCGTTAACAACTACTAGTTGGGTTATGTTATTTTGCTGCATGATATTTAATGCATTTACAGCATACTCCTCGCTATCTATTGTTTTAGGATTTGGGCTCATGATATCAATTGCTTTGATTCCTTCTATCGTCCCAAATTTATCAAGCATTCTTCGTATATCCCCATCAGTAACGATACCGATAAGTTCATCATTTTCATTGAGAACAGCAGTAGCTCCAAGCCTTTTCGACGAAATTTCGAATATAACTTCTTTTATTCCTGCATTCGCTTTTACTGCCGGTCTGCTGTTGTGAGGAAATATATCCCCCACTCTTAAATATAATCTTTTCCCCAGAGAACCTCCAGGATGATATAATGCAAAATCACTGCTGGAGAAATTTTTCATTTCCAATAGGCAAACTGCCAATGCATCACCAATCGCTAGTGTAGCTGTTGTACTTGTCGTTGGAGCAAGGTTGTTTGGGCAAGCTTCTTTTTCTACAGTAGCATTCAAAATAAAATCTGCTTCCTGAGCAAGAAATGATTCTGTGTTGCCTACAAGCGCAATCATTTGACAGCCAGTTCTTTTGATGAGAGGTACAAGTACCTTGATTTCCGGTGTATTACCGCTTTTGGAAAGACAAATAACTATGTCATCCTTTTGTATCATTCCAAGATCGCCATGGATGGCATCGGCAGCATGCATGAACACAGCTGGCGTGCCTGTAGAGTTAAGCGTTGCAACAATCTTACTTCCTATAATTGCACTTTTTCCAATACCTGTTACAACAACTCTACCCTTGATGCGAAGTATTGCTTCTACAGTTTTCTCAAAGTCTTCATTGATGAAGTCTACAAGCTTTTTTATTGCATCAGCTTCATTCAATAAAACATTTATTGCTGTATTTCTAATATTTTTTACTAATTTCAAGGTAAGGAATCATTCAATTGTTTACCTGACAAATATATAAAGGTTTTAAGATTTAATGATGTTAGATGAGAAAATGTTAGTCGAAAATGAAGTTGAGGTAATCGGTCAGCTTAAGGCTGTATTTGGTTACAATCAATTTAGAGGATATCAGGAGGAAATCATTAGCAATGTTTTAGCCGGAAAAAACACATTCGTTATAATGCCTACTGGGGCCGGTAAATCTCTTTGCTATCAGTTGCCCGCCATCATGACAAAAGGTACGGCCATTGTTATCTCCCCTCTTATCGCTTTGATGAAAAATCAGGTTGACCAGTTAAATGCACTGGGAGTCAATGCACAATTTTTAAATTCAACACTGACAAAAGTCGAGATTAACAAAGTAAAAAAAGAAACTCTTAGTGGCGACATAAAGCTACTCTATGTAGCTCCGGAGTCTCTGACTAAAGAAGAAAATATTGATTTTCTTAAAAAGGGAAATATATCCTTTGTCGCTATAGATGAAGCACACTGTATCTCCGAATGGGGCCATGACTTTAGGCCGGAATACAGGAAAATAAAGAGTATTATAGACCAGCTTGGGCCAGGTTTACCAATCATAGCGCTTACAGCCACTGCAACTCCTAAAGTTCAGATAGATATTCAGAAGAACCTCCATATGGAGGAAGCAGCTTTATTTAAGTCTTCATTTAATAGAAAAAATCTTTACTATGAAGTCCGCAAAAAGCACAACACCAAAAAGCAACTCATCAAGTACGTGCTTGACAATAAAGGTAAGTCTGGTATTGTCTATTGTCTGAGCAGAAAGAAGGTAGAAGAAATTGCTGAACTACTTAAAGTTAACGGTATTAAGGCATTGCCATACCATGCTGGGCTTGATGCAAGTATAAGGATGAACAATCAGGATGCCTTCCTGAATGAAGATGCAGACGTAATTGTTGCTACCATTGCATTTGGAATGGGAATCGACAAACCAGATGTTCGATATGTCATTCATTATGATGCGCCCAAGTCCCTTGAAGGATATTATCAGGAAACAGGGAGAGCAGGCAGGGATGGACTTGAAGGAAACTGTATCATGTTTTATACCTTCGAGGATATACTAAAACTTGAGAAGTTTAACAAAGATAAATCTGTAACTGAGCGTGATAATGCAAAGCACCTGCTTCAAGAGATGGCGGCGTATGCTGAATCTTCAGTTTGTAGAAGAAAGCAGTTATTACATTACTTCGGTGAAACTGTAGAAAAAGATTGCGGTTTTTGCGATAACTGTATTAAACCGAAGGAGAAATTTGAAGCTCAAGATGAAGTCGTGCTAGCTGTTAAAGCAGTGATGCAGACGGAAGAAAGGTTTGATGCCAGTCATTTAAGTCTTGTTCTTGCCGGAATGGAAAATGATTATGTCAAAAGCTACAATCATAATGAGTTGGAGGTTTTTGGTAAAGGAAAAGATCAGACTATTGAGTACTGGAACTCTCTATACAGACAAATTGTACTGCAAGAATTACTCGAGAAAGACATAGATAATTTCGGGATTCTTAAAACTACAGATAAAGGTCTTGCTTACCTGGAAAAACCTGTTCCATTATCTTTCAGCAAAGATCACGATTTCTCAGGCGAAACTTCGGAAGAGGAAATTGAAAAACAGGCATCCACTGCTAAATCTTATGATCCTGCACTTTTTGATTCTTTAAAAGCCTTAAGAAAGAAAATAGCCAAAGACAAAGGTTTACCTCCATACGTAATCTTTCAGGATCCATCTCTGGAAGAAATGGCTACCACTTTCCCTACAACTAATGATGAACTTAGTCATATCAATGGTGTGGGAATGGGAAAGGTCCAAAAGTTTGGTAGGCCATTTATTGAACTGATTAAGAAATATGTTGAGGAGAATGACATTGAGACAGCTTCAGATGTCGTAGTAAAATCTTCTGTAAATAAATCCAAAATCAAAATTTTTATTATCCAGCAGATTGATAGGAAAATTGACCTGGATGAAATAGCTGAAGCTAAAGGTTTGAGCCTCGCAGAACTGACAGAGGAAATAGAACATATTTGCTATTCAGGTACTAAACTAACCCTGGATTATTATATCGATCAGATTATGGATGGTGATAAGCAAGATGAGATCTATGATTATTTCATGAGCGCTGAAAATGATAACATTGCACTTGCAATGAGAGAACTGGGGGGAGACTATTCAGAGGATGAAATTAGACTGATGAGAATTAAGTTCTTATCAGAACTGGCAAACTAAATTTGTAACACATATAGAAAATTTTACGCATTAAAATTTAAATGAATATTCTAATTGTTGGGTCGGGAGGAAGAGAACATACCTTCGCTTGGAAAATAAAACAAAGTCCGCTTTGTAAAAAACTTTTTGTAGCTCCAGGAAATGGAGGAACAGAGGGAATTGCAACAAATGTACCTGTTCAGGTAACGGAGTTTGAAAAACTAGGCAAATATAGTGTTGAAAATCAGATTGACCTGGTGCTTGTTGGACCTGAAGTACCTCTAGTAGAGGGAATCGTTGATTATTTCAAAAGTACAGACTCTTTAAAAAAAATACCTGTAATAGGCCCTTCTAAAGATGGTGCTATGTTGGAAGGTAGTAAGGATTTCTCCAAAAACTTTATGGTGAAGTATGGAATTCCCACTGCTGCATCTAAAACATTTACCGCAAGTGAGCTGAATCAAGGGCTTGAATATATTGAAACTCAGAGTCTGCCTATAGTATTGAAAGCAGATGGCCTGGCTGCCGGAAAAGGTGTTATCATTGCCCAATCAAAAGATGAAGCAAAAACAGCATTAAGAGAGATGCTGGAGGATAAGAAATTCGGTGAAGCAAGTGCGAAAGTAGTGATAGAACAATATCTTGACGGCATTGAGTTATCAGTATTTACTATTTCTGACGGATCTACATACAAAATTCTTCCTGAAGCTAAAGATTACAAGAGAATCGGTGAAAAAGATAAAGGGTTAAATACAGGAGGAATGGGAGCTGTCTCTCCGGTTCCATTTGCCAATAAGACCTTTATGGATAAGGTGGAGAAGAAGGTAATTATACCTACAATAAATGGTTTGAAGACAGAAGGAATTGATTACGTAGGATTTATTTTTTTCGGATTAATGAATGTTAAAGGGGAGCCATACGTTATTGAATACAATGCCCGTATGGGAGACCCCGAAACTGAAGTTGTAATTCCCCGAATCAAAAATGACTTTTTAGAGGTATTAGTTAAAGTAGCGAACAAAAAGCTTGACGAAGTTAACCTTGAAGTATCCGATCAGACAGCAACTACGGTGATGCTGGTAGCAGGAGGATATCCTGAGGATTACGAAAAAGGGAAAGTTATATCCGGGCTGGAAAATGTAGGTGAAGTATTGGCCTTTCATGCAGGTACTGCTTTGAAGGATGATAAGATGGTTACAAATGGAGGAAGGGTTATCGCACTTACAGGATTAGGGCCGGATATTCAGGGCGCTCTTACGAAATCAAATAAAGCAGCTGAAAATGTGATTTGGGAGAAAAGGTACTACAGAAGAGACATCGGTCTCGACCTTTTGGCTTTAATTGAAAAATAAAGAATATATTTGTAAATCATCATTTTAATGAATGATTTATAAATTTTACATACATATAAAATAAATATATAGGAGATGGGATGCAGTTCTTGTAGTTCCGGAGGCGGGTGCAGCACAACAGGTGGTTGCGGAAAAAGCGGAGGATGCTCGTCTGGCGGATGCAATAAAATGAATACATTCGATTGGCTCGGAAACATGGAGCCTACCAGAGCATATTCATTTAAAATAGCAGAAATACGTTTTAAGGGCGGAAGAAAAGAATATTTCAGAAATGTCAATGACATTGAACTTAATAATGGAGATCCGGTCATAGTTAATGTCCCAAATGGGCATCACCTGGGTTTTGTCTCTCTGCAGGGGGAATTGGTGCGTCTTCAGATGAAAAAGAAGAACATCGTTGAAGATGATCAAATTCGTGATATCTATCGAATTGCCAATGCAAAAGATATTGAGAAGTTTGACAATACTCAAAAAAGAGAGCTTCCTACACTTTTTCGTACCCGTGAAATAATCAACGAGCTGAAGCTTGATATGAAGCTAACAGATGTTGAGTACCAAGCCGATAATACTAAAGCTACTTTTTATTATTCTGCTGACGACAGAGTTGATTTTCGGGAACTGATCAAATGCCTTGCCACTGAGTTTAAAATCAGGGTAGAAATGAGGCAGATCAGTCTTAGACAGGAAGCCGGTCGTCTTGGAGGAATAGGTTCTTGTGGAAGGGAGCTTTGCTGTTCAACTTGGCTTTCTGATTTTAAAAGTGTTTCAACTTCTGCTGCCAGGTATCAGAATCTTTCTTTGAATCCAAGTAAACTTTCCGGTCAATGCGGAAGATTGAAGTGTTGCCTCAATTATGAGCTTGATACTTATGTAGATGCATTAAAGGATATTCCTACTGTCGAAGATCCGCTTCTTACTGAAAGAGGTGAAGCATATTTGCAGAAAACTGATATCTTCAAGAAAATCATGTGGTTCGGATACAGAGAGGATACCACTTGGTACCCACTTTCTGTTGACAGGGTCAATGCAATTCTTGAATTGAATAAAAAAGGTGTTTCTCCGGCTTCTTTGGATGAACACGATACTTCACTCCAGGATGAAAAGGAAAAGGCGGAAGATGATTTGAATGAATTGAAGCGTCTGGATGAGAAATATAAGAAGAAGAAAAAGAAGAAGAAGAAACCAAAAGGTCCTAATACGGTGAATGCTTCAGGAAGCGTAGAGGGTGAAACTTCTGTTCCTGGTCAAGAAAAGAAATCGCAGCAGGAAAGAAGACCTCAGGCTCAGAAACAACATCAGCATCCAAATAAGGAGAATAGAGAGAAAAACAGTCATCCTAACAGGGAAAAAGGGCCTTCTCCTCAAAATAATCAAAGGGAAAAGCAGCCACAGAGAGAGCATCAGAATGCCCCTAGAGAAAATCAGAATAGAGGTGGTCAAAATGTTCCGAGGGAAAATCAAAACAGGCCGAAAGGAAACCCTAATCAACAGCATAAAGGTAATCCTAACAATCCTAAGGGGAACCCTAATCAGTTGAAAGGTCCTAATCCTCCTAAAGGAGGAGGTAATCCTAATAAACAGGGACCTGACCAAAAAAATACAAATAATAATCCCAATTCTACCCCGGACAAACAAATATGACGAAAAACAGAATTTCGACTATTCTAGTCCTGATTTTATTTATTTTAAGCTCTTGTGATAAATCGAGGATATACGAACAAAATTTCGATTTTCCTGATAATAAGTGGGAAGAGAATAAGGAGCTGACATTCGAATTTGAGGTTCCAGATCACAGACAAATGTATAATGTATTGTATAATGTGAGGTACTCTGTCGATTATCCTTTTTATAACCTCTATATAAAATACAATTTGTTGGATTCTGCAGGCAGAGAGATTAATCAAAAACTTCAGGGAATGGATCTGATGGATTCTAAAACCGGAAAGCCTTTTGGTAAAGGGGTAAGTGGAGTTTATGATTACAGAATCTTAGCATTACCTGGTTATATTTTTCCTTATTCAGGAAAATATAAAATCAAAGTAAGGCAGTATATGAGACAAAATCCGCTCCCTCAGATATATTCATTCGGATTAAGATTAGAAAAAGCCGGTGCTTAGTACATGAAATTAAGGCTTATCGTTGGTTTGTTTCTATTGTTTGGTGTATTATCCACCCAGGGGCAGCAAATTGATGTGAAAGAAATTGAGCAGGCTGTTAAAAATCCTGAAAGCAAATTTTTCTATCCTGCCTTGCTCAAAAGGTTTAATTCTCTTGATACAACCTTAAAGAAGGAGGATTTTAAGCATCTTTATTATGGTTTTGCATTCCGGGAAGATTACATTCCTTTTGAAATGGATGACCTTGAAAAAAGGTTGAAAGAGCTCAATTATGCAAAAAGGTTTGAAGATGTAATAGATCTTGCAGATAGCATAGATCACTTGGTTCCCACCGATTTGACAGTTCTTTTTGAAAAATCTTATGCTTTAAGGTCTTTGGCTAAAAAAGAAGAAGTCATTGCCAGAAGCAAATACAATGTCTTACTTAAAGCTGTGCTTGCTTCGGGCGATGGTAAATCACCAGAGACAGCCTATCTGGTTATTTTCTTTGGGGATGAAATAGAGGTTCTAAGTGCTCTTGGGCTTAAGATTGTAGAAAGACAAACTATCCTAAAAGATAATCGCTTTTATGACGTCTGGATACTTGGGAAAAATAAACAAAAACTCGAAAAGATCTATTTTGATGTAACTATTCCTCACAAATTTGAAGAACAGGAACTCATCAAAGACCTGAAGGATAATAATTGATTAGCTAAACAAAATGTTATTTCATCAGGAAGATTGAATCTGCAGAATGAATTTTTGCTTTGATATATTATTTTTGCGCATCAAACGTTGATAACGGGTAGAAAACAAACTGGAATGGCTTTTTTTAACTTCCGCAAACTTGCTTTATGGCTTTTTATATTAATGGGAATAGCCTCTCCTTCATTCGCACAAAATGAAGGTTCGTCAGACTCGTTTGCTACTGATTCTATTCCGGATATATTGGTAGCAGCTGATAGTATTCCGAATAAAGCCAAGAAAAAGAAAAGGAAGAAAAACGTTTTCTACGGTATAAAATCTCGCAAAGGATTCACCAAAATAGGAAGAGGAAAACAGGTTACCATTGAAACTTTTCACTTGCTGAAAACCTACAAAGAACCTAACCCATATGTAGGAGAATATTATGTTTTTGATGTCCGCAAAAGGAAGGTTTTAAAAGTTACCTCCATTGATAAAAAGGAATTGATCAATTATAGAATACTGCATGGCCCCTATAAAAAAACTGTAGGTGGAGAGGTCGTTGAGTCAGGAATTTTTTATGTAGGCACAAAACATGGCAGATGGGAGCGGTATGGAAAGAACAATATATTGGTTGATAAAGTCAAATTTTATAAAGGATGGCCGAAAGAATCAGAAATTACCTACTTTGATAACGAAAGAACAAAAGTTAAAGAAGTAAAACCACTTGTTAATAAGCAGCTCAATGGTACTTATTGTCTGTTTAATGAAAAAGGCTGGACCTTAGTTCATGGAAAATATATCGATAACATCAAGGTAGGCATCTGGGTGGAATATTTTACAGAAAAAAATAAGCGGAGGAAAGAAATTCAGCATCCTGCAAGTCCTTATAAAGACGAGCAGTTTGAACCTTATGTACTTACTGAATGGGATGAAGAGGGGAATTTGATTGTCCAGAATGGAAAGGCCGTACCAGTTACCAAAACCGGAGGTAAAGATCCTTCAGGAAAAAAGCAGGCTCAAAGACCTCCTAACAGCAACAGAAATAGGAAACAGTAAACTATTTAGTGAAAAGCGTCCTCAAAGTGGACGATCTCCTGTCCGGTAATCGCAACAATATCAAATCTGATAGGACCTTTCCAGTCATTTTCAAAAATAAAGTTTTCAGCGGCGGTCATAACCAGTGAAGCTTTCCTGTCGGAGACGGCAGCTTCAGGAAAGCCAAACTTTGAATTCTTTCTTTTTTTGACTTCTACAAAGACCAACAAATTTTCTTTGCGGACTATAATATCGATTTCAAGTTTTTTATAGCGATAGTTCCGAAAGAGCACAGAATAGCCTTTTGTCTCCAGAAAATTTCCAGCGATGTCCTCTCCATTTTTCCCCGAAATAACATTGTTTCCCATTAGCTTTTTGTCGTTGATGCATTAATGAAGTATCTTGGTACCCTGAAATTCAGGTGTAAAGCTATAAAGTTGTGAATGAAGTAATTAATAAAAAAGTCTTTTTTGAAAATCTTGGTCTCATCAGTTATAAAGAAGCCTGGGATTATCAAACTAAGCTTTTTGATGAAATAGTAGCTGTTAAACTTTCAAACAGAGGCCTACCTGCTGAAGATCAAAAGCCCACACCAAATTACCTTCTGTTTTGTCAGCATCCTCATGTTTATACTTTGGGAAAAAGCGGGGATGCCGGCCATTTGCTTTTGCAGGAAGATCAGCTTAAAAAAGAAGGAATTGAATTTTACCATATAAACAGAGGCGGAGATATCACCTATCATGGACCGGGGCAACTGGTTGGCTATCCGGTTATTGACATGGAAAATTTTTTTACCGATATTCATAAATACTTGAGATTACTGGAAGAAGGAGTGATTCAGACTATTGCTGAATATGGTATAAAAGGAGGAAGAATTGAAGGACTTACCGGCGTATGGATTAATTCAGAAACACCGGAAAAAGGACGAAAAATTTGTGCTCTGGGTGTAAAGACCAGCAGATGGGTAGCCATGCATGGATTTGCATTGAATGTGAATGCTGACTTAAATTATTTTAATAATATAGTACCCTGTGGCATATCAGATAAAGCTGTCACTTCAATTGAGGCGGAGGTGGGCAAAAAAGTAAATATGGAAGAGGTGGAAGCCATTTTGAAAGAAAAACTGGCAGGCTTATTTGAAATGATCATTGTTCAAAAGTAAATTTCGAAATCAATGAAAAAGGATATTTTATTCCCTCAGGTTGAAGGTGTTTCCGTAGCAATTGTCAGAGAAGGCGATGCGGGAGAATACAGTTGGAATGTTTTCATGATTAATGAAAATAAATTTGATTTAAAAGACATTACAATCCGTTCTAAAGGATATGGTCCTAAGGAAGGCGATCAACAGATGACATCTACATTAAGGCATCATATTCAGTTACTTTCATCTCAGAGCACACTTAAAATTGAACCCATAGATCCGGCAGTATTTCATTTGTATAATGAATATTGGATCAGTTATTATGTCAATAATCAGATTTTTGATAAAAAATTTATTTTCGTGCCTGAAAGTATCATTGAAAAAAATCTGGTCTTTATTCCGCAATTGGAACTTCAGGGAATATTGCATACTTGATGCCTGATTTACAGAAGATATTTGGAAAAAGGATTTTTATCCCTAAAATTTAGGGAAACAATCAGCTTTTTAGAATGGACATACTAAAGAATGCCGGGGACATTTTATTCCTGGATATTGAAACTGTCACCGGTACGGCCTCGTATCATGAGCTTAGTGACAGGCTGCAGCATCTCTGGACAAAAAAATCAGGGATGATTGATGATCAAAAAGAACCCGATGAACTTTATTTTGAAAAAGGGGCTATATTTTCGGAGTTCGGAAAAGTAATCACCATTTCAGTAGGTTATTTCTTTTTTCAGCAGGGGGAATTATCCCTTAAAATAAAATCTTTCTGGGGGCATAATGAGAAAGAGCTCTTAGAAGATTTTAAACGACTGATTGAAAAATTTGATCCAAGAAAATTAAGACTCTGCGCACACAATGGGAAGGAATTTGATTTCCCTTATCTATGTCGCAGAATGCTTATAAACGCAATCCCAATTCCTGAAGCTTTAAACGTCTCAGGAAAAAAGCCTTGGGAAATCCTTCACTATGATACGCTGGAAATGTGGAAGTTCGGGGATAGGAAAAATTATACTTCCCTGGAAACTTTGGCCACCGTATTCGATATCCCTACAAGTAAAGATCAGATGGACGGAAGTTACGTCAATGTGTCTTACTACCTGGAAGATGGACTTGATGCAATCAGGACTTACTGTGAGAAAGATGTACTCGTCACCGCTCAGGTTTTTCTAAAGCTGCATTGTCTTGAACAGGTTGGGGAAAAAAATATTTTGTTTTGCAATTGATGAATAATTTCTTTTGTTTCGGTTAATTTATTTGAGATCAGAATATTACACAGATGTCTGCTAACGGCGGGAAAAAAGATGAGTTTTTGCTAGATGTTCGAAATTTAAAGACATACTTTAAATCTGAAGATAATATTGTCAAAGCTGTAGATGATGTTAGTTTTCAACTCAAAAGGGGAGAAACTCTTGGCATCGTTGGAGAATCCGGCTCCGGAAAGTCTGTAACAGCGCTTTCTATTATGAAGCTTGTTCCTAATCCGATTGGTCAGATTGTTGGTGGCAGTATTCTTTTTAATTCTCCAGATAAAGGAATTATAGATCTTACTAAGATTTCCGAACGGGAAATGCAGCATGAAAGAGGCAATGAGATCTCCATGATCTTTCAGGAGCCAATGACATCTCTCAACCCGGTATATACCTGTGGAGATCAGGTGATGGAGGCCATTCTCTTACACCAAAAGCTTTCCAAAAAAGAAGCCAAGCAAAAGACTATAGAGCTTTTTGAAAAAGCAAAACTCCCAAGACCAAACGATATTTTTGACGCATACCCTCATCAGATTTCAGGTGGACAAAAGCAGAGGGTAATGATTGCCATGGCTATGAGCTGTAATCCATCCGTGCTTATAGCAGATGAACCTACTACAGCTTTAGATGTTACGGTGCAGTCTAGAATCCTGGAACTCATGAGCCAGCTCAGAGATGAAAATAATATGTCTATTATTTTCATTACACACGATCTTGGTGTAATTGCAGAAATTGCCGATAGAGTAATGGTGATGTACCACGGAAAGGTAGTAGAGTCTGGTACCACTTACGACATATTTAACAATCCTCAACATCCTTATACAAAAGGGCTCCTTGCTTGTCGCCCGAGACTGGACATGAAATTACGGGTTTTACCTGTGGTTTCAGATTTTATGGAAAAGGATGAGTCAGGCAATATTGTAGAAAAAAAGGATCATAAATTTTCTTCTGTAGGGCATGCCTTACTTTACAACTTTGTTTCGGAAGATGAAATCAAAGATCGTCAGGATGATCTGAAGAAAAAAGAGCCGCACCTAAGAGTTAAAGATCTGCAAACTTATTTCCCTATCTCCAAAGGACTATTCGGAAAAGTTACGGATTATGTAAAAGCAGTAGATAATGTTTCATTTGATGTATATCCTGGCGAAACATTAGGCTTAGTAGGTGAATCTGGTTGTGGGAAAACAACCCTTGGAAGGACAATTTTAAGACTAATTGAACCAACCGGTGGAGATATTTATTTTGAGGGAAAGAGCATAAAAGATGTTCAGGGGGAAGATCTGAGAAAGTTGCGTAAAGATATGCAGATCATTTTTCAGGATCCATATTCTTCCCTTAATCCAAGAATGACTGTCGGTGAAGCTATCATAGAGCCGATGCGTGTAAATGGAGTTCTGGAAAGTGATTTCCAAAGGAAAAGAAGGGCGATAGAGCTTTTAGAAACTGTTAGTTTAAGTTCCAAGCAATTTGAGCGATATCCTCACGAGTTTTCGGGTGGACAAAGACAAAGAATATGTATTGCCCGTGCTTTAGCTTTAAATCCTAAATTTATAATATGCGATGAGTCTGTTTCTGCACTCGATGTATCAGTTCAGGCACAGGTACTTAACTTGTTAAATAAGATTAAAGAAGATTTTAACTTTACCTCTATTTTTATCTCTCATGACTTGTCTGTAGTGAAGTTCATGTCAGACAGAATTCTGGTAATGAACAAAGGGAAAATAGAAGAAATAGGATACGCTGAAGAAATATATAATCACCCTCAGTCAGAATATACAAAGAAATTGATAAATTCAATTCCAAAAGGAGACCTTGCCGCCATCAGGTATGCTATGTTGAAGAGGAGTCAGGGTCGGTAACCTCAAGAGTCATGACAAAAAGCAGAAATAAACAGGATAAGCCCGGACATGAAAATAATATAAAAGACAAGCTTTTGAATTTGCTCAGCAAAGCAAAATCAAAAGCATATTCTTTTAAAGACATTATAAAAAAAGTAGGCTTAAAAGATCAGGCAGTAAAAGGCCAGTTTGCCACAGAACTTGATAATCTAGTCAGGTCGGGCCAGGTAGCAAGAACCCAGAGCGGTACCTATAAAATCAATTATAAATCAGATGGGAATCACATTGTCGGTCGTGTAGACCATGTCAATCAGCGATTTGCCTATGTCATTTCAGAAGATTCCAAGGAAGATATCTGGGTGAGTGCAAATAATCTGAAGTTTGCATTTGATGGAGATATCGTAAAAGTACTTTTGAAGGGTAAAAGAGATAGAGGCCGCAGTCCGGAAGGGGAAGTAGTAGAAATACTTGAAAGAAAAAGAACCGATTTTGTCGGAAAAATAGAATTATCTCCACGTTTTGCATTCGTTGTTCCTAACAGCAGGAAAATTTTCTACGATATTTTTATTCCTTTAGATAAAATCAAAGACGCCAAAGAAGGACAAAAAGTAGTAGCCAGAATTGTTGAGTGGCCAGATAAAAATCATAATCCTGTAGGAGAAGTAGTAGAGGTATTGGGTAATGCAGGTGAAAATGATGTAGAGATGCACTCTATTATGGCAGAATATGGCCTGCCTTGGGAATTCCCGGAAACAGTAGAAAGGGATGCGGATAGGATTCCAGTTGAAATAGCTGAGAGTGAAATAAAGAAAAGACGAGACTTCAGATCGATTACGACTTTTACTATAGATCCCGTTGATGCCAAAGACTTTGACGATGCTCTGTCTATAAGAAGACTGGAAAACGGAAATTGGGAGGTAGGAGTACACATTGCTGATGTGACTCACTATGTAAGGCCAGGTACGCCACTTGAAAAAGAAGCATATAAAAGAGCAACTTCTGTATACCTGGTGGATCGTGTGGTCCCGATGTTGCCGGAAAAGCTTTCCAATAATCTTTGTTCTTTAAGACCTCATGAGGATAAGTTGACTTTCTCTGCAGTCTTTGAGATGGATCACCAGGGTAAAATTCTGGATGAGTGGTTTGGTAAAACCATTATTCATTCTGACAGAAGATTTGCCTATGAAGAAGTGCAGGAAATACTTGAAGGAAAAGATGGGGATTTCAAAGATGAAATCTTTGCCCTGGATGAATTGGCGAAGATAATGAGGGCTGACCGCTTCAGAAGGGGAGCAATTGCTTTTGAAACAGTAGAAGTAAAATTCAAGCTGGATGAAAAAGGCAAGCCGCTTGGAGTATTTCCAAAGGTTAGAAAAGATGCGCATAAACTTATAGAAGACTGGATGCTTCTTGCAAATCGTAAAGTAGCCGAATATGTCTATTTTATGAAAAAGGGAGATGAGAAAAATACCTTTGTTTATCGTATTCACGACCATCCGGATCCTGAAAAGCTTAATTCACTTGCCATTTTTGCAAGAAAATTCGGTCATAACCTGGATTTAAAGGATAAAGATCTTTCCAATGCATTAAATAAACTGGTAACAGACGTCGAAAATACACCTGAGCAAAACGTGTTACAAAGTTTAGCCATAAGATCTATGGCGAAAGCAAAATATACGACAGACCCGGAAAAGCACTTTGGACTGGCATATAAACATTATACTCATTTTACTTCTCCGATCAGAAGATATCCAGATGTGATGGTACATCGCTTGTTGGAACATTATCTCAACGGAGGAAAGTCTGAGAACAAGACTTATTATGAAGATCTTTGCGAGCACTCTTCTGATATGGAGAAAGTGGCTGCAGAAGCGGAAAGAGCTTCTATTAAATATAAGCAGGTAGAATTCATGGAGACCATGATTGGTCAGGAGTTTGAAGGTATCATCAGCGGAGTGGTGGAATTTGGGATGTTTGTGGAGCTTGTTGAAACAAAATGCGAAGGAATGATCCGTCTGAGCGAACTAGAAGATGATTTTTATGAGTTGGACGCAGAAAATTACAGAGTAATAGGCAAAAGAAATAAAAAAATATTTACTTTGGGAGATCATGTAAAGGTGAAGGTGATGAACACCAACCTTGAAAAACGAAGTATAGATCTTGCTTTTGCCGGAAAATGATTTTCAGTCAAGAAAGAGCTTTAAATAAGCTTGACACTGCATTTAATGCACACAGTCCGGGTAATTCACCCGTTGAACTTTACGAACCTATAAACTACATTATTTCCCTTGGAGGAAAAAGATTGCGGCCATTGCTTACGCTTATGGCCGCAAATTTATTTTCTGAGGAGTGGGATAAAGCTATTAAGCCAGCCATGGCAGTAGAGTATTTTCATAATTTCACATTGATGCATGATGATATTATGGATAAAGCACCTCTGAGAAGAGGAAAGCCTACCGTTCATGAAAAATGGAACACTAACACTGCAATACTTTCCGGAGATGTGATGCTCGTGAGAGCTTATGATCTTTTGCTGGAATCTGAAGATTCAAAACTTAGGGAAATAATTACGGCATTTAATGATTGTGCATCTAAAGTCTGTGAAGGCCAGCAGCTGGATATGAATTACGAAAGCATGGAAGATGTGTCGATTCCGGCATATTTGGACATGATTCGTAAGAAAACTGCAGTCCTTCTAGGATTCAGTCTTAAGCTTGGAGGAATTATAGGAGGTGCAAAAGAAAAAGATCTTGAATTGCTTAAAGAATTTGGAGAAAACATCGGTCTGGCATTTCAGCTGATGGATGATCTTCTGGACGTTTATGCAGAGCAGGAAAAATTCGGCAAGAAAGTAGGCGGAGATATTGTAGCGAAAAAGAAAACCTACCTTTTAATAATTGCTCTTGAAAACAGCAAGGAAGCTGGAAAGAAAAAGCTTATTTCCGTGCTGGAAGATCAATCCCTGACTGATGAGGAAAAAGTAAAAAAAGTAAAAGAAATTTACGATTCTTTGAAAATAAAGGAACTAACTGAAGCTAAAATGTCTGAGTACTATAATGCAGGTATTCAAAAGTTAGAAAAAGTTGAAGCCCCATTAGTAAGGAAATCGCATTTGCTCCGTTTTGCAAACGGACTTATGAAAAGAGAAAGTTAATTATGATTACTATAGTATTAATACTCATTACCGTGGGATGCAGTTTTTATGCATGGAGTAACTCTTCGGTATATTCAGGATGGATGTTGAATCCATACATGGTCTCAAATAAAAATCAATATTACCGGTTCATCACTTCTGGTTTTATTCATGGAGACCAGATGCACCTGTTTTTTAACATGCTTTCATTTTTCTTTTTCGGATTAAATCTGGAGAGAGAAATGTCTCCATTATATTTTATAGCATTATATCTGCTTGGAATCATAGTATCTGATATCCCATCCTTTTTAAAGCATAGGAAAAGTCAAAGATACAATTCGCTGGGAGCCTCGGGAGCAGTATCCGCGGTGATATTTGGCTCTATATTGTATGATCCGTTAAATACAATAAGTTTATTCTTCATTTTGAGGATGCCAGGTTTTATTTACGCCATTCTGTTTTTGATATATTCTTATTATATGGGGAAAAGAGAAGGTGATTACATTAACCATGATGCACACTTTTATGGCGCTGTATTTGGTGTTGTATTCATATTATTGACGGGAGATGGTAATGTTCTTCAGAATTTCTTTGAACAGGTTAGTCACTGGGGAGGATTCTTTTAACAGAAGTTTTAAATACTTAGAATATTAAGATCCCATTACTGATAATTTCAGTGATGGGATTTTTAATTTTTAAGCTGGGTAAAATGGAGTCCATTCGTTTGTTCATTTCTAACCAAATGTCAAAATCTGACAAATTATTTTAATAACAGGGATATTTCCTTGGTCATCCTGAGCCTGCGAAGGATCTGATAGTCACAAAATAATTTGCAGTTTAAACCGACAGTTCCAGAAAGCACAATTTTCATTCTTTTGGAAAGTGCAGATGCTTCACAAGTTTAGCGTGAAGGGGCAAATATTCACTGAGTTGGATTTATCTTGAGTAGAAGAGAATGGCTTTGTTGTACTTACAAAAATAAAAAAGCCTCTTTTGAAGAGGCTTTTTTATAATATTTTATTTAGGAAATATTAAGCTTGAGGGAATGGCTCAACAGAAACGTAAGATCTGTTAAGTCTACCTTTTTTAAATACTACTGTACCTGCAGTTAGAGCGAAAAGAGTGTGATCTTTACCGATACCCACGTTTTTACCTGGGTGGTGAGCTGTACCTCTTTGTCTAACAAGGATATTTCCTGCTATTGCAACCTGGCCACCAAAAACTTTTACGCCAAGTCTCTTACTATGTGATTCACGACCGTTTTTGGAACTACCGGCCCCTTTTTTGTGTGCCATTGTGTTACTTTATTTAGAAATTTTTTCGATTAAAACTTTAGTTAATTGAGCTCTGTGGCCGTTTCTCTTTCTGAAACCTTTTCTTCTCTTCTTTTTGAAAACGATCACTTTGTCTGCTTTTTCCTGAGAAAGGATTTTTCCGGAAATTTTAACTCCACTTACTACAGGAAGACCAACCTGAGTATTTGCTCCGTCAGAAACCAAAAGAACTTGTGTAAATTCTACTTTAGAACCCTCAGTTCCTTCTAATCTATCTGTATAGATAAATTTATTTTCTTCTGCCTTATATTGTTTTCCGGCTATATCGACAATTGCGTACATAACAGTATTATATCTTTTTAAAAACGGACTGCAAATATAGGTACCGGAAATTGAAAAAACAAATCATTTTTTAAAATATCTATGTGGAAAACTATTTTTCTGGATTATAATGCCTGAAGCCTATTAAAAAAGTACAAAATAGAACCAAAAAATAACCTGTATTTTATTGTAATTTAATAGGTTTTGTTATATTTACTAACATGATTTTACTATCTCCGGTCCAGGTCTTCTTCCCTTTGATTTTTCAAGTCGTTTTTATCATATTTGTAACACAACTTTTCCAAAATCCTTATTTCATTTCCGAGAGTTCCTTTCTTTTATTAATCAGGAACAGGGGATTTTTTTCCTTATATAATACAGGGCGGGATAGTAAAGTTTGTCAGATTTTCCCCATTACGAACAGGGATGAATCTCTAAATGTTTTGATTAAAAGATATTAGATATAGTAATATGGAAAAAAAAGAACCATTACTAGAGGAAAATAAAAACAGGTTTGTCCTTTTCCCTATCGTTCACGACGACATCTGGCAGATGTATAAACAAGAGGAAGCCAGTTTCTGGACAGCTGAGGAAATAGATCTTACCCCTGATCTTGCAGATTGGGAGAAGCTTAATGAAGGTGAAAAACACTTTATCACTCACGTACTTGCTTTTTTTGCAGCTAGTGATGGTATTGTGAATGAAAACCTGGCTACAAGCTTTCTGGAAATGGTTCAGTATCCTGAAGCTAAGTGTTTCTATGGTTTTCAGATCATGATGGAAAATATCCATTCGGAAACATACTCTTTGTTGATTGATACTTATGTGAAAGATCCTAAAGAGAAAACCAAGCTTTTCAATGCGTTGGAGACAGTTCCATGCGTTGCGAAAAAAGCTGAATGGGCAATGAGATGGATTAGTCAGGGGTCTTTCGTGGAGAGATTACTTGCTTTTGCAGCGGTTGAAGGGATTTTCTTCTCCGGTAGTTTCTGCTCTATTTTCTGGTTAAAGAAAAGGGGATTGATGCCAGGTCTGAGCTTCTCTAATGAATTAATCTCAAGAGATGAAGGGTTACACTGCGATTTCGCATGTTTATTATATACTAAATATATTGTAAATAAACTTCCTGAAGAACAGGTTGTCGCTCTGATAACTGATGCTGTGAAAATCGAGCAGGAGTTCATTACTGAAGCACTTCCTGTAGATCTAATAGGAATGAATTCTAGACTGATGTCTCAATATATAGAGTTTGTTGCTGACAGACTTTTAGTTGCACTTGGTTGCAGCAAAGTTTATAATGTGACAAACCCATTTGATTTTATGGAGATGATCTCTCTTCAGGGTAAAACCAACTTCTTCGAAAAGAGGGTTGCGGAATATCAAAAGGCTGGAGTAATGAACGAGAAAGACAATAACCACAAATTCTCACTTGACGAGGATTTTTAGAGGTAAGATTTCTGCTTAAAATTACAAAAGCTGAAAGTTGTTGAATAAAAAAAGAAATTGATCGAAAAAATGCTGGAATTAAATTTTAAATGCATAATTTAATTCAGTCAAAAAACTAATAACCTTTACCCCCTGATATGCTAGTAATTAAACGAGATGGCAGACGAGAGTCTGTGAAATTTGACAAAGTCACGGCGAGGATCGAGAAGCTGTGCTATGGTCTTGACATGAATTATGTCAACCCGATTGATGTAGCAAAAAAAGTAATTGATGGAATTTATGACGGGGTAACAACCGTGGAGTTGGATAATCTTGCTGCTGAAATAGCTGCTTCTCTGACAACAAAACATCCTGATTACGCCATTCTTGCTGCAAGAATTGCTATCTCTAACCTTCATAAAGTAACAAGTAAGTCTTTCTCTAATACAATGAAAAGACTTTATACTTATGAAGATCCGAAAACAGGTGAAAATGCTTCTCTTCTTTCTAAAGAAGTATATGAAGCAATCAGAAAAAATGCATCTGTTCTGGATTCAAGCATCATCTATGACAGAGACTATAACTACGATTACTTCGGTTTCAAAACCCTTGAAAAATCGTATCTTCTGAAATTAGACGGAAAAATAGTTGAAAGACCTCAGCACATGTTGATGCGTGTTGCTATTGGTATTCATACTAACGATATCGATGCTGCGATAGAAACCTACAATCTACTTTCTGAGAAATGGTTTACGCACGCAACTCCTACATTATTCAACGCTGGAACACCGAAGGCTCAGCTGTCTTCATGCTTCCTGTTAACAATGAAGGATGACAGCATCGAAGGTATTTATGATACTCTGAAGCAATGCGCTAAAATTTCTCAATCTGCCGGGGGGATCGGGTTGAGTATACATGGAGTAAGAGCTACAGGGTCTTATATTAAAGGTACAAATGGTACTTCTAACGGTATCATTCCTATGCTTCGTGTTTTCAATGACACAGCAAGATATGTTGACCAGGGTGGTGGAAAGAGAAAAGGTGCATTTGCGATTTATCTTGAGCCTTGGCATGCAGACGTTTTTGAATTCCTGGATCTGAAGAAAAATCACGGTAAAGAAGAACTTAGAGCAAGAGATTTGTTCTATGCTCTTTGGATTCCGGATCTTTTCATGAAACGTGTGGAAGAAAACGGTGAGTGGTCATTGTTCTGTCCGAACGAGGCTCCTAACCTTGACGAGACCTACGGAAAAGAATTCGAAACACTTTACGAGAAATACGAAAAAGAAGGAAGAGCAAGAAAGACTGTAAAAGCACAGGAACTTTGGTTTGCAATTCTTGAGTCGCAGACAGAAACTGGTACTCCTTATATGTTGTACAAAGATGCTGCTAACAAGAAATCAAATCAGAAAAACCTTGGTACTATAAAGTCAAGCAACCTTTGCACTGAGATTATAGAATATACAGCTGCTGACGAAGTTGCTGTTTGTAACCTGGCTTCTCTGGCTTTACCTAAATTCGTTATTGACGGTAAATTCGATCACCAGAAGTTATACGATGTTACTTATGTAGCAACGAAAAACCTTAACAGAATCATCGATATCAACTACTATCCGGTAGAAGAAGCAAGAAAATCAAACCTAAGACACAGACCTATCGGATTAGGTGTACAAGGTCTTGCCGATGTGTTCATCATGTTGAGAATGCCATTCGAATCTGAAGAGGCAAAAGCTCTAAATACTGATATCTTCGAAACTATCTATTTCGCAGCGATGACTGCATCTAAAGATCTTTCAAAGAAAAACGGACCTTACGAAACATTCAAAGGTTCTCCTGTATCTAAAGGGATTTTCCAGTTTGACATGTGGGGTGTGACTCCTGCTTCTAACAGATGGGATTGGGAATCATTGAAGAAAGAAGTAAAACAACACGGTGTGAGAAACTCTCTGCTTGTTGCTCCGATGCCCACAGCATCTACTTCTCAGATACTTGGAAACAATGAGTGCTTTGAGCCATATACTTCAAACATCTATACAAGAAGAGTCCTTTCAGGTGAGTTTGTTGTAGTGAACAAGCATTTGATGAGAGACCTTATCAAGCAAGGTTTGTGGAATGATAAGATGAAAAACAAGCTTATCCAGGCAAACGGATCTGTTCAGGGTATCAAAGAAATTCCTCAGCATGTTAAAGATCTTTACAAAACTGTTTGGGAGATTAAACAAAAGACGCTTATCGATATGGCAGCAGACAGAGGTGCTTACATCTGTCAAAGCCAGAGCTTTAACGTACACATGCAGGATCCGAATTTCGGAAAGCTTACTTCAATGCACTTCCATGCATGGAAAAAAGGTCTTAAAACAGGTCTTTATTACCTTAGAACAAAAGCTGCTGCAGATGCTATTAAGTTTACAGTGGAGAAACAGGCAGATGTTGCTCTTGAGCCAGTTGTAAACAAAGAAGCACAAGATGCAGCATACGCACAGAAAGCAAGCGACATGGCTTGTTCCCTTGACAACCCGGAAGGATGTGAGGCTTGCGGAAGCTAATCAGTTGGCATTATTAAATTTAAGTACAAAGCCGGAGGTGATTTTTAACCTTCGGCTTTTTTGTTGGAAAAGAATTACATTAGCGCAGATCTTTTTTAATTTTTTAGCTAATGACCAATTTTAAGCTTAAACTTTGGCTTACCCTGGCAATTATAGGATTGACCGGAGTAGCATCGCTACTTTTATCAGATTTGCCATTGGCTAATTTACCTGCTGAGGTAAAGGAAAAAATCCCATTGGAGACCTTGAGGTTTCTTATACTGATAAACCCCACGATATTATTGTTAGTTGCTACAGCTATTGGAACAAATCTTTATGATAAGGTAAACCTATCCGTCCCTCTTTTTCAAAAACTACTTGATAAAAGGGATAAAACTTTTTTTGACTCAAAAGGGATTCTTTTGCAAGGCTTCGTCTTGGGAGTCTTAGCAGGGGTGGCAATAGTAGGAGTTGCATATTTCTTTAAACCCTTTCTGCCTAAGGTATTGTTGGAATCCAATGCTAATGTAAAGTTAAGTCTTATCACAAAGCTCTTATATGGTGGTATTACTGAAGAGCTGCTGTGCCGCTTTGGTTTGATGACTTTATTCGTATGGTTATTATTTAAAATTTCCAGAAGACTTAATACTGCAGTTTATTGGATAGCAATTGTTTTATCTGCTATTGTATTTGCTTTAGGACATTTGCCTCTGGTGTTTCAGTTAACTACAGATGTGTCTTTTCCTGTTTATGCTTATATCATTTTAGCTAACAGTTTAGGTGGTTTGTTTTTCGGTTATGCTTACTGGAAAAGAGGCCTGGAGTGTGCTTTTGTTGCACATGCTTTTGCTCATTTGGCAATGGTAGGTTTGAGCCTGGTTGGTGCTTGAAGATTTTTTAACCTTATTTCGATCCCCATCAAAAACTACCCCATTGAATGTTCTTGCATTCCAATCTGTATTGTGATGACACTTGCCTTGACGTTTTCATAGCATTGGTTGTATTGGTTACACGGGAAGGAAATACTCGGGCGATTGCCTTGTATCAATCTCTCGGTTTCCGAATTGAAGGTCGGCCTAGAAATGCGCATCAGCACTGCTGATGGGATGTATGAAGCAGATATTCCCATGTGTTGGCAATCCGAATTTTGAATTGAGATTGGAACAGATAAATAAAAATTCGACCAGCTTTCCTCTCCTATTATTGTTTCAACGTCTATTTGATTGGAAGGAATTACATTGTATATCAGATATATTAAGTTTAAACTATTCGGTTATGCCAAGGGTTATTAGTAAGGCCCCCTAAGATGACTTATTCAGATGAACAGAGAAGAAAATACCCGCAAAATATTGGAGTGTCTGCCTGACGGAATATTGGTAACCAATAAGGAGGGAGAAATCATCTTTGCCAATGCTCAAATTGGAGCACTTTTTAATTACAAACGGGAAGAGCTTTTGGGAAAACCTGCTGAAATACTTATACCAGAAGACTATCACAGCATACTTGATGAGTATCGAAAGGATTTTTTGGAGCATCCTTATGTACAACCTATCATACATCCCAGTGTAAGGCTCATTGGTATAAGAAAAGGGGGGGAGAAGTTTAATGTGGCAATTAGTTTAAGTTCATTAGAATCTGATCCATACGGAATCGTAATTATCTCTGCCATTCGTGATATTACAGAAGCTATCCGGGTAAAGGAAGAACTGAAAATGACTCAGGAAACTTTTCGCCGAATCTTTGAGTCATCTCTTAATGGGATAGTGAAATATGAATTTATAAGAAATGAAAAAGGCGAAATCATTGATTTTAAATATGTAGTTGCGAATAAAAGAGCTTTGGAACTCACAGAGAGAACTGAAGAAGAAATGATTGATAAGACTATCATTCAACTCAATCCCTGGATAAAGGATTCCGATATCTTCAAAACTATGCTCAGGGTATCTGAAAAGGGGGATACGGAAACTAATGAATTTCAATCAAAAAGAAAAGAGAAGCCGGTATGGTACAAAGTAAACTTTGTAAGGCTGGATGAAGGAATACTACTCACATTTGATGATATATCCATTGCCAAACTGGCTGAAGATAAATTAAAAGTGACTAACCTGGAACTTGAACAAAAAGCGGAAGACAGAACACAAGAGCTATTAAGATCTAATGAAAAACTTAAAAATATTAACGAGAAGCTTGATAGATATGCATACATGATCTCCCACGATCTGAAGGCTCCTCTTGCAAATATTGAAGGAATTGCATCATGCTTAAAGCAGGATTATGCCGGTATACCTTTAGATGAAGAAGGAAGTGAAATGCTTGAAATGATGGCAGCCAAGATCAATGACATGCGAGGCATTATTGAAAATGTATTACAATCGGCTAAAGATGCTATCAGGAGCAGAGAAGTCATTAACTTAGAGAAAACAGTGCACGAGATAATCGAAACTTTAAATCCTCCGTCTCATTTTCACTTCTTCATACAGCAGAGCCTTCCTCATATTAAATATCCCAAAGCATCTATTGTTCAGATATTGCAGAATTTGTTGAGTAACTCCATAAAATATATGGATAAACCTAATCCGTTAATTACCATTTCCTATTCTGAAAGTGAGAGTTACTATATGATTTGTGTTACTGACAATGGAATGGGAATACCTCCGGAAAAGATGAATGATATATTCAATTTATTTGAGGTTGCTCATTCTGATAAATGTGATATTGAAAGTTACGGAATCGGATTAACTATTGTAAAACAGCTTGTAGAAGAAAACGGTGGTAAAATATGGGCTGACAGTAAATTAGGGGAAGAAACTAAATTTCATTTTACTGTTCCTAAAAATTAAGATTTTTTTTCAATGGTCGGGGATTTTATTCAAACTTAGTATTTGAAAAATATAGTATTATAATTTTTTAAGCTAAGAAGAAGATAAAGAAAGGAAGTAGCCTTTACTAAAAAAGGCTTATTGGTTTAAGTTTTTCTTTTTCAAAATTGTCCAGATAAGTATTGCAAAAATAAGGGTCAATCCGGAAAATGATTTCTCAAGAATTGTTTTGGCGAATAGATTACCAATTGTATTCAGAATAAAAATGACAACGAAAATCCATAGTATTATGTCAATTATTTTTTTATTAAATGTGGTCCTTATGTAGTCTGCTTTTATAAGTATTACAAGTCCCAGAAATAAATTAATCAGGATTGAAATGGTTTCAAATACATACATTTCAGAGTCACTCTGTAAGCGTCCTCCCCAGGCAATATCATAAGGAATAGCCTTGAAGATTATAGTTAAATGAAAGAGCATTACTGCTACAAGCAATCCTAATAAGATGTTAATTGCAGTTTTGATATTCATATATTGTGTTCTTTCATTTTGTCACAAGCTTCCTACTTCCTCAACTCTTCCTCTGCTTTCTCTTTAAACTTACCTTTCATTTCCACTAACTCGAGATACACCTTCTTTGCTTTTTCCTTTTGTCCAATAGCTGTATAGCTCTTTGCAAGATACCAACGAGCTTCTTCGTAATTAGGATCTGATTGTTTTACATTCAGGAATTGTACACTTGCGTTCTTATACTCTCCTTTGTTATATAAGCTCAGTCCATTATCAAAGCTGGTTTGCATGCTATTTCCGTCTGCTATAAAAACAGAATCCTGCATTGCAACATCTGCTGTTAATACATCTGTTTTCTTTTTAGATTTCAGGGGTTTAGATTTGATTGATTCCGATTCTATGGCAATCTCTTTTTTGAATTCGCTGTTAATTGATTCGTCTTGTGCTTTGTTATCCATCAAAGCTTCGGATAGCTTATCAGCCTCTTGTTTAGCCGGGACAGAAGATGCATTAGGCTTCTCTGTAATAACCTCTTCCTCCTGAATTTCACTAATAACCGCATTTCCTTCTTGGTGAATCTCTTCAGCCTTACTTGGCACCAAAGCTTCTTCATTTATCGGTACTTCAGAATTCAGAATACCATCCGAGTATACTGGAGCCTGGGGCGACTGCTCTTTTTGTAATGGAGCTATAGCTATAATGCTGTCGGCATTTACAATATCAATATTTTTATCATTTGAATTTACTTCGGATTTTTTAACAGATGCCACCGGATGATCTTTTGTCCATTTCTGCTGTATGATAAAGAATATGCCACCACCAAGCAGCAGTAATCCTGTAATTGCCGCTGCTATCATTGACCAGTTAAAATTCTTTTTAGCAGGAAGATCTTTCAATGCATAAGTCTTAGCTTCATCTATACTGGCTTTTTCTTTACGACGCATAGGTGCGGCGGCTGCAGGCATTGCCATTTCAAAGCTTACACTTTCTTCTTCCAGTACCGCTTCTTTTTTGCTGAAGTCAGAAGATTCGTCAAGGCTAAATTCAGGTTCCTGTAAGCTGGCACTTAATAATATCTGAGATTCCAAGTGGTTTACCTCATCGATTGAAGCTATGATATTTCTCGCATTATCTTCAATGCTTAGAGACAAGCCATCCATTGCTTCGTTGCAGAACTCACACTGAAGCGTATGTCTTTCTACATGGTTTCTTTCTTTATTGGAAAGCCGATCATGTATGTAGTCCATCATAACGTCCAAAGAGAGGCATTTATCTTCCTTCGAAAATATTTTGGTTGGGTCAGCCATCTATCCTCCTTTCCATGCAATTCTTCAGATTGCGTTTTCCATTCTGAATAAAGCTTTTTACTTCGTTTGAGGTATATCCTGTATTTGCCTCAATTTCCCTATAGCATTTCTCCTGAAGGAAAAACAATTCAATGCATTTTCGCTGTTGCTCTATCAATTTTTCCATACAGTCATCCAGTTTCAGCAGATCTGTTTCTTTATCGTCTTCAGATGATAGATGCAAAACGTAATCGTTTTTCATAATCAGGTCCGGGATTTTTTCATTTTCCGAGGTTTTTTTTCGTAAAATCATCAAGCAGTGATTTTTTGAAACGGAAAATAACCAGGACTTGAAATTGCTTATTTCGTGCTTTTTAAGGTCTTCTATAAGTTTCTCAAAAATAGTCATTACAGCATCTCTGCTATCTTCTTCCTCCTTGAGGTACTTCATACAAAGACCGAACACCAGGTGGGTATATCGACTGAATAATGCGGCTGCCAGGGAGATATCTGCTGACTCCTTATATAAAAGGAGCAACTCCTGGTCGTTGAGCTCTGAACGCATTTCCTTATCGCCGATTCGCATGTAACAAAATAACTTCTTAAACTTTCAAATACCAAGCTTTTGATTTCAAATTCCCATCCGGTTAAAGACCTCACCTTAAATCCCTCTACTGAAAGAGAGGGACTTTAATGTGTTTGTTATTGGCCACATTAGCTTTAAAATCATATATTTTTTTTCGTCGACTGTTCCCTTCTCCTTCAGGACATGGGTTAGGGATGAGGTCATTTTACTTAAATTCAATACGTTTAAAAATATTTTTAAAATTTTTTATTCCGGGTTATGGAATTTTTCCTGCCTCTGCATCTATAGAGAAATTTAACTTTTAAGGATAAAATCTATGAACCCAAAGTATCAAAAATTAATTCCGCTATTCAGCCTGATTGCCGGATTAGGTGTTACTGGTTTTTCAATTGGCTCTGCTTTAAACAAGCCTCTTAATTTTAACGGATGGATAGAGCGTTTAATGCACCAGATGGCAACTTTTAATTCCAATCATCCGGAAGAAAGAGTGTATTTGCATATTGATAAACCTTTTTATAAACCAGGAGAAAGCATCTGGTTTAAGGCGTATGTCCGTAAGGGGTCCGATATGACTGCGAGCAGTATCAGCGATATTTTACATGTTGAACTGATTAACCCTAAAGGAAGTATTGAGAAGCATTTAGAACTTGTTTGTAAAAAGGGGATAGCGCAAGGGGATTTTCAGTTGGGTGAAAATGCAGCCGGAGGTATATATAAAGTAAAGGCCTACACCAATTGGCAAAAGAATGAAACCGAAGCTTTGTTGTTTGAAAAAGAACTGACTGTTCAGAATGTTATTCTTCCTTCTATACTTTTAAAATTGGACTATGATAAAAAAGCATTTGGTCCTGGAGATCTTGTGAGTGCTACTGCAGAGATAAAAGCTGTAAACAATACACCACTAGCCCTTAAGGATCTGAAATACATTGTGCAACTGGATGGTAAAAACTTCTTAGAGACTAAAGGAAGAACTGATGCCGATGGAGTCCTTGCTCTTTCATTCAGGTTACCCAAAGAACTGACGAGCAATGATGGTTTGCTGAACATACTTATAGAACATGAGGGGAAAACAGAATCTATTTCAAGATCTATTCCTATCGAGTTAAACACTATCGACCTTAGTTTCTATCCGGAGGGAGGTGATATGCTCGCTGGTTTTCAATCAAGAATCGCTTTCAAAGGACTCAACAGTTTCCATAAGCCTGCCGACGTAGAAGGATACGTGGCGGATTCAAAAGGAAAGAAAGTTGCGACCTTCAGCAGTTATCATCAGGGCATGGGAGCGTTTAGTATGAAGCCTGAAGATGGTGAAATATATACTGCCCACATCACCAAGCCGACAGGAATAAATACAACCTATCAATTGCCCGAAGCTGCACATAGAGGATATGCTTTAAGTGTATCTGAAAATATAAAGGATAAGATCACTTTAGAGTTATCATCTACTGAAAAGGAAGAGCTGACAGTTATTGGTACCATTCGTGATAAGGTAGTGTATAATGGGAAATCCAATGGCACTTCTGTTAGCAAACTTATTGTTGCTACGAATGATTTTCCAATGGGAGTAGTTCGCTTCACTTTATTTGATAGTAAAGGGTTTGAAAGAGCAGAGAGACTGGCATTTGTGAACAGAGACAAGCAGTTGAAAATTTCTCTGACTACTGATAAGGAGAAATATCAGCCAAGAGAAAAAGTAAAGCTAAACCTGAAAGTGACAGATGAAAGAGGGATCGCCATGCCTGGCAACTTTTCTATTGCTGTGGTAGATGAAAAATTACTTTCATTTGCTGATGATCGTTCTGGGAACCTGCTATCTAAGTTATTTCTTGAAGCAGATATCAAAGGAAAAGTGGAAGAACCTGCTTTTTATTTTAACAACAAAGAAGCAAAGTCGGAACAGGCGATGGATTATCTGATGCTTACTTCCGGTTATAGAAGATTTACCTGGAAACAAATTGTAAACAATGAACTTCCTGAAATAGCTTACCAGGCAGAAAAGGCAATACTTGCAGGAAGTGTCATTGATGCCTATGAAGGTAAACCTTTGGCTAATGCTATCATTGAGGTACAAGGTAAAACGGTTCGTACAAATTCTGACAGCAACGGAAGGTTTACACTTCCCTTTGTTGATCTTAGTGAGATAGCTACGCTGAAGGTGACGGCAAATGGTTATTCTCCTTTCATCACGCAATTATATCAATACAGCGATAACATCCAATGTTACCTTTATAGTAATCGCGTTCATTATTATGAGCGTGTTCCGGCACCAGCGGCAAACAACATGGAAGCGGTAAGAGCAGAGCGCCCAAGAAAAGCAAGAGCTATTTTGGAGGATGCTGTGGCGAATGAAGAAAATGTAATGGGCGAAGAAATGGTAATGGAAGAGAAGGTAGTAATGGCAGATAAAGCAATAGTGGGGAAACCCAATGTTGCGGAAGTTATGGAAGGACAGTTGAAGGAAATTAATGCAGAAGTAATGTTTGATGCCGACACCATTTTTGATGGGAGATTTGATTTAAAGAAAAAGATGGCTATGCCTCAGCCACTTCCTTTGGTTGCAAGATATTACAGAGCAAGACAGTTTCCTGCAGTCTCTTATGAAAATCAACCGGCACCGGAAATTAGGACTGATTTCAGAAGTACCATCTATTGGAATGGAATGGTGGAAACAGACAGAAATGGTAAAGCAACATTAGAGTTCTTCAATAGCGATGAGGTAAGTTCTTATAGAATTACACTGGAAGGAATTTCTGATGATGGTACAGCTGGAAGAGGGGAGCAACTTTACTACACTCAATTACCATTCAGTATGGCTGCCAAATGCCCTGCAGATCTAATAAGCGGGGATAAGGTAAGTATTCCTGTTACGTTGAAGAATAATACTATGGCAATGCTCAAAGGTGCGCTTGTGGTAAATGTTCCTTCAAATTTAAAATTACATACTGTATTAAACTCAGACATTACTATTGCTGCCAATGCTGCAAAGACTATAGAGTTAGAGTTCGAAGTACTATCTGTTACCGGAAAAGATAAATTAATGATTGCATTTGCAGGGAAGGGATTTAAAGATGCCTTCGAGCAGGAAATCAATGTTCAGGCTAAGGGCTTTCCGATGACTATCTCTTTATCAGGTAAAGATGTTGAAAAGGAATTCAATGTCGCAGTGAAACATATGGTTCCTGGTTCCATGAAAGCTCAGCTTGTGGCTTATCCATCTTTAATGACAGACTTACTAAAAGGTATAGAGTCTATTATCAGAGAACCTTATGGATGTTTTGAGCAAACATCTACAAGTAACTATCCGAATCTTTTAATAAAAAGATATCTGATGGAAATGAACGAAGTTTCAGAAGCTAGTGGCAAGAAGTTTAAAGCTCCTGCAAATCTGGAAGCTAACCTTGATAAAGGATATGCCAAATTGATCTCTTATGAAACTCCGGAAAAAGGATATGAGTGGTTTGGAGGTACTCCTGCACATGAAGCACTGACTGCTTATGGACTGATGCAATTCAATGATATGAAACAGGTTTACAGCAAAGTGGATCAGGCAATGATTGACAGAACCGCCAACTGGTTGTTGGGTAGAAGAGATGGTAAAGGTGGATTTAAGAAAAGTGCTCAGGCACTGGACCAATTTGGTAGAGCTACAGACGATATTACCAACGCATACATTGTTTATGCTTTATCTGAAGCTGGCTATAAAGACATCATGAAAGAAGCAGACCACGCATATGACATTGCTCTGAAATCTAAAGATGCATATCAACTTGCTTTAGCAGCTAATACTATGTTTAACCTGAATGAAGGTAAAAAAGCTGAAAGAGCTGTGGCTATGCTGCAAGCAATGCAGCTGAAGGATGGCAGCTGGCCAGGATCAATTCATTCTATTACCTGTTCAACTGGTCAGTCATTATTTGTGGAAACGACTTCACTTGCTGTAATGGCTTTATTGAAGGAAGGGCAGAAGAAAGAGAAGTTAATTCTGGATGGAGTTAAATATCTGGTAAGTGCAAGATCTGCACATGGAGGTTTTGCCTCTACGCAAGGAACAGTACTTGCTTTGAAAGCGCTTACTTCATATAGTATTCATGCCAAGAAAACTTCCGAAGATGGAACCATCATCGTTTACATAGATGGAAAAAATGTAGGGACGAAAGAATACAAAGCAGGAGACTCAGGTGAGATTAGTATTGCAGGATTAGAGTCTTATCTGAAGGAAGGTAATCATGAAGTGAAAGTGAAGTACGCTGGTGTTAAAGAACCACTTCCATATACTCTAGGTATTAATTATAGCACTACACTGCCTCCTTCCAGCAAAGAGTGCAAAGTAAGCATAGATACAAAGCTAATGGAAGGAAATGTTCGTGTAGGAGAAACAAACAGACTTACAGCTGTCATCTCCAACAAAACAAATGAGGGACTTCCTATGACAATGGGTATTGTCGGACTTCCTTCCGGAATGTCTGCACAGCCTTGGCAACTCAAAGAACTGCTTGAAAAGAAGCAGGTAGACTTCTATGAAATCAGAGGAAACTTTGTATACCTTTATTTCAGACAGATGGCTCCTAAAGAAGTGAAGACCATTCATCTTGATCTGAAGGCTGAGATTCCGGGAACATATGAATCTCCTGCATCCAGTGCTTATCTGTATTATACCAATGAATTCAAGAGTTGGCAAGAACCTGTAAAGGTTTCCATAGTGCAGTAATACTTAACGATCAAAAAAACTGACGGCTTCGTCAGTTTTTTTGATTGATTATTTGAAAAGGGATTTACTTTAAGCTTTTACCTCAAAATTATGACCTCAAAGCTCCGATGTTTGACCTTTTACCTCAAAATTATGACCCCAAAGCTCCGGCATTTGACCTTTTACCTCGAAATTATGAGTTCAAAGCTCCGGCATTTGACCTTTTAGCTCGAAATTATGACCTCAAAGCTTCGGCGTTTGACCTTTTACCTCGAAAATGTAACCTTAAAGCTCCGACGTTTGAGCTTTTACCTCGAAAATGTGAGTTCAAAGCTCCGGCGTTTGACCTTTTACCTCGAAATTATGACCTTAAAACTCCGGCGTTGGAGTTCTTTAGCTCGAAAATATGACCTCAAAGCTCCGATGTTTGAGCTTTTTACCTCGGAATTATGACTTAAAAGCTTTGACCTTCGAGCTTTTTACCTCGAAAGTATGACCAACACTCTGCTTTCAGATTTCTGAATTTCCCAAAGTAACGTTATTTTTACCTTTCATTTACTAAATCACAGATCAATGAACATAGATTGGAAAACCGCAAAAGAATACGAAGATATTACTTATAAGAAATCAGGTGGAGTGGCACGTATTGCTTTTAACAGACCTAATGTAAGAAATGCCTTCAGACCAAAAACCACTTCAGAACTGTACGATGCTTTCTATGATGCTTATGAAGATGCGTCTATAGGTGTTGTACTTCTTTCTGCTGAAGGTCCTTCAACAAAAGATGGTGTGTATTCATTTTGTAGCGGTGGAGATCAGAAAGTAAGAGGCGATAAAGGATATGTAGGTGAGGATGGTCGTCACAGACTTAATATACTCGAAGTTCAAAGACTTATTCGTTTCATGCCGAAAGTTGTGATTGCCGTAGTTCCAGGCTGGGCAGTAGGTGGGGGGCATAGTCTTCATGTCGTTTGTGATCTTACTTTAGCAAGTAAAGAACATGCAATCTTTAAACAAACTGATGCCGATGTAACAAGCTTCGACGGTGGATATGGATCTGCATATCTTGCGAAGATGGTTGGACAGAAAAAAGCAAGAGAAATATTTTTCCTTGGACGCAACTATAGTGCTCAGGAAGCTTTTGATATGGGCATG